>CAVSCO010000008.1:0-14023 GCA_963726475.1 uncultured Phycisphaerae bacterium | reverse complement strand
AGTCCCGCCGTCCAAACGCCCCCCAGGCAGCCGGCACTCTCAATCAGCCGGACCTTCGCGCCGAGTCTCGCCGCCGCCAGCGCCGCCGCGACTCCCGCCGGCCCGGCCCCACACACCGCTACGTCCGCCGTGTCGGCCACAGGCGTCTCCCGCTCACCACTCGAATCCGCGCACGACCCCGTCGCCCCCAACCCGAGCAACCCCGTCCCCACGAGCCCACTCTTGATTATCGCCCGTCGATCAATCCTTTGCGCCATATCCCAGACCCCGTACCAATCAAACGTTGAACCCACTCCCATACCATACCTTCTGATACCATGGAGAGACAGTCCCTTTTCCTGTGGTTGCTGGTGAGGCTGAGAACAACTACGAAGCCATGATCTCTCGCAACAGTCGCGCGCTGTAGCTATCGCACCAGTCTTCTTCTTGGGAAGTCTGACGACGCGACGTACTGCCCGGGAGGGCGCTCTCCGCATAGACCACATGACCTACTTCATGCAGGAGCACGTACATGGCATATCGCCTTGCACTCTCAAAATCCCAAGTGATGATCCTCGTACCCAGATCAGGTTCACCACCATACCTCTTTACGTTTTCGACGAAGTTCCTCCTTTCGCATGCAAGAGGACTCTGTAACTGTCCATTCATTTTCTTGAGGCAGAAGTTCACCCTGATGCGATAGCTGCCACCGTGTCTGCGCATTCGTCCCGTGTGAGTGCTGTACCCGCTGGACCCAAATCGGACGCATTGAATGACCTCCCAGATTTCCGGAGGGACATGGTCCCTGACTCTGGCCACGTCCGCCTTCGTCAACGGGTAGACATACTCGGAACTGACGCTGTCATATATTATCTTCATGGTCCCTCACATCTCGGCAAGACACGGAAACTCGAAACACCGATCGGCCTGTGTTTGTAGTGACGCCATCAGGCGTTCAGTGCGTCCCCTAAGTTTGAGGGGACGCCGGTTGAGACTCAGACAGCGTCTGGCCCTTGCGATCCAGTGCGACGGTGCCGGCGAATTGGGCGATTGTCTGGGCGAGCGCTTCACATCGCGTTAGACGGGTCATGTGGCCGAGTCGGATCGGCCGCTCGCGGGGATCTTGGGGCGTAAAGCTGATCCGGTACAGCCAGGCCGTCTCGCTTCCCCAGTTCGACTGGCGCCGGATCCTCACGTCGGAGAACTCGAGAGCTCGTTGCCACGGCAGGAATCCGAAGACGCTTTGCCGCACCGTGCACATGCGCGAGGAGGCCTGGAATGTGACCGAGGCGTGTGACAGTGCGATATGCAGGCCCAGGAGAGCAGGGCCTCCCAGCAACAGTACGGTCTTGGTCGGGAATTCGGACAGCATCGTCCCCATCATGACGATCATGCCCAGTGACAGAGCCGCCAGTATCGCCCCGACCAGCCGCAGCCAAATCGGCCGCCCAACAACCAACACCTGCTCCGTCCGCCGCTTGATCACTTCAACGCCAAACACACTTCCTCCTGCTCCAAGCCCGCTACTCACGTCGACTTCTGTGTTAGAGTCACTTGCTGAGAAGGCGTCTCTTCTCCGCTCACTAGCGACCGCTCTTTTCTCATGAACAACACGCTCAGAAGACTGCCCGCGATGACGACCAACATGTACTGATCCAACAGCCGACCTATGTCCAACAATACCCCGTCGAGCATATCGATTCTTGGGATCGGTGGCGACCAAATCGGAGCATAGGCGATTCTGCCCTCTTCGGTGTCAGCGATGAACCAAGGGCAATAGATGTACATTGATACCATGACAGATATGCTGCCCAGCGCGACAGCCACCTGGCGGAGAGACCATCTGTCTCCGCGACATAGAGCCGCACATACAAGCATTGTGAAGAACGATGCAATAGAAGCGAGGGCAAGCATGACCCATGCGTAAGCGAAGATATCGGGGATTGTGATATCCCGGGCCATGTACGACAGGCCGAAGCTCACACTCAGAATGCCAGGCGCACGCCACCGCAGCGGTCAGGAACCTACTTCGCCATCTTTCGAACGTGCGCCTCGCCGGTTTGTCACATGTCTCACATGCCATCTCTGTATCTCCGCGATTTTCTTGTCACGGTTGTCGGCGACCCAGGCAGAAGGATATCGCGGCCGCTCTCTCCCAGACCGCGGGTCACGGAACATGTAATAAGCGAACGCGGGCCGCTCTCCGTCGCACGATGCGTTCCAGTCTCAGCGAGTACAACGCCATTGTACTTGGTCGCGTGTGCAGATTGCAATGGAAAGTGACATCTGACGGGGCAGAAGGTTTCGCTGATTCCCCTGTTGAATGGCACAATTGGCAATTCAATAGAGACTGCTGGCGGCGGTCTTGGGGCCGAAGAATGAAGGTTCGGCCCGGAAACGAACCCAATTCAGAGCCAATCTCGAGCCACGGGTCACGGGAGACGAGCGACGGTCACTTCTTCGCGAGATAGGCGTTGATTCCGGCGGCGGCGGTGCGGCCCTGGCCCATGGCCAGGATGACGGTGGCGGCGCCGAGGACGATGTCCCCGCCGGCGTAGACACCTTCCATGGACGTCTTGCCCGTCTCGTCGACGACGATGTTGCCCCATTTGTTGAATTCGAGGCCCGGCGTCGTTTGGCGGATCAGCGGGTTGGCCTGGTTGCCGATGGCGATGATAACGGTATCGACGTCGATCAGGAATTCCGAGCCCGCGATGGCCACCGGGCGTCGTCGGCCCGAGTCATCGGGCTCGCCCAGTTCGTATCGCAGGCACTCGATGGCGGTCGCGTGGCCACTCTCGCTTCCCAGGATTCGCTTGGGACTCTGGAGCAGACGGAATTCAATGCCTTCCTGCTTGGCGTGATGGACCTCCTCAACCCGGGCGGGCATCTCCTTCTCGGTGCGGCGGTAGATCAGATAGACCTTATCGGCACCGAGTCGGACCGCCGTACGGGCCGCATCCATCGCGACGTTGCCCCCGCCGACCACGGCGACGCGTTTCGACACGGCGATGGGCGTGTCGGCGCCCGAGCCGAATTCATAGGCCTTCATCAGGTTGGCTCGGGTCAGGTACTCGTTGGCGCTGTAGACACCCACAAGCGACTCGCCTTCGATGCCCATGAAGCTGGGCAGGCCCGCGCCGACGCCGAGGTAGACGGCATCGAAGCCGTCCTCTTTCATAAGCTGCTCGATGGTTCGCGTGCGACCCACGATGAAGTTGGTCACGATCTGCACGCCCATCCTGCGCAGCGTCTCGATCTCCTGCTCGACAATGGCCTTGGGCAGTCGGAACTCGGGGATGCCATAGACCATGACGCCCCCGGGTTTGTGGAAGGCTTCGAAGACCGTGACATCGTGCCCAGCTCTTCGCGTATCGGCCGCGGCGACGATACCTCCGGGACCGGAACCGACGATGGCGACCTTCTTGCCCGTTGGCGGAGCGACAGCCGGAACCGACGCGCTGTCGCGACCGAGATCGGCGACGAAGCGCTCGAGCCGCCCGATGGAAACCGCCTTTGAAACGTCCTTGAACTTGAGCCCGACCGTGCACGTCTCCTGGCACTGCACCTCCTGGGGACAAACGCGTCCGCAGACGGCAGGCAGCAAGGAGTTCTCCTTGATGATATCGAGGGCCTGAGCATATTCGCCTTCCGCGATGGCGGCGACGAAGTCCCTGATCCGAATGCGGACCGGACAGCCCTGCACGCACGGCGCGGTCTTGCACTGGAGGCATCGCATCGCTTCGATTCGAGCCTGCATTTCCGTGTAGCCGAGGGCGACCTCGCTGACGTTGCGACGGCGGGCCTCTGCGTCCTGCTCCGGCATCTCCTGAGGCGGGATCTCGAAGCGGTCCCTGGGCTTCAAGTCACCAGCCTCGAGCTTGGCCTGCAATTCATCGAGAAGTTGTCGTCGTTCTTGGTCCGTCACAGTGGAAGCTTCCTGGTGGGGTGGTCGTCGCGATTATTCGCTCAGGCCGATCTTGCATTGGTGCTGTTCGTATTGCTCGCGCGCCTGTCGCTCCTGGTCTTTGTAAGCGTTCATTCGCTTGATCATCAAGTCGAAGTTGACGTGATGCCCATCGAATTCCGGGCCGTCGACGCAGACGAACTTGGGTTTGCCGTCGATCTCGACGCGGCACCCGCCGCACATGCCCGTCCCGTCGATCATGATCGTATTCAGTGAGACCTGGGTTGGGACACCAAACTGCTTCGTCACATCGCAGCAGAACTTCATCATGATCGTCGGTCCGATAATGAACGCGTGGGCAGGCTTGGGATCGCGTCCGCAGGCCTCGCTGAGCGGTTCGGTCACGAGGGCCTTGCGGCCATACGAACCGTCGTCGGAGGTTACGATCAGCTCGTCGCTGATCTTGGCGAATTCGTCTTCGAGGATGAGCCGGTCTTTCGAGCGGAAACCAAGAATGCTGATGACCGTATTGCCCGCGTTCTTCAGTGCGGTTGCGATCGGCAGCAGGGGGGCGGCTCCGATCCCGCCTCCAACGCACACGACCGTTCCGAAGTTCTCGATATGGGTGGGTGTTCCGAGGGGCCCCGAGACATTGGCGATCTCGTCGCCCACGTTCAGATTGGCCAGCTCGGCGGTCGTTTTGCCGACACGCTGCCAGATCAGTTCGATGGTTCCATCGGAGGGATCGGCGCCCGCGATGGTCAGCGGGATCCGCTCGGAGTAGTCGTTGTTGATGCTGAGGATGATGAACTGGCCGGGCTGCCTGGCCTGGGCGATCAGCGGTGCTTCGACGCGCGCCCAGAAGACATCCGGGCCAAGCTCTCGTTTGCCTACAATTCGATACGACATTCGGCCGATGGTTTCCTCCGAAGAGCGATGGCTCGTATCATGGGCAGACCAAGCCCGGCGAGCGGACGCTGTGCCCTGCATATTCGGCCCGACCAGCGTTGCGCGTGCCTATAGCAGGCCGTCAATCGCCTCCGCCAGATCCTTCTTGCCCGTCAGCCCGACCCACTTCTTCTGGACCTGTCCGCCACTGAACAGAATGATCGTCGGAATGGCGCTGATGCCAAACTCCACGGCGCTGTCGCGGGCCTCATCGGTGTTCAGCTTGCAGACCTTGGCTTTGCCGGCGTACTCGTTGGCGAGCTCTTCGATGATGGGGCCGATCATCTTGCATGGGCCGCACCACGGCGCCCAGAAGTCCACCAGAACCGGGACCTCCGAATTGTGTACCATCTCGTCAAAGGTGGCGTCCGTCAGTTCGATTGCGTTGCCCGCCATGGTCTTATCCTTCCTGTATTATTCTATGGTTTCTGGGGCCACACCGAACCTGCTCGGTCGGCGGGTGCTCCCACAACCGCGTCCATACAGCGATGCAAATCGAGAGGTTCCGGCCTCCGAGGTCACACCTGTAAGTAGCTCGGCATACCTCGGCCGGTCCCCCTTAGACTGGGGGGTATTCTAAGGAAGGGGCTCGGATTTGTCAATTGTGAAACCGGTTGCCGTCGCAGGGGGCCCGGTTTCACCGCCCTGGGGCTCCTTGGCCTCGGCCTCGCTCGGCTTCTTCTTGGGCGGAAGCTCGAGGATCGGGATTGGCGGGTCGTTGGAGGGCTCATCCGGCGCGCTAACGCTGTCCGCATCGTCGGGGGAGACGGCCTCTTCTTGGGGCGACGCATCCGCCCGCTCCGCAGTCTGCCCGCTCTCCGATTCGTCCGGTTGACGGGCGGCCTGTGGCTGCTTAGCGGGCACTTCCTTGATCGGAATTGCCAGCTCGGCGTCCTGCGGAATCTGGCTGTCCTCCGGGGGTTCCGGCTCCTCTTCGGAAACGGAGATGATGGCTTGCTGCACGGCTTCCTCGGCCGGCACGTCGGTCAGTGCCCGCAGGTAGATCTGATTGGCGGCGTTCTCGCTCTGCTCGGCCCAGATGAGTTTGTCGCGGATCAGTTCGAGCATGGCCAGGAACAGTCCGACCATGACGAGCCGATTGGGCCGTGACTCGAAAACGCGTTCGAATGTCATCGGGCCCTCGGTCTGGAGGCGATGCAGAATCTCGATCTGGTACAGATCGATCGGTGTGTCGTCTTTGATGTGACCCGTGTAGGTGGTGTTGCCGATGGCCTTGCAGACGGTGTCGAAGGCTTCGAGCAGGTCCCAGATGCTGACCTGATCCATGTCCAACTCGGGCTCGGCATCGGGCTCCAGCCGGTCGATGAGGCTGGTCGGTCGGCCGTAGCGCTCCTGATGCTGTGCGGCCGCCGCATCGAGAAGATTGGCGGCGTCCTTGAACTTCTTGTATTCGAGGAGCTGGCGGATCAGTTCGGCCCGTGGGTCGGTGGCCTCGTCTTCGGTCATCTCCTCAGGCTTGGCCTTCGGCAGCAGCATCGCCGACTTGATTTCCATTAGCGTCGCGGCCATGACCAGGAAATCCCCCGCCAGGTCGATGTCGAACTGCTTGAGCACCTCGACATAGTGCAGGTACTGGTCGGTGATCTTCGCCAGCGGGATATCGTAGATATCCACCTCTTCCTTGCGGACCAGGTACAGCAGCAAATCCAGCGGCCCGGCGAAGATCTCTAGATTGACGCGGTAATCAGCCAGGGGATGCTCCTGTCAATCGCGATCGCGCAGGATCTTCTGGGCCTTCTTGGCGTCGTGTTCGAGCGTCTGGAGCTCGATGTCCTGCACGACAGGCGCGCCGGCGTAGACATTCCCGACGTTCTCGCCCATGACGACGGCCTTGATCCCGTTGTCGTTCAGTTCTTGCTTGGCCAGTTCGGCTTCGATGTAGTTCTCGAATCGTGCTACGGTGACGAGTTTCTCTTCATCCATGTTCAGGCTCCCAGCCCGACGGCTTTGCGGGCTTCTATTAGGGTCTCCGCGGCGACGCCTTTGGCTCGGGCCGCGCCGCTCTCCAACATCTTGCGAACATCACCTATGTTGTTCTCAAGCTCAGCCCGCTTCTGGCGGTACGGCTGAAAGTAGTCGATCATCAGTTCGGCCAGGCGCTTCTTGGCTTCCCCATAGCCCATGCCTCCATTACGGTATCGGGCGTCCCATTCCGCCAGTTCCTCGGGCGAGGCGACCAGCTTCAAGAGGGCGAAGACATTGCACGTGGTCGGGTCTTTGGGATCCTCCACCGGGGTCGAGTCCGTCACGATTCTCATGATCTTCTTCTTGACGCTCTTCTCGGGCTCGAAAATCTCGATGGTATTGCCATAGCTCTTGCTCATCTTCCGCCCGTCGGTCCCGGGTACCACGGCGACCGACTCGATGATGTGTTCCTCGGGGATCACGAAGACTTCCCCATAGGCGTTGTTGAACCGCATGGCAATGTCGCGAGTCACCTCGATGTGTTGTTTCTGATCGGCCCCGACGGGTACGAGATTCGACTTGAAGATCAAGATGTCAGCGGCCTGGAGCACCGGGTAGGCGAAGAGCCCATGATTGGGCGTGAGCCCCTGAGCGACCTTGTCCTTATAGCTGACGCACCGCTGAAGGAGCCCCAACGGTGTGACACAGGACAACAACCAGGCCAGTTCTACGACCTCCGGCACGTCAGACTGTTTCCAGAAGACGGTCTTCTCCGTGTCGAGCCCCAGCGCGATATAGTCCATCGCGACATCCAGAGTATGCTGGGCCAGGGACTCGGGCGACGGATTGCTGGTCAGGGCATGGTAGTCGGCGATAAAGTAGAAGCCCTCATGCTCGGCCTGCAACTCGAGGTGCTGTCGCATCGCTCCGAAGTAGTTGCCGACATGCAGTCGCCCTGAGGGCTGAATGCCTGATAAGACTCTCAACGGTGTCTCCAAAAAGCAAAATGAACAAAACAGGGTAGATCAGGACCATAGGAAAGCATACTGACCGGAGGGGCCAACGTCAAGCCCTTATAGGTGACCAGACCCCCATCAGCGACTCGGGGCAGCAGAAAAGCCCGCTCCTGCTGCGTCACGAGCGACGGGCGCATAATGAGCCCCGTCCATGTATGCGAAACAGACGGAAGGCCAGCGTCTTCTGACTTGCGCGGTAGTTGCTCACCCCTCCGCGCCGCACCCTGGCAGCAAAGGCAACAATTCGGAATAGACCCTCCCTCCAAACGGTTTCGCGAAGGGCAAGACCAACCCTCCTGGCAAACGATCCCGTATCCGTTACCTGGCCTGGCCATTCAAGTCCAGACCCCAACCCCTTGAACTCCTTACCGGCGTAGAAGAAACAGTTGGGTGAATATCAGTGATGTGACGTCTGGTCTCATCCTTCGTCGGTTCGACGTTCGGTCTGGTTCCGAATCGCGACCGCAGAATTCATCGATCCGCTCATCCCGACCGCGACGGCCGAAAGCATGTCCCCCCCGGCGGCGACCCGGTCGGGCGAGCGATGACGAATGCTACGATCTTCCCAACGACTTCATGTACCTCTTGTTTTTCCTGAGTCCCATCCGGGAAGCCTTCTTCTTGACGGCTTCCGTGGGACGGCCCAGACTCGAGGCAACCTCAGCCGTGGCGTGATTCGGGAAGAGTTTCCGGAGTTGCTTGATGTCGTCCTTTGACCACATCCCTTTGACAAGTGCTTTTCTTGCCATCCTTGCGCCTCCTTATCAACAAACCTAACACCGTAGGTCAGACATGTGTCTGGATTCTATGACGCTGTCAACGTCACAATCAAGGAATTTTCCGCGTTGAAGCAGAAAATTTCGATCCCAAGGTCACCAATCGTCACTATTTGGTACGAGACAGTCCCTCTCTGGTTCGCAATCTGGTTCAAGGCTGGCAAGAATACCGCAAGGGTCTGGATATTACGAATCCACGATATGCCGATGTCACCTTGGCAGATCAGGTCGCGACATCACGATGGAAGTCTCTTCATCCGAGCGCCTCGCGGGCGTTCGGCACGGTATCCTTGGGTTTGACCTTGTAAGAGACCTGGAGGATTTCGCCCGTCTCGTCGATCAAGAACGACGACCGGATAATTCCTTGATAGGTCTTGCCGTACATCGATTTCTCGCCCCAGGCACCATACGCCTGGGCGACCTTGTGATCCGGGTCGGACAGCAGCGGGAAGCCCAGATCGTACTTGGTGTCGAATCTCTTCTGTCGGGTGGGCTCGTCGGGACTGATGCCGACGGCGATAGTCCCGGCTTCCGCCAGTTCCGGCAGGGCGTCGCGGACGTCACACGCCTGGGTCGTGCAGCCCGGTGTGTCCGCCTTCGGATAGAAATACAGCAGGAGCTTCCTGCCCTTGAAATCGCCCAACGAGACCTCGTGACCATCCTGGTCCTTCAAGGTGAATGGCGGTGCCTTGTCCCCCGCCGCGAGCTGCGCCATAGCGATCTCCTTGTCTTGACGCGACATAGGTTTCTCTGCTGGGTCGAGCCACGTCCTCGCGCCGAGCGCGTCACGCTTGTGTGCTCATACGCCGCAAAGATGTGCGGGTTCTCCCGGTTTGCTAATTCCCTCGCTAATGAGGGGTCTTTCTTTGCTGGTCGTCAGACGGATCAGAGGTCACGGCCTCGCGGGCCAGGCGGTTCAGCATACACGTGAAGATGATTGCGTGAATCGGGCGTGCGGCGTACCAGTACACCAGGCCAGCCAGGCCCTTCGGAGCGAAGAAGACCGTCAGCACGATCTCGGATCGATTCGGGGGCCGTGGGTTCGCCTGAAACTGAAGCCAGCCTTCGCCAGGAAGTCGCATCTCGATGCGAAGGCGAATAAGCCGGTTCTTGTCGATGCGCTCGACGCGGTAGCAGTCGACCACATCGCCCTCTTGCAGATCGTCTCGTGAGGGGCGAACACGGCGCAGCCCCGGACCGCCCACAACGCGATCGATCAGTCCACGTAGCCGCCAGATCCAGTTGAGGCAAAGCCAGCCTTTGCGGCCGCCCAAGCTTGAAAAGGCACGATAGACGGTCGCAGGGGAGGCCTCAGCCGTCAGACGTCTGCGCTCGACGATCATACCCTCTCGGTTAAGCCGTTGTACGGATTCAAGGGGTGTCCCGGGCTGAGCGGCGTGCCGTTCTATGACTTGGCAGGCATGTTCGGCATTGAGTTCGTGCAGAGCTCGTCGGACGGCGGTTGCATAGTCGACAGGTTGGACCTCGGGCATGAGGGTTCGAGCCTTGTCGTCCCGGACAATAACCTCGTTTCTCAGACCCTCGATCAGAGGTCTCGCGTACGCCGCCTGGATCGGGGTGACCCAGTGGATCCAGTACGATGACAGCCTTGGTGTCAGGACCGGAACGCGGATCAGATGCCGACGCAGGCCGCGCACCTGCCCGTAACGGATCATCATGTCTCCGTAGGTCATGACGTCGCTTCCGCCAATCTCGATGATTTGATCGGCAGTTGCGGGGTTTTCCAGGGCGGCGACGAGATAGGTCAGGACATCGTCGATGGCGATGGGCTGGACCTTCGTGAAGACCCAGCGTGGGCAGATCATCACGGGGAGGCGTTCGGTCAGATAGCGTACCATCTCGAATGAGATGCTGCCTGAGCCGACGATGATGGCTGCCTGGAATTCCGTGACGGCCACGCCTGCCTCGCGGAGGGCATCACCTGTTTCGTGACGAGACCGCAGGTGCTCCGAGAGATCGGCTCGGTCATCGCCCAGTCCGCCCAGGTAGAGGATGCGTTGAACTCCTGCGGTCCTGGCGGCCTCGCCGAAGTGACGGGCGGCCCGGATGTCGCGATCGCGAAAGGCAGGCCCGCCTGTCATGCTGTGGATCAGGTAGTAGGCGATTCGGACACCTTCCAGGGCGGCTGGCAGGCTGTCGGGGCGAAGTGGATCGGCCTCCACGAGTTCGACCGCCTCTTGCCAGGGTTGAAATCGGCGCTCGGGTCGTCTGCGAACCATGGCCCGAATGTTGTATCCAGCCGCCAGCAATCGCGGGGCCAGCTGACCTCCGACGTAGCCCGTCGCTCCGGTCAGCAGTATCCGACCCTTCTTGCTCATGGTTCCGCCCATATGCCTATCGGTTTAGTGTGCGTTCTTGATGCGGATGGTGTCCCCGGTGTCGACCAACTCGAAGAGGCGTGCCCGCTCGTTCGGGCCCTGGTTGGGGCTGTGCAGCAGAAGCATCAGCGTCCCGTCGAACGTGGTGAAGATCATGCCGTGACCGCCGTCATTCCGAAAGAGCGGCGTAGACTGGTGGCTCCACGGTCCTCCTATCCCGACCCGACTCCGAAGCGGAGATGCCCGTCGTATAGCCGGTATCGGTGAAACTCGACCAGATCATCAGCAGCTTCCCGGCTCCGGTGCGGTAGAGGAATGGCCCGTCTGTGATGTAACGGTCCTTGCCTTCAGGCGTCCACGGAGCGTCGCTGGCCTTGAACAGCGTCACCGGTGGGCCGGCAGCGTCGGACAAATCGTCCTTGAGCCGGACGAGGTCCATCGTGCCGTCTTTGACCTGGACCCATTCATGACAGTACACCATATAAGGCGTGTCGTCTTCGACCCAGAGCGTCCCATCGAGAGTCATGAGGTTCGGATCGGTGTGCGGACGATTGTGGAAGGGCCGGAACGGGCCCCAGGGGCGAATTCGCTACGAGGATTTGTGTGCCCCGCGCCGTCTTCTCGGGCCAGTCGGGCCAGGGCTCATCGGCTAACTTGCGACGGCCGTTCATCGTTGCGAACAGGTAGTACCTGTCCTTGTACTGGTGCATCTCGGGGGCCCAGATGCTGCCCTGAGCCCAGAAGTCAGGAGCGATCTCGAAAACTGGATACGGTCCCGTCCAGGTCTGGAGGTCTTTGCTCGTCAACACGGAGACGGCGTGACGGTCGAGTCCCTCCGGTCGTACGGAGGAGGTGACCAGATAATAAGTCTGCGTGGTTGCGTCAGGGAGGATGAAGGGATCACGCAGCCGGGTCTCGGCCAGCGTGAAGGTGCGAACAGGATAAGCCGCCGAGGCGGGCAGGGATCCCGCCTCGACGGTCAAACAGCAGAGAATCAGAACGCTACGGACAACCATGTGCATCGTTGTCACCACATTTTGGGGACTCGGCTACTTGCCCTCAACCGAGAACAGGCGAAGAAGCATGACGCCGTGCCTGGGGACTTCAGCCCCGAACTGATCGCCAAAGACACCGATGTCCTTCTGACGCCACAGATCGCGAACGCGCATCCTGCCAGTCAGGTCCAGGTCGGACCACTTGGCCACGACGGTCTGAGGCGTCTCGTCGCGATTGAACAGGCCCACGGCCATCGAGCCATCTTCCATCTCCTTGGCCCAGACCTCGAGGCCGCCATCCTGCGCGACGCGGCTGGCCTGCTGGCCCAGCGGGTCCTGATTGACTTCCAGCACCTCGTCGTTGGTCAGCAGGTTCAGCGTGAAGTCGTCCAACTGGGTCAGGTCGCAGCCGATCAGCAGGGGCGAGCACAGCAGGCACCACAGGCTGATGTGCGTGTACTGCTCGTTGGGGGTCAGATGCGTCTCTCGCAGGCTGGGGCCCCAGCCGACCTTGCCGACGACCAGCATGTCCGGATCGTTCCAGTGGCCCGGTGAGGCATAGGGCGAGCATTTGTTCTGGGCGAAGCCGATGCCGGCCATGCTGCCCCAGGAGTCGGTGATGTCGCCCGTGGTCCGCCAGCAGTTGCCGCCAACCTCGGTGCCCCATTCCCAGACGTTGCCCATGCCGTACTGGCACAGGCTGTAGACGATGTCGCGATCGATGCGATCCAGACAGCCTCGCATGAAGATGTACGGCTCTTTCATCTGTGCGAGCGTGGGGCGACGGACGATGGAGCCATAGCCGCACCAGTCGTACTTGAGATAGTCGAACCCCCAGTTGGCGAAGCTCTGGGCATCGTACAACTCGTGTTGCCAGCTTCCTTCGTAGTGCTGGCACGTCCAGGGGCCGGGCGAAATGTAGACGCCCGCCTTCAGACCGAGATCGTGAATGTCGTCGGTCAGCGCCTTGATGTCGGGGAATCGCGCGTTGGTCAGGATGCGTCCGCAGTCGTCGCGCGTGGGGCCGCCCACCATCGCGTCGTCGGAATCGAGCTTCTTCATCCAGCAGTCGTCGATGTTGATGTACTGCCAGCCATGGTTGATCAAGCCGGTCGAGACCATCGCCTCGGCGGCATGCCGGATCTTCTGCTCATCGACGGCGCAGCCCCAGCAGTTCCAACTGTTCCAGCCCATGGGCGGGGTCAGTGCGATCGTGTCGCCCACGACCAGCTTCAGCGTGCGTCGGGCCTCGCCCACGTCGTTGCGGGCGATCAGGGTGATCGAGTATTCGCCCTGGCGGTCGAGCCGGCCTGTGATGCGTCCCGACTCGGCGCTGATCGACAAACCGTCGGGCAGGTTCTCGGCGTTGAAGCCCATGGGCCGCTGTCCTGTGGCGGCGACGGTATACAGCACGGGCGAGCCGGGCCGGACGCCAAAGACCTTGGCGCTGTTGATCCGGGGCTTGGGGCCTGGTTTGGGCGTGAGGATGATCGCCTCTTCTTTCGGACCGTAGATCGTTTCGGGCATCTGACCCACGACGGTGAAGGCGGCGTTCGCCCAGTCGGCATGGTCGTAATTGATGCCGTCATCGCCTCCGTTAACGATGAGGATCAGCGTGTCCACCCCGGTGACATCGACGTCCACCTTCCGTGCGGGCTGGCCGCCTTTGATGGTGCCGGTCTTGAAAAGCTCTTTGCCGTCGCCCAGGACGCGGAACTCGACGCTTCCGGCCCCGTTGCGTCTCATCGTCCACGCCGACCATCGCGGTGAACCGCGTGCTTCCGCCCGCCAGCTTGATGTAGAGGGCACTGTCGGCGTGCGTGCCCAGACCGTGATCGAACCTCTGGTCGTCAATTTGCAGGGGGTTGCCGTCGACGGACTTGTCCTTCTGCGGTCCGCCCCAGCCTTGCTGGGTCTTGCTGATATCCAGGTCGGAAAGCCAGACCTTCTTTCCTTGAGCCGAGGCTTCGGACGTGAGAGCCCAACTGCCGGCGAGAAAGCTCAGGCACAGCAGGGCGGTTAGATTTCGGAGTTTCATGGCGGGTCCTTTCATTACCTTGCCTAGAGTGAAAGAACCCAGAATACCGGTGGTTTGAGGGTGATTCAAGCGTTTTCTATCCCTGGTGTGGCGAAGGGG
>CAVSCO010000007.1:0-20473 GCA_963726475.1 uncultured Phycisphaerae bacterium | reverse complement strand
GGGCGTGGCTGTACTAAGGGTTCGTGCTCGTTTTGTACGACGCCGCAACTGTTTCGTACGATAAGACATAGATAATGTCCAAGCGTAATCGGTGAAATGAGCTATCTGGCCAGTCATAGGCAAAGATTTCTGGCTCAATGACGATGTGTTCATCTCCCGCCATGCCTCTTGCCATGAGTTCGCCATAGGATGTCACTAGAACTTATCAGAAAGGACGTGGGCGTGAGTTTTCGCCCAATGGTCAGAGCAGATAGCCTCACGGGGCGATCTGACACCTTGAAGATTCTTCGGCGGGCAGGTATGACTCACGTCTTCGTCGGCATCGAATCTGGTAATGATATGAAATTGGCGAAGCTCAACAAGAACGTGACCTGCAGAGATAATGCCATTTGTCTTGAGATGCTTCGCGACGAGCCGATTGTAACGCAGATGGGCTCATAATGTTCACGCCCTGGTCGTGGTCCGACACACTCCGTGAGAACATGCGTTTTCTACTCGATACGGGGCAAGCGTATCAGGTCTTATCTCCCCCTTTCTTTCGAGTGTGTTGTGTTTTCCATATACCATGGCCCACGAGATGCTTCAGGCTGAGGGTCTAGTTGGGGCGCTCCTACTGCTCTGAGGATCCCTTTGCCTACATGTTTTGCTCGCGCGTTGTGGGCGAACTCGCGCATTGCCGACACGTCTAAGCTATCCAAAGGTAGCGGAACTAGATAACGCGATATATCGAAGAGTATGTCGCTTGCATTGTGCGGGTCATTTTCGGAGGAGAAGGAATTGAGGGCGGCCGCCACTGAGTTAAACGCATCGTTGTTCTTCGCGGGTGATTAAAATAACACAGTAAGAAGGAGATTCCCATAGAGGCATGAGCATGCGCTCGCTGTAGAGGGTACTTGCACATGACCTCAGCAAGATACGGTCACAGGATTCCACCCCTACTGCGGTGTCCTGTCGAAATGAGAGTGCGAAAGATCGCCATAATCGGGAGTCACGGAAGCGGAAAGACGCACATTGGCAGAGGCATTGTTTGACAAGTGCAAACATGCCAGAAACGGGCGAATTGAACTAGTTCGAGATTATGCACGGGCCTGTCCATATCCGGTCGGAAGAGAGACCACCACCCAGGCTCAGCTGGATATTTGAGTCGTACCTGTCAAAGGAGATACAGCAGACGCGATATGATACTTGATGGAAGCTCCCTTCAGACTCTGGCTTACTATGAGTACTGGTTTGGCAAGAATGATGAACTTAGGGAGCGAGCAAAGGTTGCGGTGAATTTCGTGACGACTGTTATTGTTCTCCCCGTAGACGCACGACTCTGCAAGCCTGATGGAGTGAGACCAGGCAGCGTTCAGTTTCAAAACGACATTCACTCTGGCATAGTGCGACTTAAGCGACTTTGGCATTCGATACACGGGGCTTTCGCTATACGACCGGCAGGATCGGATGCAGTTTGTTGAAGGTTTTATCGAGACTATGTGAGATTGGCTATGCTGGGGCTGTGGAGCATCGTCAATGAGCTGTTGGAGCATCTTTAACTGGCGTGTTAGGTGGCCAAGAGATGAGTGCTAGAACAACTGAGCGGAAGGTAGAATTCTGGGTCTACATCATTCTTGTTCTACTTGCAGCCTGTGTTGAGGCAATTGTTGTAGTGATGCTGCTGTTTTCTCCGAGTGCGTCAAGCACTGTTATAACGGCACTGGGGGCCATCGGGACTCACGGCACTCTTGAAGGTCTTTGTTGGCCGAATGAAGGCCCGTGATCTGGAGACCATATCCACGGAGGATCTGCGCCGGCTCTATTTCGAGAGGCTGGACTGGATACCTCGGGAAGAACTCACCGGGTGGCGAATGGCAGGACGAAGCAGCCACGACTGGCCTCATCGAGGGGCCTCTTGAGATTCGCCGGAGATGTGGTCGAGAATGGCAAATGCCTCTAACGTCGAACTGAGTATTTTCCATGGCTCCGATCATCCGCAGATCATATCGTACTACAACTCGGAAGGTTTGGCACGCCCGAGATCCGAAATAGCAAGGCAGGGAAATAGCAATTATTGCAAAGATACTTCGCTGTTGAATTCATGGACAAACGGCCCAATTACATCGAAATGATCCCCGATACATCGAAGAATGCCTCCTTCAAGCATATCGATGACAGGCAGAGAGAGAAATTGAGATCGGTTGCCGTATACGTCTTCTGCCTTGATACGCCGTGTGCTCTTGTTATCGGTAGCGACAGGGAGAACACGTTCAGATCTGACGATGACGACATGAAAGCCCTCATCAATTCAATTGGCATGGCCATTCACGGCGACATACATTTCAGGGAACACCTGTCCGCGTGACGGTTCATGACGAGGCGACCCATATTCAATCCGTCGGTGAATCCGGATTGGCATGACTTGAGTGATGGGTGGTATTGACAATCAATGTGGGCAATTGCCCGCTTCTTCGTGTCCTGCTGTGGCGTCTGACCGAGAATCGCACGAAGCTTCTGCTTCGTGTGGAGACCCGTTCGACTTCGCTCAGGGCAGTGGCCGCGCTTCGCTCAGGGTGACAAGGGGAGGGGGACGGTGCAGAGGGGTTAGCGGGGGTCGACGCCGCACCAGTAGCGGGAGGTGTTGTCTTCGGCGCGGAGGAAGCTGGCGTGGCCGTCGAAGAAGAGGTTGTTGCAGCCGTTGCCTCGGTGGCGATCCTTGGCGACGCGACGGATGAGATTGCTTCCCACGGTCTCGCTGTCGGAGGCGGGCAGGTGGGTGACGGACCAGACGTCGAGCAGGTTGAAGCGAGATGCCACGTTCAGTTCGTCGCGGTCGGTGATGACGGGCCGCCAGGGGCCCGCCTCATTGTCGGCCAGGTAGATGCGCTCGCCCGCCGGGCGGATCTCGCTGAGTTTGGTGGGCTCATCGGCCTGCATGCCCTGGTTGCTGGTTTCCAGGCTGGGTTCGTCGAAGTCCCAGGCGTTGACCACGTAGTCGACGGTCTGATCGGCGTTGGCGTGACCGTTCGAGCCGGTGCCCTGGCGCGGGAACGAGGGACATTGATACACGTCCACCTCGCGATAATCGCTCGCGTCTTTGTATTCGGTGCCCAGGTAGGGCATGAACGCCAGGATCCACTTGATCTGACTGTCGAGGGCCCGGGGGATGTAGTCATCGTTGGCCATGGCGTAGGCCTGGGTGGCCAGGCCGAGCTGACGCAGGCTGTTGAGGCAGTAGACGCTACGGGCCTGCTTGCGGACGCGGCTGAGCGTGGGCAGCAGGATGCCCATGAGCAGGGCGATGATCGCGATGACCACCAGCAGTTCGATCAGGGTGAAGCCTCTGTCGTCGTGTCGCATCGCAGCATCTCCATCCAAGATGAATCCCCGTGAGCGTCGGACCTGCGCCATCCAATATACTACGCGGGACGGCCGATTGATACGACGAATCCAGACCGAATTGCAGCCGGATACCCCCACCCGGGAAAGGGTGAATTCGCAATAGGGATTGGACGATCCGACGTGACGTCGTATACTGTGGGGCAAGCCGGTGCCGCTTGTCGGCGCGTGCGGTTGTGGGAACAATCGACAACGTCTGTTGAAAGGAGCGACAACGATGCGTATCGATCGATCACGTCTATGCCTGGTTTGGTCCCTGGTGGTTCTCACGTCGGTCCTGGTGGTGAGCCAGGCGGCGTGGGCGAATCCCTATCGCAACGTGAAGGACTTCGGCGCGGTTGCGGACGGCACGACGAAAGACACGGCCGCAATTGCCAAGGCGATCGACGATGCGGTCAAGGCAGGGGGGGGGATGGTCTACTTCCCGGCCGGTACCTATCTGACCGGGCCGATCCATCTCCAGAGCAACATCACGCTGTATCTGGAGGCCGGCTCGGTGCTGAAGTTCAGTGAGGATTTCGACGATTACCTGCCCATGGTCAAGTCACGCTGGGAAGGGCTGGAATGCATCAACTTCTCGCCGCAGATCTATGCATATAAAGCCACGAACATCGCGATCGTCGGTCGCGGCACGATCGACGGGCAGGGCAAGATCTGGTGGGACAGCTATCAGAGGAATCGTGCGGCTGCGGAGGATCAGGATCGAATCGCGCGGGTGGCCAAGTACGTCGAGATGTTCAAAGAGAAGAACAAGGACCTGATGGGCTACGACTATTTCGTGCAGAAGGGCTCCTTCCTGCGCCCGCCGATGATCCAACCGGTCGAGTGCAGTCGCGTACGAATCGAAGGTGTGCACCTGAAGAATCCGCCGTTCTGGACGTGCAACCCGGTGTACTGCGACAACGTCACGGTGACGGGGATTTCGATCAAGAACCCGGCCGAGTCACCCAACACGGACGGGATCAATCCCGACTCGTGCAGCAACGTACACATCTCCGATTGTCATATCAGCGTGGGCGACGATTGCATTACGATCAAGTCGGGGCGTGACGAGGATGGGCGGCGTGTGGGCCGGCCCTGCGAGAACATCACCGTGACCAACTGCACGATGCTCGACGGACATGGCGGCGTCGTGATCGGCAGCGAGATGTCGGGAGGGGTCAAGAAAGTGACGATCAGCAACTGCGTCTTCGACGGGACGGACAAGGGGATTCGGATGAAGACCACGCGCGGTCGCGGCGGGGCGGTCGAGGACATCCGTGTCGACAATATCATAATGACGAACATCCCGCGCGGACCGATCTATCTGAACATGTTCTATACCCGGGCGCCGGAAGAACCGGTTTCGGAGCGGACGCCGGCCTTCCGCAATCTTCATTTCAGCAACATCACGGTCAAGGGCGCACCGGTGGCGGGGTACATCCTGGGGTTGCCCGAGCGGCCCGTCGAGAACGTGACATTCACCGACATCAATATCGATGCCGATACCGGCTTTGAGTGCAAGGATGCGCAGGGCATTACCTTCGACCGCGTGACGATCAATACGAAGAAGGGCCCCGCGCTAAAGTGCATCGACACCAGCGACCTGGAGATTAACGGGGTCCGAACGGCGACGCCGCACGAAGACGCGCCCGTGATCGATTTGACGGACGTGCAGGATGTCTACGTTCACGGGTGCCGGGCCACGCCTGAAACCGGGACGTTCCTGGCGTTGAAAGGGCAGGCCAGTCGCAAGGTTATCCTCCAGGGCAATTACCTGGAACCGGCGAAGTTGCCCTTCCTGGTGGATGAGGACGTCCCCGGCGGTGCGCTCAAACAGCAATAGGCCGTTGTGCGGCCTACCTTACTCGATCTTATCCGCTGTGGTGGGTGAGGTTCAAATGCCCTCGGGCGTTGTGGAGTCGCTCCAGGAAGTCACTCTTTCGGAATCGGCCCATGATCCGCTTGGCCCCGCGCTGCATTTCCTGTGCGGTCATGGGGAGGTCCGGCTCGAACAGCGGAAAGTTGCCGTCATAGTACTCCCAGCCGATGTTCGCGAGCAGACGTTCGGCCGGGGCGCATCGTGGAGCGGCCTTGACCGTACAGAACTCACAGTTCATGCAGCAGCCGCGAACGCGCTCGACCGGATAGAGTCGAATGTTGGCATAGCGCACCAGTGAGAAATCGGGAAGGGCGAAGCGGTCGAAGTCGGTCAACGGCTCGCGGGGCAGTCCGGCGAACCGCACCGTCTCTCATATAAGCGATGCCTTGGACAGAGTCGATATCGCCTTGGTTTTGCAAGGCATCCAGCAACTCACGGATTGTCTCTTCACCTTCACCGAAGACCACATAGTCGATCCCATTGGCGAACGCTTCGTCGAGATTCTCGTTGGCAAAGTGCTGTCCACCGGCAATGGTTACGACGCCTTGCTGCTGGTACCACCGAGCCAGTTCGTAGAGGCGGGGGATGGTGCTGGTCAGACCCCCATAAAGACCGACGACATCGGCCGGACGCCGGGTCTGCAAGACATGGTGATCGGCGCCGGACGTATCTCGCGGTCCGTAACGGCCCAGGTTGTTCTCGTCAATGACCTCGGCATCCCACCGGTCCATCTCGTGAACCGTGGTGGCGACGCAGACCGGACCCAGGGCGGTGGTCCTTCGTGCGATACGCGAGTAGATGTTGAAGGTGGGATAGGCGGGTACGACGATTCGCAGTCGATATCGTTTCATCAATGGCCTCGAAGCTAAGGGGCCGCGTTGATTGGTCTCGATCGATAAGAATCCTTGTACGCTCGGGCGGGCGGCAGCGTTCATTGCCGATCAAACGATTCGGACTAACTGGATGTCAAAGGTGATCGTCTGGCCCGCCAGCGGGTGGTTGGTGTCGAGTGTGACCCTGGATGGGGAGATCTCACAAACGGTGACGGGAACGGTCTGGCCGTTGGCGCAGGTGGCCCGGAGTTTCTGACCGATTCGCAGCTCCAGTCCCTTCTGTATGCGCTTCCGATCGATTCGGATGAGCATACCCTCACGGTGGATGCCAAAGGCGTCCTGGGGCCGCAGAGTGACGGTCTTGTTCTGCCTGGGCCGCATGCCGATGATCGCCTGCTCGACGCCGGGGATAATCCGACCGCGGCCGATGACGAATTGCAGGGGGCGTCGCTCCATCGTGCTGATACAGACGGTGCCATCGGTGAGTCGACCGGTATAGTGGACCTGAACCGTGTCGCCGGACCTCGCTTGCTTTGCGTTCTTCCACATGATTCGGCCCCTTGGCGTCCGGTGGGTATACACACCCGAAAGGGGTGGGCCAGGCGCAGCACACGCGTTGGCGCCCTCGCGCCGGCGGTGCCAACGAAAACGCGAAGAACGGTATCGGTGATCTATCGCAATCTCGGACGCCGGTCTGTGAATGCCAGACTACGGAGGCCGACTCGCATTGCCATTGTCCTGATCACGTTGAGCAAAACCGTACCACGGCCACAGGGCTAACGCAAGCACCGATTCGTATTCAGCGCGCAAAGGAGGGGCGCAACTCTTGAGGCGAAAATCGGTCAAACGCCGGCCCACCTACAGCACCTTCTTGCCCTCGCCCTGCTGGATCAGTGGGACGTAGTCTTCCAGTTCGCGCAGAACCTTGGGGTCGGTCAGGTCGATCACCTGGCGTTTCTCATGCGACATGTAGGCGGCCAGGATCAGCATGGTGATCAGCTTGCCGTATTCGAGGTTGAGCTTCGCGTCCTTGCCCTGCTCGAAGGCGGTCAACGCGTCGATCCATTCGGAGACGTATCCGTACAGGTCGGCTTCGTTGGGTTGCAGGATCAGCGAGCCCTGTGAGGCCTGCGACTTCTCGAGGGCCAGCTCGCTGTCCACCACGGCGCTGGCCGCCGCGTCGCTGATGAAGATCCCCGAAGGCGATTGCAGCGAGTTGACGGTGTAGGAATAGCCCGGCCCGAACGTTTCCATCAGCAGCCGCAGTCCCGGTGCGTCGTAGATCCAGGAGTTCGTGGCCTGAACGATACTGCGCTGGTTGGTCTCGGGGTCCTCCAACTCCAGCGTGACACTCGAGTAGTCTTCGGCCGGGGTCTTGGTGTAGTCGACGCCACGCTCTCTGAGTTGGCTGACCCAGGGCTCCTTGCCCCATTTGAGCAGGGCCATGGTCGCGTTGATCGAGACCGGCTTGAGATAGTCGGGCGATCGACCGGGCGGGGTGAGCATGAACATGCCGCAGGCGATGCTGTGACAGCCCATGTCGCAACAGACGCCGCCGCCTTGTGTAGTGGGGTCCCAGAACCACGGCTCGTGAGGGCCGCCGTGTTCTTCGGCGCTGCGGGCCAGGTGGGCCGGCCCCATGGCCTCTTCAACCTTGGCGAGTTGGTGACGTGCCTGGAGGATCGAGGGCATGTGGAGTTGGTTCTCGAAGTAGGCGGTGGGGATGTTCATGGCCTTGGCGATCCGCACGAGCGTGTCGGCTTCCTTGAGCGTGCGCGAGCGGCTTCTCGACGATGATCCCTTTCAGTTCGGCGCCGCTCTCCACGGCTCGAGCGATCTCCCGCATAACCTCGATCCGCGCGAAGTTGGGGGCAAAGACGCAGATGACATCTACAGCCTTGGCCAGTTCGGCGATGCTCCCATAGACCTGGGTATCTCCGAGTCGGTTCTGTCGCGCGGTTTGGGCCAGCGCTTCAGCCCCTTTCGGCGCATAGACTCCGGCGAATTCCGCCATCCGCACGGAACACAGGGCGCGTTCGTGAAATCCTGCAACAAACCCGGCGCCAATCATCCCGATCTTCAACATCGTCGCTCTCCTTCTAACTGGCAGTGATCATGCGATTCCGTACCGTGCGAATACAGTGCCGTTCATCCGGCACCCGCACGCCCCGAGGGACTGTCACGGTAGCTTTTGGTCTACAGGCAGTCGGGTTCACACGCAAGCAAAAAACGTAGCAACGCCAGTCCGCAGTCATCGCAGGGGATTGCGTTTGTCACGCACCGCAGGATTGCCGTCAGGACAGCCATGCGCATCGACGGCATGGACGTGGTCGGCAAGGGGAGGGACTCTCCGGTTCGAAGTGCGCCGGTGAAGCGGTGATGCCTTAGTTCATCAGGATAGTGGATTAGGAATGACGGTAGAAAAATGCGGTCGAAACCCAGCTGGTTCCATGGCTCCCAGGTCCAATTTTTGGCAGAATGTTGTTGACAATCGAGCGGGTCCAATATAAAATTTTTTTAGATTTTTGTCGGAGAGTGTTCTTCACCCCCTCAGGAGTAATGCCCTCCGGCAGGATCGTCGCGTCACATTCCAGTAGCAGAGAGGGACGAAGGAGTGAGTACCGTGAGTACAGGTAAGGTCAAGTGGTTTGATGCCAAGAAGGGGTTCGGCTTCATCACGCCGGACGACGGAGGCGAAGACCTGTTCGTGCACTTCTCGAATATCGAGGCGGACGGGTTCAAATCGCTCCTTGAAGGCCAGGATGTGGAGTATGTAGTGGGTCAAGGGAGGAAGGGACCGCAGGCGACGAGTGTCCGTCCAGGGTGACGGGACGGCAGAAGACTAAGCCAGGAAGGACCATGGGCCTCGCTGTTTTGGCGAGGCCTTTTTCTTTGGCATTTCAGGCATGAGTCGCGGCCGCAGGAGGGAGCTTTTCGTTGATTGGTCGGGCGGATGCTCAGGTGGCCATGACCGGCAAATATCAAATTGATTTGATATTCCTGGTTTGTGGTCGTCATTGGGTCGTAAATGGATCACTTCGCAAAGGAGGGGGCTGGTTGATTCTCCGGTATTGTGTAGGCGTTTTGGTTAAAATGATGACGCAAAATGGCGAATATCCGGGAGGTCGATGTCGACTTCTCTTGATATTTGACCGCTGGGAGACACGAGGGGAACGCTGACATCTCTTGGCCGGAGACACTCCAGTCAGTTGGTCTGGCTCTTCTGGGACTTGTCGAGATCCTTGCGAAGCTGGCGAACCTGCTTGACCACCTCATTGATGCGCCATTCGAGAGAGGAGAGAATCCAGAACTCGAAGTGGGCCACGCGCATCTGAGCGTGCATCAGGTAGATAATTTTGATGGACAGCGTGACCGTGGCTAGTTCGATCATGAGCAGACGCCACTTTTCGTCGGCCAGTATGGAGATGATGACCGAAACGACGAGAATGATGATGAACAAGGCATTGACGAACCTGGTGCGGGATTTGGGGATGCCGCCGATTTGGCCGATAATGGCGCGGACGCGTTCCTTTTCCTTCTCGAAACTCTCGAGTTCCCTCTTGAGGTCATCGAGCTCGGCTTCCAAATGCTCGTGCTTGTACTGCGGAGATTCTTCTGTCATGAGGCTTTCTCGTTTCTATCGGTGTCTTCCAGCCGATTTGGGTCACTGTTAACACCGCTAGATTAACGGCTTCCGGAACGGTTTTCAAGCCTGTAGACGTAGGGACGTGATCTATCCGCCGGTGCTGATCAGAGGTGTTACGCGCGGCGCTGGTCGGCCAGGTTCAACTCGCGGTTGCATCGCGGACACTTGACCGTATCGCCCTTGAAGTTGGGCGGGATCTTGAGACTGAGGCCACAGGAACAGGCCAGGAAGGCGAAGCCGTTGACTTTTCGCATGATGTCGCCGACCTGGTGAAGCTGCTTCTTGGTCTTCTGCTCTTGGGTCGGTTCGGTCGATCCCTCTCTGAGGCGGATCTCCTCACCTTTCAAAACCGCGGCCGGGACGATGTTCTTGGCGTGTGTCACCTGTGTGTAGGCTTCGGAGTAGTTCTTGAACGAGGCGCCGTGCGACATGCTGCGCAGGATGCGGACGCGCTCCGAGATCGGCGGGTGGGTGCTGGTCAGGTCGGACAGCTTCATCTGCCCTTTCTTCTTGAATGGATTGACGATGTACATCGGCGCGGTGGCCTTGTTGGCGGCCGCCAGTTGCGGGGCCGGATCGCCCGCGATCTTCTCCAGGGCGCTCGCGAGACCTTCGGGATATCGCGTCAATCGAGCCGCGCCGGCGTCGGCGAGATATTCACGCCGACGCGACAGCGCGAAGTAGAGCAGATAAGCCATGATGGGGGCCAGGATCGCCACGACGATGGCGACGATGATGAGGATGATTTGGGCCTGACCGCCTCCCTGGTTGCTGCTGGAGTAACGCCGCCTCGACCCCATCGAACTGTAGAACATGCCACGAAGGAAGACCTGTGACATCAGGACGATGCCCCCCAGCATGATGCCGGCCAGGGTCACGTACAGAATGTCGCGATGGAGGATGTGGCTCATCTCGTGTGCGACGACGCCCTGGAGTTCGTCGCGATTCAGACGCGCCAGCAGCCCGGCGGTGACGGCGATGGACGCAGATTCGGGGTTGCGGCCCGTGGCGAACGCGTTCGGAGCCGGATCGTTGATGATATAGACCTTGGGCATGGGCAGCCCGGCGGCGATCTTCATCTCTTCGACAATGTTGAACAGTTGAGGATGGACGTCGTGGGTGACCCGCTGGGCATGGCTGGCGGCCAGCAGGATCTGGTCGCCCGATGAGAAGCTGACCAAGGCCAGAACCAGCCATACGACGGTGGCGATACCCAGGCCGATCAATCCGCCCTCGGCCCCGAATACCGCCAGACCGATGGCTACCCCGACCAACAGCAGGACAATCGCCATCGTCATCATCAAGACGATCGAGTGTGTCTTGTTCGCTCTAATCAGTTCCCACATGGTCCATCCTTACGTCCGTTCGTTTTGCCGGTCGGCCGTTTATGGGCATACTATCTTCACTGTCCCCCGATCCGGTGTCACGCACCGGTCATGGCAGGAGCACCGAACCATTCCACTACGAGAAGCTGACCTTCGGCGCCTCGCGCTCGGCCGCCGACTCGACCTCGAAGAAGTCGCGCTTGGTGAAGCTGAACATCCCCGCGATGATGTTCGACGGGAACATCTGGATCTTGTTGTTGTAGAACAGGACCTGATCGTTGTAGTTCTGCCGCGAGAAGGCGATCTTGTTTTCGGTGCTGGTCAGCTCTTCCTGGAGTGCCAGGAAGTTCTGGTTGGCCTTCAGGTCGGGGTAGTTCTCAACCACGAGCATGAACTTGCTCAGGGCGTCGGCGAGTTGACCCTCGGCCTTGGCCGTCTCGGCCACGCTCTTGGCGCCCATGGCCTGGCTGCGGGCCTGCGTGATCGCCTCGAAGGTCTCCCGCTCGTGTTTCATGTAGCCTTTGGCGGTCTCGACGAGATTGGGGATCAGGTCGTGCCGTCGTTTCAACTGGACGTCGATCTGCGACCACGCGTTGTCCACTTGGTTCCGTAGGCGGATCAATGCGTTGTACATGCCGATCACGATGACGGCCAATATGAAAAGGACACCACCGAAAACCAGTAATACGATGAGTGCTCCTGCCATGGGTTCTCCCTTCTATTCTATGGAGCGGAGAGGCTCCGCTTGGGTTACGACGTTTTCTTCTTCATGACCAATGTCACGACAATCAATACAGCAGCGACGCCAACGAGGATCAACGTGTAACTACTCATTACTGGACCCTTTCCAAAACGTGCTACAGCAGAAACATGGAGGTCATGTGAATACGCTTTATTGAGTTTCGGTTAATGTGCCGGTCAGCCATCGCCGGTTGAACCGGGCGAAGATGATCCGCTCGTACGGATTGTCGAGCCCGCCTTCGAAGAAGCACGCGATGTCGCCATCGGGCATCACGGCCAGGCACGAGTAGGCCGCCGGTCCCGACCAGAGGAGCCGTTCGATGGGCCAGGTCTTGCCCCCATCGTAGCTCATGCGGACGGTCATGTCCCGTCGGACGCCGCGTTCACCATGGGCCGGGTTGGAGAACAGCAGACAGTCCGGTTCATTTTCGCCTGTCGCATCGTATCGCACGAGGCTGGCCTGACAGATCGGCTCGACCAGCGTCGAGTCATGTCGGACCTTGGACCAGGTCATGCCTCCATCGGAACTCGTCGCGATAGCCCGCGTGGTGGCGGAGCGGTCATAGTTGCGCATGTTCATCAGGAGCGTGCCGTCGCTCAATTCCACCACTTGACATTCGTTGACGGCCGGGCGGATGGCGCCGCCAAGCTGCCAGGTCTTCCCGTGATCGTCACTGTAGATGACGTGGGAGTTGTATCCGGTTGGATCGTCGGGCGTCACGATGCTGTAATCACACGGGATCAGCAGGCGGCCTCGCCAGGGACCATGTCGCAACTGGATGCCCACCCCCGGACCCGTCGCGTACCAACGCCATTCGGGGCGTTTGGTTGTCTCGGTGATCTCTCGTGGCTTCGACCACGTCAAGCCATCGTCAGTGCTGTGCGTGACGAACACGCGGCGGGTGTCCTTGCTGGTATTCTGCTTGATCTGGCTCTCTTTGTCCTGCCCGAGGTTCCAGGTCATCGTCAACCAGATGGTGCCCGTCGATTGATCGACGACGGGGCAGGGATTGCCACAGGTGTTGTCACCGTCGTCCCAGACGACCTGTTGTTTGCTCCAGGTCTCGCCCCCGTCGGCTGAGCGTTTGACGAGCAGGTCGATATTGCCCGAGTCGCTCCGGCTGCTCTTGCGACCCTCGCAGAAGGCCAGGAGTGTCCCTTTCTTTGTCACGAGCAGCGAGGGAATGCGATAGGTGTCATAGCCGTTGGTACCGCTGACGTAGAGATCGGTCAGGGCCGGGCCAAGCCGAGTGGCCCTCTGGTCCAACTCAGGGAGCTTCAGGCGGACGCTGACGATGTACGGCATCTCGCCCTCGGTCCAGTGCCCGTAGGTGGTGGTGACGAAGGTGCCGTCGGGGAGCAGTTCGAGCCCCGGATAGGCGCAATCGGCCCCCTTGGTGTTGTCCATCAGACGGACGCGGTACTGGCCCTCACGGCCCTTGACGATGTCATCGTAGGTTCCGACCCAGCCGACCCAGTCACCCTTGGTGGGGCTGATGTGGGTGGTGTCCCGGAAGGTGATGAAGAGACGCCCGTCCGGGGCATATTTGCCCACATGTCGATCGCCCGTCAGTGCGGCCGGCAACTCGCGCGGCTCGGTCCAGGTCCTTCCTTCGTCATCGCTGAAGATGACGAACGAGTTGAACTTGCGGCTGTTCTCCCGCAGCAGGACGGCCATCTGCTTGCCGTCGGGCGACCGGATCAGCCCCGGCTCGCACAGATGAGCCTCCCGATGCTGGGCAATGACCGCTGGCTCGCTCCAGGTCAGACCGCCATCGTGGGAGATGGTCTTGTAGACCTTGAACTGCCCCTCGTGCCCTCGTTGCGGATGAAGCGGCCGTCATCGTGGAAAAGAGCCATGTTGTCGCCATTCTTGAGACGTCCGACGGACGACATGGCGACGATCCCGCCGAAATCGCCGATCGGCTCCAGAGGCGTCCAGCTTCGCCCGTCGTCCTCAGAGACGGCCATCCGTATCGGATACAAGTCCTGAGAACAGGATCAGCCTCTTATGGCCTTCGGCGTCTACGACGCGGTAGATCGTCGGGGTCTCCTTCGACTGGCCCAGTTCTCGGGCATGGGCAGTCGGTCGGACCAGGTCAGCCCGCCGTCGGTGCTGCGCTTCATCACGATGGCCCCTCGGCCATGGCCCTTGGGGTAGACGGCCGAGCATGGTCCGGTCGTCCTCAAGCAGGACGGTCGTGGGATGGCCCAGGTACTGGCCCGGCTCGCGATCCACGACAATCTGGCGATCCGTTTCACGGGACAGGTCCACGACCGGAATGGAGTAGCTCTTGGGCTGTGCCGGAGCCGGGGCACCAAGAGCGACCGATGCCCAGAGTGCGCAGGCGGTAACGAGGCAGATCATAACGCCAGGTGGTGTCTTCTTCATCGCCGTGTCCTACTGTTGTTTCGAATCGTCGTGGGCGAACATCTCAGCCAGCAGCTTCTGAATGCGGCTGTCCTCGTCGAGTTGCCCCCGGTCGAGGATGGCCTTGAGTTCGCCCCGATCGAACCAGAGCCCGTCCCCCCGACGGCATTTGTCGATCAGCAGGACAGGCTGGGCTTGTCCCACGACGATCTTCGCCATTTTCTTGTCGCAAATGGGGCACTTTCGCGGTTTTTCGGTTGAGGAGACGTCCTCCTGGAATGAGGCGAGCAGCCGGGAGGCTTTCTGCGGGGCGTCCATCAGCAGTTCCAGCTCTCCCGCATCGAGCCAGATGCCCCCGCAATCGACGCAGTGGTCGATCTCGACATCCGCCAATTCCAGCGTGATCATCGCGTTACCACATGCCGGACAGTCCATTCATAGCCTCCTGAGTCCTTGTCTGCCGGGGAACGGACCCCAGAGTCACCGGCTGGCCGTTCCTTTCTATCGGTACAGACGCCCAGGTCCGCCCAATATTCAATCCCAGTCGCGTCGGTCTGGTATTCATGGCCGGAAGTCTGGATCTCGGTCTGCGCCGTCGCCAGTCTCTGCGGACGACATGGTATCGCCCCCTTTCCAAGCCGTCAAGACGCAGAGCACTCGACGTCTTGGCGGAGCTGAAGGGGAAACAAAAAAATAGCGGAAATTCCTATTTTTGCGTCCACATCGGCGGACTCGTGGTTCGCCTGTCTTAGAGAATGCCCTCCCAGAAAAGGGTGGCCTGTGGATATTGCGAAGGCGCAGGCGGCGGGCGGGCTGCGTCTTCGCCAATCTTATCCATATCCCGGGCCACTATGCCGGTAGCCCCTTCCACCGAAACCATGGGTGTCTTCTTCTCCCGCGACCGCGTTCGTACCCATGGGCTGCCAGAGGACGAGGACCGGTGTTTGGATCGCTGGCCTTCAACGGTGAACTTTCCTCCGTCCGGCTCGATATAACACGCCTGGCCTGTCGCCACGTCACCGTCGGAGGCCGAACGCACCCGATGGCCCGTGGCAGGGCCGGATTTGCCCTTGACGCACCGGTTGTAAGACGTAATATAGAATGCCTTTACGACGGTTGGTCGAGCGACAGCCGCGATTTCGAGGAAATACTGAATGATCGTTGATTGTCATACGCACATTCGATCTCTGGACGAGGCCGAGACATCGGAGCACCTCGCCGCGGCCGAGACGGTTGACGCTTGTGTGGTTCTGGCCACGCTGGACGGGGCACGGGACGAGGTCAACGCGAATCTGGGCGAGTACGTCGGGCGGCACGCCGACCGGATGGTCGGATTCGGCGTCTTCGATCCTACTGAGGACCCGATTGACGACAAGACGCTGATCAAGCTGACTGAAACGCTGGGGCTGAAGGGGTTCATTCTGTACTGCTCGATGTCGGGCTTCCATCCGACGCACAGTCGGGCCATGCGTTTCTATGGGGCGGCCCAGGAGGCCGGGTTGCCGATCTTCTTCCATAACGGAAGCCATTCATTGAAGGCATCGGCGATCCTGGAGTACACCCAGCCCTATCTGCTCGATGAGGTGGCCAGAAGCTATCCCGATCTTAAGATCATCATCGGCAACATGGGGGTGCCGTTTGTCGAGCAGACGCTGTCGATGGTGGGCAAGCACGAGCGGGTCTTCGCCGATTTGACCATTCGACCCAGCAAGGTCTGGCAGACCTACAATATCGTCGTAGCCGCGCACGAACGCGGGGTCATGGACAGGCTGCTGTTCGGAAGTGGGTTCCCACTGAGCAGCGCCGGTGAGTGCATTGAGACGCTCTTAGGTTTCAACATGCTGCTCTCCGATACCAAGCTGCCGACCGTCCCTCGCGGCAGCATTCGGAACGTCATCGAGCGGGATTCGCTCGAGCTTCTGGGCATCGAGCACGAGCAGATCCGGCCGCCGGAACGCAAGACGCCGCCGTCCGTGCCGGCCAGGCAGGACAAGTAGGGGCCCGAACCGGGCCAGAACGAGGGGAGAACAGACCACGCGGGCCGGTTTCGGCCGATTCCGTGTGGGTCGAAGGTCTTTGAAGGCGGTCCCGTGGCGGGCGTTGGATTCTTTCTCGTCACGGGGGGCCTCCCGTCGATTCGACGTATGTTCGCACGGTCTGGAACATGGCGACCGTGCTCTCCCACCGTGCCTGCCGAAGGCGCGAGAACGCGTCTGCCGGATGTGACAGCTTTGAAGTGACGATCGACAACGCTTTGGGAAGTGTCATATCATGGAAGAGAGAAGCAAGTGGGGCACCAACGTCGGCTTCCTGCTGGCCGCGATCGGCTCGGCGGTGGGCCTGGGCAACATCTGGCGTTTCCCTTACGTTGTCTACGAGAATGGCGGGGGCGCCTTCCTCATTCCGTATTTTGTGGCGTTGTTCACCGCCGGCATTCCTATCCTGATGCTGGAATTCGCCCTGGGGCATCACAAGGAAGCCTCGGCACCGAAAGCTTTCCGGCACATCGACGCGAAATGGGAGTGGCTGGGTTGGTGGGCGGTCCTGTTCGTCATGTTCGGCATTCAACTCTACTACATTGTCATCATCGGCTGGTGTGGCAATTACATGGTCTTCTCGTTAACCGAGGCGTGGGGGCAAGACCCGAACAACTTCTTCTTTAACGAGTTCCTTCAGGCACCCGCCGGCGCGAAGCTCTGGATGATCGATGGCGTGCGATGGCCGATCGCGGCGGCGGTCGCGATTTTCTGGGTTGTGAACTGGTTCATCGCGTATCGAGGTGTCCAGAAGGGCATCGAACGGGCGGCCAAAGTCATGATGCCCGTGCTGTTTGCCCTGACGCTGACGATTATCGTCTGGGCCCTGTTTCTGCCCGGTGCCGGCAAGGGGATTGCGCACTACGTGACACCCGATTTCAACAAGATCACGGACCTGAAGGTGTGGATTGGTGCCTACGGGCAGATCTTTTTTTCGCTGTCTCTCGGTTTCGGCATCATGATCGCGTATTCGTCGTATCTGGCTCGTGATGCCAACATCTTCAAGAACAGCCTGATCGTGGGGTTCTCCAACAGTTGTTACGAGGTCTGCGCCGGATTCGGTGTGTTCAGCATTCTCGGATACATGGCCACGCAGCAGAACAAGCCGATCAACGAGGTGGTCACCGATGGTATCGGATTGGCCTTCGTCGCGTATCCCAAGGCGATTTCCATGCTCCCGTACGGCCGGGTGTTCGGGTTCCTGTTCTTCCTGTTGCTGATCATCGCCGGCATCTCATCTTCGATCTCGATTATCGAGGCCTTCACCTCGGCGGTTCTGGACAAGTTCTCCTTGCCGCGCAAGAAGGTCATCACCGGGATGTGCATGATAGGGTTCGTGGGGTCCATGTTGTTCACGACGAACGTGGGGCTGATCTGGCTCGACATCGTGGACCATTTCCTGAATCAATACGGGCTTATCACGGTGGGGATTCTCGAAGCGTTGGTCGTCGGCTGGCTCTACCGTACCGATCTGCTCAAGGCCCACATCGTAGCCAACCTGGGCCTGAGCGGCACACGTCACAAGATCTTCAACTACGTCGTGTTGCAGCTCTGGATGTACTGTATTCGGTTCGTGACACCGGTGGCGCTGGGGATTGCGATTGTCCACAGCCTGATTCGCGAATTGGCGACCCCCTATTCAGGCTTTCCCGTTTCCGGGGTCATCATCCTTGGCGTGGGGTGGCTGCTGGTGACCCACATCTTCGCCTTTGGTCTGTCCGGATTGCCCTGGCGGGGCGGGCCGCCTGAAGACGCGGATTCGGAGTGACACCGAAGGCTATTTGGGCTTGAACCCGTCCTTGACGCGGCCTTCCGTATACTTGCGGCATGCGTCCTCGAGGTCGATGTCTGTGATATTCGCCAGGGTGCAGAGCCAGGCGAAGACATCGGCGAATTCCTCCGCCTGGTTCTCGCGGTCCTCACCGGCCAGCGCCGTGGCCAACTCTCCGACTTCTTCGATGAACCAAAGAAAGGTGCGGGACACGCCGCGTTCGGTGTCCCGCTCCTTGTACTTGCGGGCAATCAGGTCCTGGAAGTCACGAATCTGCATGATCTGCGCACACCTCAACCATGTCACATTAAGACACACATCCGACGATGATTACCTCCGCCAAGGCGACGCCGGCCGTGCGGCCGTTACTTCGTTGTGAGCAGGGTCGAAAGCTTGGCTTTCTGGAACACGTTCCTGGCCTGAGAAATGGCCTTGTTGTACGCCTGCTCGGCTTTGACGGCGTACTTGTCTTTGCCGGCCTGTTCGGCCAGATTCAACTCACCGGTCAACGGACCGTCCACCGCCTCGATGATCTCCAGCATGGTGATCTTGTTGGTGGGCTTGGCCAAGAGAAACCGCCTCGCGGCCCGCGCTTGCTGCGAAGGACATTCGCACGGACCAACTGTTGCAGGATCTTGAGCAGGTACTCCAGCGGGATGTCGTACTCTTTCGAGACGTTCTGTGACAGCACCACCCCCTTGCCCTGGTGTTTGGCAATGTATCCGACCGCTAAAAGAGCGTATCCTGTCGATCTGCTGACTCTCATGTTGTTCTCCTTCTGACCTTCAGAACTACCGGTGATTCCTTTTCATCCTCTTACCCAGTGACCCCTCGATACCCTCCGGGTACGTGGGATCAATCTCTCGCCCTCACGCATAGAACGCGAGCGGCTGGGAGAGGAAGTACTGCGTTTCAGGACGTCTCATAGACCCCACGATTGATTGCCGGTTGCGTCGGCAGCCGATCGTAACGCTACTGCGATCGGTGCCGGAAATTGGTATTAGTATCTACGGTTTGATTCGAATAGCAAGAGATTTCTTGTCAGAAAAATGGGAATTTGTCCGACGAAGGCGCCTCTGACGGTGTCATTCGACCCCTGCAAAACTCAGGCAAAAATCGTGTCCTTGTCCAAAACCCTTGACAGGGATATGGACGGGCTTTACGATGAGCGCGATCCTTGATTTCTTTTGGGGAGACCTGAGCTATGGCTGCCATTCAGCCGCGTGTGAGTGTTGAGTATCTGGAGGGTGCCACGGTCGTGGCATTCACGGATGAGCGGATCTTGGAGGACACGGATGTCCGTGCCCTGCGGGAGTCCATTGAAGCCGTGATCGAGCAGGCGGGCAGTCTCCATCTGGTCCTCGATTTCCGACACGTTCGTTTCCTTTCCTCTGCCGTGCTCGGGCTGCTGATTCGGATCAGCAAACGCGTCAACGAGCAGGGCGGAGAACTGCGACTGTGTAATATTCACCCGGGGATCTACGAAGTGTTCAAGATCACCCGGCTGACAAACGTATTCGATATCTATGAGGATGTGGACAGCGCGACGCAGAGTTTCTCTGATCGTCAATAGAGACAGCGTTCGCACGTTGTCACGCCGATTGGAGTTTCGCGAAGCGGCGGAGCGGCCGAGTGACATGGCCTGTTCGCCTGGATGCGTCCGCACACGGGAAGGTGTTACGCTATGGCGTCCGAGGCGCCGATCCAGTGTTCTATTGTCGTTGAGAGCAAGGCCTCGGCCTTGAGTGATCCCTGCCGGCAGATTCTGTCGGGGATGGAAGAGAAGGGATTCAGCAAGGACGATGTCTTTGCCGTGCACCTGGCTCTGGAAGAGGCCTTCCTCAATGCGGTCAAACACGGTAACAAAATGGATCCGGACAAGACCGTGACCATTGATTACACTGTCGACCACGAGAAGGTCGAGATCAGTATCCGTGATGAGGGGGTCGGGTTCAACCCTCAGAGCGTCCCGGACCCGCGCGTCGGAGAGAACCTCTATCGGCCCGAGGGGCGCGGGCTGTTGCTGATGAACGCCTACATGCACGTCTTCGAATACAACGAGCAAGGTAACGGCGTTCATATGATTCGCTACAAGAACCGACCGATCCCGATGTCCAGTGACACGGCCACCGGGTGAGCCTCATACCGACGCGCCACCTCTTGCCCTGGTCAATCCAACGATCGCAGCAATCCTGATGGCTCTAGCAGGCAAGGCAACTCCCTCACACTGCCGGGAACGCCCCGACTGCGATATACGTTCTTCGTGTGCGTCACTATGAGAGATGACGGAATGAGCGATTGCTCAGCCCCTGGGCGCGGGTGGGTAAGTGGTCGTGGGCTACGAAGCCGTACAGTGGATGTCGCCACTTATTCGCGCGCCCTGCGCGTATCGTTGCAGAAAACTCCCAACGCAGTCGCGCCTACCCTATCCCTTCCAAGTGGTGATTCCCGTCTCTCCCAGGCTGCTCCGCCTATGGACAGGGATGTGGCGTTGGAACCTGCGGCTTCTTA
>CAVSCO010000006.1:0-71483 GCA_963726475.1 uncultured Phycisphaerae bacterium | reverse complement strand
CTCGCCTCCCAACGTCTATCCCTCCGGCCTACAGCCTACGGTCTACAGCCTACACCGCTAGTCAAAGCGTTGGAGCGTAGATGCGTGGATGCGTAAGGGGGGCAAATGCTCTTCCCTCCGATCTCCCGCCTGGCACAACTCGTATCTCGGCTCCCATCACAGCGTCCCAAACGCGGTACCTGTGATTCGCAGGTACCGGTCGGACTCGGCTGGCGAGAGTTAGAACGGGAATCATGGATCGTCCTTTGGTTCTGTTGCCTTCATGCGGACTCTGGGGTAGAATGGCTTCATGCCTGAGATTTCGAGGTTTCTTGGGATTGTGATCGGTATGTTCTACCGAGACCACGTTCCGCCGCACTTCCACGCGACGTACGGCGAATACGAGGTCACCGTTGATATCGAAACGGGCGTCGTCCACGGTCGATTCCCGAAGCGAGCACTTCGCTTGATCCTCGAATGGCTGGACCTCCACAAGGGTGACCTGATGGAGAACTGGCAAAGGGCGCGTGAAAGACGCCCGCTCCAAGACATCGAGCCGCTGGAGTAGCTATGATGATACCACGTGTAGTCGAAGCCGTGCATGTCAGGGACTATGTCATCCACCTGCGATTTGCCGATGGTGTCGAAGGGGATATCGATCTCAAGGATGAGTTGGACGGTGAGGTCTTCGAACCGTTGAGGGAGCCGGCGTATTTCAAGACCTTCCGGGTCCATCCCGAACTGCACACCATCACCTGGCCCAACCACGCCGACTTCGCCCCCGAATTCCTCTACGAGAAGATCACCATCCCCGCATAGCCGCCGGAAGGCGTCGCGGCTCGTATCTCGTTCGTAGTGACGCCGTAAGGCGTTATCATTGAAGCGTCAATCTCTCACGCATCACTCCAGGCCTTATCAGCAGGACTGCCCCCACGCAAAACTCGGGGCCCCTATGCCCTCACGGCCACACTACAAACACCGCAACAAGGCCCCCGCCTCGTCCGCAGCCCCCAAACCCTCCGCTTTCCGACCGATACCGGTGAATGACGAATATCGGGGCCTGTGATTGTTTGCTGGTTGGGTCTAAAGGGAACCTGCCGGTTTGCCGATAATACACGTAGAGACTCCGATGGGCACCTTTAGAGCGAAGACAGACCGGTCGGAGTAAATGTAGCACGTATTCCAGCGGGACAGATGCCATGACGATAACACGCATCACGAAAATGAAGGAGCTTGGTATATTTCGCGACTTCAAGTGGCCGTCTACCCTTCCTGAGTTTGGCAGATATAACCTCATCTTCGGTTGGAATTGGTCGGGCAAGACCACCCTCAGTAATATGCTGCGATCACTTGAAACGAAGACGAATCTCACTGACTCGCATGTGAGCATTGCCGTTGACGGACGTGATGTAGATGGCGAGCATTTTTCGGAGTCAACTTTGCCGATACGTGTCTTCAATCGCGACTTCGTGCGTGAAAATGTCTTCACGGCAGACGGTGAGATTGCGCCAATCTTCATTCTAGGTAAAGAGAATATTCAGAAGCGAAAACAGATAGACGAGCTCAAGGCCGAACTGAAGCAGATGCACGCGGATCTCGCGAGAATTGGATACAGCAAGAAGGATGCAGCGAAGGCTCTGGACTCACACTGTATAACGCAGGCATCCGTCATTAAGAATACACTCAGGTCGAGCGGTCCCAGTCCATACAATGACTACGATAAGAGGAACTTCGTACGAAAGGTCGAAGAAATCGCTGCGGAGAATGATCGGGAGCATCACAAGGTTGACGAAGACACAAAGAAACGCCTTCTACAGCAACACGCGGCATCGCCACGGGACCGTCTCTCCAAGCTTACCTATGTATTTCCGCCTCTCAATGTTCTCCATTCGAAGGTGTCCAATTCGCTAGGGCAGACCGTCGTTTCGTCAGTAATCAAGAGCCTCAAGGAGGACCCGGACCTTGCGAACTGGGTTCGCGACGGCCTTTCAAAACACAAAGAGCGAACCACTCGATGCGTGTCTCTTCTGTGGACAGCCACTGCCTCCCAGACGAATCGCCGAACTGGAAGGTCACTTCAGTGACGAATACGAGAGATTTCTGAGGGGGCTTGATGCAAAGAAGCCAAGAAATCGCGAGGCTCATAGACAGTACAGAGAAATGGTCGGCACCCAATCAAGTGCAGTTGTACGATGACTTGTCCGATGAATACGAAGAAGCTCTCACAGCCTTTCGCCAGGAGGTGGACCGCGCAAACCGGACTTTGCGGTACCTTCAGACGCCTTGGTCGAGAAGAAGAATATACCCTTTGAGGCCTCTCTTCTCGATACAGAGCCGCCGGAAATTGACGCGCAGACGGTTGACAGACTCAATGCTATCATTGAGAAACACAACAAGACGACCGACGAATTCATAGAACGCGTCACATTGGCCCGCCAGAAACTTGAGAACGCTCTGGTTCTCGGCAGCGTACCTGAGTTTCAACGGCTTTCGGAAGACGTTCGAAAGGCGACTGCCTCGCTGGATTCCAAGAATGTCGACGTCGTAGCTCTTGAGCGCCGCATAACCGACCTGGAGCGAGAGATTGTTGAGCACAAGCCGCCTGCCGAAGAACTCAACAAAGATCTTCATGCCTATCTCGGGCATGATGAACTGCATCTCGAAGTCGAAGAGACTGGCTATCGTGTTACGAGACATGGGCAAGTTGCTCGCGGCCTTAGTGAAGGGGAAAGGACAGCAGTTGCCCTTCTCTATTTCTTGAAGTCGCTTAACGACCGGAGATTTGTCTTACCCGATGGGATCGTCGTCCTGGACGATCCGGTCTCCAGCCTTGATTCTAACGCGATCTACTCTGCGTTTGGATTCATCAAAGACCGAACCAAGTCGGCAGCGGCAGCTTCTTATACTGACACACAACTTTACGTTCTTCCGCCAAGTGCGCAACTGGTTTCACAATCTGAAAGGGCAGAATAAGAAGAACCTGGCTGATAGGCCTGCCAGATTCTATATGCTTATGCCTAGCATGGGCGAGCAGGGTCGTTGCTCAGCACTATGTCAGCTTGATCCACTCCTCGAACAATACGAATCCGAATATCACTACCTGTTTAGCTGCGTCTACCACAAAGCGATGGCTCAGCAAGAGCCAGACCTGCGACAATACTACTCTATGCCAAATATCGCGAGAAGGTTACTGGAAGCATTTCTCGCGTTCCGCATGCCTCAGTCATCAGGCAATCTCTGGCAGCAATTCCAGCTAGTACAGTTTGATGAGCCGAGGAAAGCTCGCATATACCGATTTCTGCATACGTATTCTCATCACGAACAGATCGGCGAACAGGTCGAAGACCTTTCCATCTTGAGTGAAGCCCGCGCGATTCTGAACGACGTCCTGAAGCTCATGCACGCTGAAGATTCAGGCCATTTCTCGGCCATGGTTTCCCTCCTCCGTGCGAGGGCCGACGCTGAAGAGGAAGCCAACTGAGTGTCTCGTTTACCTTCCTGCAACGTCTCGCGACTCTGTAGACAAGAGAAAGGGCTTATCTTGCGTTGCACTTTCGAGGTCCATGCTCGCTGCCTCCAGCCACTGGATTGCTGGGTTCATCATAGCAGGCGGGTTCCTCGGGTTATGATCTCGCGGGCGAAGCTGCTGTCTCGCTCGACGAATTCGTGGGCCACGTGCGTACGAGTAGGTCTATTGGATACCGCACCCTTAGATCGAGAACTCAGGTGGAAATGCAGCAGAGAAGGCGTGACCTGCCCTACGGATGGTGGGTGGAGCCAGGGGAGGTTGAAGCGGGCGAGGGCGGTGGTTTCGTGGAGCTTTTCGGTTTCGGTTTCGGTCTCGGACGTGGCGTTTGGGATGAGGCGCACGGTGGTGCCGTCCGTGGCGGAATGGACGGTCCGGCCGTGCGTCTCTTTTGGCTTTCGCATGTTGGGACCGGGCGCTTGCTACGTGGGGGGCCTCGTTGCGGCGGCGATTGGTGCGGGGATGGTTCGGGCCTGGTGTGATGTCCAGTAGAGGATGCCTCCGAGGATCAGGGATCGTAGGACTGTGATCCACATGGGTGTGTCTCCTTTCGTTTCGATCGTTATCCGTTATCCTTGTACAGCGACGGGCATGTGCCCGTGATGGCTGTGTGGAGCCTCGTGTTCGTGTTGCTGTTGCTCGTCTGATTCGACGTGGAGGAAGCGGGCGTTGATGGCGACGATGATGGTCGAGAGGGCCATGAGGGCCGCACCCGGCGGCGGGCGACAGTACGATACCGAGCTTGAACAGGACGCCCGCGGCCAGCGGGATCGCGATCACGTTGTAGCCCGTCGCCCAGATGAGGTTCTGCACCATCTTGCGGTAGGTGGCGCGGGCCATCCGCATGACCATCGTGACGTCGCGCGGATCGGAGCGGACCAGGACGATGTCGGCCGACTCGATCGCCACGTCGGTGCCCGCGCCGATGGCGATGCCCACGTCCGCCTGCGTCAGCGCGGGCGCGTCGTTGACCCCGTCGCCCGTCATGGCGACGACCAGGCCGCGTTGCTGGACCTCCTTGACCTTCTCGGCCTTCTGGTCGGGCAGCACCTCGGCGAAGTAATCGTCCAGATCCAGCTCTCGCGCGACCCATTTGGCGACGGGTTCGGCATCGCCGGTGATCATCATCGTCTGGATGCCCATCTCCTTGAGCCGTTGCAGCGCCTCGCGCGACTCGGGCCGGATGACGTCGGCCAGAGCGACCGCGCCGGCCGGCTCCTCGTCCACGAGCACGTAGACGACGGTCTTGCCCTGCTCGGCGATGTCACGCAACCTGCTCGTTGTCGACGGACAGACCGTTCTCCTTGAGATAGCCCGGGCTGACCACCTTGACGGTCCGGCCGTCCACCGTGGCCTGGGCGCCCTTGCCGGGAATCGCCTTGAACTCCTTGGGCGCGGAGAACTCGATGCCTCGCTCTTCGGCGCCGTCGACGATGCCCTGGGCGATGGGATGCTCCGACTGGCTTTCGAGCGAAGCGGCCAGCTTCAGCACCTCGTCCTCGCTCCGGCTCGCCGAGCGGAACCACTTCGGTGACGCCGAAGCGGCCCTCGGTGAGCGTGCCGGTCTTGTCGAAGAGCATGGCGTCGACGAGCCGGGCCCGCTCGAAGGCGGAGCGGTCGCGGATCAGCAGGCCGCTGGCGGCCGAGATCGCCGTCGAGACCGCCACGACCAGCGGCACCGCCAGCCCCAGCGCGTGCGGGCAGGTGATGACCATGACCGTGACCATGCGCTCGAGGGAGAACTCGAAGCTCTCGCCGACGATCAGCCAGACGGCCAGCGTGATGCCGCCGACGCTCAGCGCGATGATGGTCAGCCAGAGGGCCGCGCGGTTGGCGATGTCCTGGGTGCGGCTGCGCGATTCCTGGGCCTTGCGGACCATCTCGATGACCTGCGCGAGGTAGGTCTCGTCGCCGGTCTTCTGCACCTCCACCGTGAAGGCGGCCTCGCCGTTGACCGAGCCGCCGATGACCTCGTCGCCCTCGCCCTTCTCGACGGGCTGGCTCTCGCCGGTGAGCATGGCCTCGTTGATGCTGGTGCGGCCCTCGACGATCTGCGCCGTCGATGGGGACCTTCTCGCCGGGCTTGACGAGCACGCGGTCGCCCGTCTGCAGATCGCTGACGGGCACGTCCTCGGTGCCGCCGGAGTCGGTCACCCGGTGGGCCTCGGCGGGCATGAGCTGCACGAGCTCTCCAGGGCCTTCGACGCCCCCATGACCGATTTCATCTCGATCCAGTGGCCCAGCAGCATCACGTCGATCAGGGTGGCGAGCTCCCAGAAGAAGACCTTGCCCGTCAGGCCGAACACGACGGCGCTGCTGTAGACGTAGGCGACGGTGATGGCCAGCGCGATCAGGGTCATCATGCCGGGCTGCTTTCTTGCGAAGCTCGTCGAAGAGGCCCTTGAGGAACGGCCAGCCGCCGTAGAAGAAGATGACCGTCGCGAACGCGAACTGCACGTAGCTGTCGCCGGTGAAGCGCAGCGTTTCACGCAGACCCAGCGCGCCCTGGATCATCGGCGACAGAATGACCACCGGGACCGTCAGCGCCAGCGACACCCAGAACCGCCGCCGGAAGTCAGCGACCATGTGCGCGTGATGCCCCGCGTGATCGCCATGGCCCCCATGCCCTTCGTGCCCGCCGTGGCCCGAATGCTGCTCGTGACCGCCGTGGCCACCATGTGCTTTGTGCCCGGCGTGCGCATCATGGTCTGCGTGCGCGTCGCCCTGAGCCTGAAACTCCTTCTTACAGTCCTCGCTGCAGAAGTAGTATTGCTTACCATCCTTTTCCAGAGTGATGGCTTTGCTCTTGTCTATCTCCATCCCGCACATCGGGTCTTTGACTTTCTCGGCCATCGTCTCACGCTCCTATTGCCTGATGGTTCTCCCGTTCACGTCCAGTGCCGTTTGCGCACTCCGGGCCGCCTGGCTCCTTTCCCTGTCTCAGGAGCAAGAATCCGTTCACTGCCTGCAATCCTAGAGGTCTCTCTTCATCTCGTCGAACTGCTGCTTGGTGATCTCACCCCGGGCGTAGCGCCGCTTGAGAATATCGAGCGGTGTCTCATGCGAAACGGGGCCATGGCCTCTCACTTGAGGCATCCTGATCAGGAAATAGACCAGCACGCCCACGAGAACGATGAACAGTATCCACATGAGAAGGCCTCCACCCGAGAAATTCATCATGTGTGTGTATCCGCCCATGTGACATCCTTCCATAGTGTTGGCGTCACCGTTCCGTGCCGGCACCGCCGATGGCGCCGTCAGGGTGACGCCGGGAAACGAAGTCTCCTATGCATGCTGGGGCACCTCTTGACCGATGGAGGCGATGACGTTCTCCAACTTCGCCTCGACCTCCCGGGCGATCGTCGCCAATTGAGGGTTGTCAACCATCTGCATCGCGATGGTCGGCCTGATCACTGAGACCACGGTCCGCCCGTTCCGTTCGTAGACGATAACGTTGCACGGCAACAGGAGGCCCACGTCCTCTTCCGCGACGATCGCGCCGGTGCGCGTTGGCCGGGTTGCAGGCGCCCAGAATCACGTAGTTCTTGAAGTCGATGCCGAGTTTGTCCTTGAACTTCTCCCGTATATCGACCTTTGTCAGTACGCCGAACCCTTCACTGCTCAGCTTCTGCGTCACCTCTTCCACGGCTTCTGTGAAAGGCGTATCGATTTCCTTGCTAAATCCATAAGTGATCATCTCTGCACCTTCTCTCTGGGGTTATCAGGATCTATCGGCCGTTGCGTGAACCACCAGATTCCCGCGACGACCAGGGCCGTCAACGTCAGTGCGATAGCCAACGATGCCAGAACCGGTCCGACATTGCGGGTAAGCATTCCGCCCAACAGCGTTCCCGCCGCCGCCAGGCTCACGATGAACACGCTGACGGGGACACCGAACGCGAGCAGCACATCCGAGAGAACCGAGGGGCCTTCCGTATGCCCGAGACGGTAGTAGACGCTGTGGCACGATCCCCCGTGACCACATCCCTGGCATTCTCTGTCAAACCACATGTTGGCATTCTCCGTTCTTCTCTGAGTCCATTCACACTGGCCGATGGCTTCAGAAGAACAGGCCGCGGACCAGTGCATGGCGCCTGACCGCGGCCTGACACAAAGATTCGTCTGTGCGGGCGACTCAAGGCTGCGTTCCGCCCCCGGAGTTTCCGCCGGAGCCGCGCATCATCCCACCTCGCATCATCGGCATGTCCTCCATCATCTTCTGCATCTGCTCTTGCATGGCCTTGTAGTCCACATTCACCTCGACTTCCTTCACGACGTTCAGGGCGCTGTCATACTTGATCAGCTTGCCACCGGCCATGACCACCACGCCGCCATCGGACGTGGCCACGAGCCCTTCCTGCATCATGTGCTGAGCCATCATCCCGCGCATCATGGGCATCATACTGCGATTGTTCTGCATCATGCCCTGCTGCGAGCTGTTGCGATTCATCATGCCGCCGCCCATCATGCCGCCTCGATCCGGCTGACCGAACGCCACGTACGAACCGGCCGCCGCAACGGCCACTACCACGCCCGCAATCATCAAGTACCTTCTCATCTTGACACCTGCCTTTCATAAGAGAGCAGTCTATTTGTTCCGCCAACCACCGATCCGCGGCTTTCGCTTCGCCCCCGGCCTCCGAGAAGCTGGCGAACTCAATCCTTTTTGCATTCCTCCCTCTCTCTTCTCACCATACGGCACGTTGGAGCGGGGCCGATGTAGGAGAATTCCCCAAAGCCACCAAGGGCTCTGCCCCAGACGGCTTGCGAGATATGCCTGTATCACTCTTCGAGGGGTCCATGGGCCCCTGCGCAGCGGGCGTCGCCACACGGCGGAGGCACGACTGGGGCTTCGCGGGGGAAACCACAGCGCGTCGGACCACCAGGGCAAATCGTCTCCCGCAAGATGCTCGAGAGAATCCCCGGTTCAGGCGTGACCTTTTCGCGTCTCCTGCCCGATAGACACGGACGACCGACGCGCATCCGTTCAAAACCGTGCTTTGGGCTAACGTGAAGAGGTGCCTATACGTTCATGCTTGGGCGGGAAACGAGTGACGGGACACGAGATTTGCCTCGCGGCCTTGCTGTCGGGGGAATAGGGCGCTATAATCGCGGGCACGTTATTGGCCCCGAAAGGCCGCGATGAGCGGCGGATTTGGCATAGGGTGTCGGTCATGGATGAGAGTTTCAACACGATTCGGCTGGGCGATTGTGTCGCGGGGATGGATGCGCTGCCGGAGGGCAGTGCTGATCTGGTCTTCGCGGACCCGCCGTTCAATATCGGCTACAGCTACGACGTCTACGAGGACTCCGTCGAGCATCAGCAGTACATCGACTGGTGCGGCCAGTGGATCAAAGCGGTCCATCGGGTGCTCAAACCCGACGGGACGTTCTGGCTGGCGATCGGCGACGACTACGCGGCCGAGCTGAAGATCGAGAGCCAGAAGATCGGCTTTCACTGTCGCAGTTGGGTGATCTGGTATTACACGTTTGGAGTCAACTGCTCGCGGAAGTTCACGCGGTCGCACACGCACCTGTTCCACTTCGTCAAGGACCGGGACAACTTCACGTTCCGTGACGACGATCTGGACAATCGCGTGCCCTCGGCGCGCGAGCTGGTCTACAACGACGGTCGGGCCAATCCCAAGGGCCGACTCCCCGACGACACCTGGATGATCCGCCCCGCCTCGATGGTAGGCGAGATGGTCAGCGACGACGATGGGACGTGGTCGCCCCGGGACCTAACGCCACCGCGCTGATACCGATCGGACCTATACACTCCGGCCGCAAGACATGGCGCACGCCTTCGACTCGACGGAGGACACGTGGTACTTCCCCCGCGTGGCGGGCACATTCAAGGAGCGCGCCGGTTTTCACGGATGCCAGATGCCCGAGCAGTTACTGGGCCGCATCATCCGCACGTGCTCGAACCCGGGCGAGTTGGTCATCGACCCGTTCTCGGGCAGTGCGACGACGCTGGCGGTGGCCAAGAAGCTCGGCCGGCGCTTCCTCGGGTTCGACATCTCGAAGGACTACGTGCAATATGGGCTCGACCGGCTGGGTTCGATCCGCGTGGGCGACCGGCTCGATGGCTCGCCCGAGCCGCTCAAGAGTGCGCCTCGGACGAACCGTGCCAAAACCAGAGGCCGGCCAAAGAAGGTGAACGCGGCGCAAGCCAAGCGCGCTCGCGCGAAACAGGGCGAAGAGCGATACGATCGAGTGCAGCTCGAATTGACGCTGGCCGGTGTCACCGAGGCATTCGTGCGAACACACGAAGGGTTCAGCGCCGATCGCGTGGTGGCCGACCCCGACTTGGACGAGGCGTTCATCGCGGCCTGTAGCAAGCTGGGCCTGGTGGGCGACGCGCGGACGTGGAACCTGCTGCTGTTCAGGCTCCGCAAGTCAGGCAAGCTGGCTCACATCCCCACGGCTCGCCGCACGGATTTGTCGTGGGAAGACTGCGACAAATACATCTTTGGCAGCGAGATCGCATGGCAGAGCCTGCTGAACGCCAGGAAGGCCAAGAGCCTCGACGAGATCCTGTGCGACCCGGCCCTCGCGGCCGAATTCGACAAGCTTGCCGCCCGGTTCGCACCGGGGTACACGTCCCGCGACTACCGCTGGGCGGCGCTCAAACTTCGCAAGGAAGCGAAGTACGCACGGAGCCGAGCCAGCGTGCTGGAGACGCTGCGACCGATGAACCCCCGCTTTGGCGAGAGCCTGTCGATCGATGACTTGAAGAGCGCGAAGTTCCCGACCGGCCCGGGCTTGTACGTGCTGAGCCGGACGCAAGATGCCAAGCTCTACGTGGGCGAGACGCTGAACCTTCGCACCCGATTGACAATGAGGCGGCCTCAGATCGAAGCGTGGCAGGCTTTCGCCGATACGATCGGTGTGCGGGCGTTGCCGATGGACTGCTCGCAGGCCGGAAAGCTGGCGTGGCAGAGCTGCTTCGTCAAGAAGTACAAGCCCCTGCTCAACTGCTTCGAACTCCGCTCGGCGTCGTAACCAAACACAAAGGACGAGACTGCAACGAGGTGGATAATGAACCGAAATCGCATGCGGAGATGTGGCGTGACATGGCACGATGCGATTCGAATCGGGTTTCCATGGGGCCTCATCCTGGCGATGGCGGCGGCCGGTTGCGGTCCTGAACACGTGCGGAGCGACGACGCAGACCCTTACGCAGCGCCGGCCCCGCAGAAGAGCACGTTCGTCTGGCCCGAGGGCAAGCGGGGAGCGATCAGCCTGACGTTCGACGATGCGCGCGTGAGCCAGACTGAGGTAGGCCTGCCCCTGCTCGATCGCTACGGCGTCAAGGCAACGTTCTACATCTCGCCCGGTCCGTTTCAGACGCACCTGCCCGCATGGAAGCAGGCTCTCGCCAACGGACATGAGATTGGCAATCACTCTCTGCGCCACCCCTGCACGGGCAACTTCGCCTTCGCTCGCGAAAAGGCGTTGGAAGAGTACACGCTGGCACAGATGAAGCAGGAGTTGGAGGAGGCAAACCGAATCATCGAAACGGCGGTCGGCGTGCGGCCGGTCAGCTTCGCCTACCCCTGTGGGCAGAAGTTCGTCGGACGTGGACGTGACGTACACAGCTACGTGCCTCTGGTGGCACAGATGTTCGAGACCGGACGCGGGTGGATGGACGAAGGGGCCAACGACCCGGCTTTCTGCGACCCGGCTCAACTGCTGGGCATGGAACTCGACGGGCTCGACTTTGCAGCGGCCAAAGCGCTGATCGACAAGGCCCTCGACGAAGGCATGTGGCTGGTCTTCGCAGGTCACGAGATCGGCGAAGGCGGCAGACAGACCACCCGCACCGACACGCTGGCCGCGATCTGCGAATACGCGAGCGATCCCGACAATGGCATCTGGATCGACACCGTCGAAAACATCGCCCGCTACGTCGAGCAGACCCGTTAAAATACCGTCGCTCGTGACTCGTCGCCCGTCGCTCGAGGTGTGGCAGCCTCAAGCGTCAGCTTGGGGATGGCGGGCTTGTCTGTCGCACCGACTACGTGACGGTTCGTAGGGTGGGTTCTCAACCCACGCGTAATGGGAGTCGATACATGCAACAACGTGACGTGCATCTGTTTGTTTTCGACAGTCTCTCCGACTGGGAGGCGGGCTATGCTATCGCGGGGATCAATAACCCGCAATTCCAGCGGCAGCCCGGTCGCTATCGCGTTCGCACCGTGGCACCAAGCGAAGCCAGCGTGGTGACCATGGGCGGGATTCGAATTCAGCCCGACCTGACCCTCGACGCCCTGCGTCCGGCCGACAGCGCCATGCTCATCCTGCCCGGTGGCCTGGCCTGGGACGAGGGAAAGCATGGCGAAGCCGTGGAGCTGGCACGGGCGTTTCTGGAGGCGGATGTCCCGGTCGCTGCCATCTGCGGCGCCACGGCGGGGCTCGCTCGGGGTGGCCTGCTGGACGAGCGCGGGCACACGAGCAACGCGGGGAGTACCTGGCGGCGACGGAATATCGCGGGGCCGCACGGTACGAGGAGGCACCCGCCGTCACGGACCAGAACCTGATCACCGCCTCGGGCGTGGCGCCCCTGGACTTCGCACTGCACATCTTCCACTTGCTCGACCTCTACCCTCCGGCCGTCCTCAAGGCGTGGTACCATCTGTTCAAGACCGGAAAGCCCGAATACTTCACCGCCCTGCTCCAAGCCGCCGGCGCATCGCCTCAGTAGGCACCTCAGCCCTTGTGCATCATGGGTGGCGAGCAGCGTCTGTGAAAATATCCTGGCCACATGGGTGGCAGCCTCAAAGCGTAGTGAAACGAAGCTTTGGGGATGGCGCATGTGGGTGGCACGTACGTATGGAAAGGCCCCTGCGCCGGGACCCATCCCCAAACGCCAAGGCGTTTGAGGCTGCCACACTCTGTGCCCAGCGTAACGAGCGCGTGAGAAAAAACTGGCTCTTTCGGCAAGGAATACAGTATCATGGCGTCTGTAAGAGAAGAGAGTCGAGACGTGGAGGCGTCCACGGGCCCCGTATAGGACAAACGAGGAAGGAGTGGAGAAGATGCTGTCGAGGAAGATCGTCATTGCAGCGGTGGTCGCCTTTGCCATCGGCCTTCTGTTCAGCCCGCCCGACGCGCTCTCGCAGATGATCTCCGGCGTCTTCGACGGCAATGCTCTGCCTGATCCCCCTGCTGATCCTGGCGAGACGGACCTTCTTCAAGAATGCGTCCAAACCCATGCACACGCTCGTCTGCGTCCTGGTGTGCATGGTCGCCGTGCTGTCGATGTTCAGTTACATGCTGATGCTGAGGATCGTGTACAACGCCAAGAGATTCCAGGACACATCCGTCGTGACGTCGCGACCGTAGGGGCACGGCCCACATATCAACACGTCGGCAGGCGTAACAGGGACCGCCCTGCGTAGGACGAGCGTCCCCGCTCGTCTATTCCATCGTCGTGCGAGGACGCACGACCTACACGGCCCGTGCCGCAGAGCATCACTGGACGAGGAGCTTGTCATCCCGAGCGCCGCCTTGAGGCTGCCCCCCAGCGCCGTTGACACCACAGACACGTCCACATGGGTCATGGCTCTTATTGTCTCTTGGTTGTTGATCTAACGGGCCCGTTTTGGTAGGATAGGGACGCACGAAAGCTCGATATCCGTCAGGACGCGACGTCGATTTTCACCGGAAACCGCAGGAGCCCGTTGATGAAGCCACGATCGATTCCCACCTTGATTTCCCTGGTTCTTTTCGCCTGTATGACGTTCCCTCGTGCGACGTTAGCCGTGGACCCGCCCAAGAGTTGTCAGGAGACGACGGAGCGGGTGCTCAAACCGTACCTCGATCGGGTCGCGGCGGCCGAGAAGGCGGCAGAACAGTATGAGCAGCAGAACGCCGAGAAGATCGAGGCAATCAACGAGCAGATCCGTCTGCGGCAGGAATCGCGAAAGGTCTTCGACGACGCTCGAGCCAAGGAGAACGAGGATTTCGGCAACCGCATCAAATGGGGCAACGAGGCGATCGCCGAAGCCCAGGCGGACACGCAGAAGCGTCTCTCCGAGATGCGGAAGCAGGCCGCTGAGATGCGGGCCCAGGGACGCGACGACCACGCTCAGTCCATCAACGAGTCGGCGTCGAAGCTGGCGGCAGAGCTGGCCGCCGGCAACATCAGTTGGTACAAGCGGGAGCTAAACCTCCGTAACAGCATCAAAGGCTGGCGGGAGTACGTCGCCAAGCAGACCCAGGACCGCGCCGTGCGCATGGCGGCCTACGGCGCAGGCGAGGTCGGGCTGTACATCAAGACGCTCAACTGGCGGGCCACCTGGAAGGGAGTGCAGGAGAGTATCGCTCAGCAGCAAGTGGAGTTGGCCAAAGCGCAACGACGCGAGTTCGGGTACTATCTTGCGCCGATTGGCATGCGTCTGACGGGCAAGGGGATCGACGATCATGTCGCCAAGTGCAAAGACGAACTGGCCGAGGCACGCGCCCGGATTGCGGCCGGAACCTTTGTGGTTTACGTCCCGGCACTGGGCATGCGCACCGATCGCAACGGGGTGCAGAAGATCGTGGGCGAAGCGCGGGACACTTATCGCAAGACAGTCAACGCCTGGGCGGCCAAGACGTACAGGAACTACAATCCTATGTGCGGGTCGCGCACCGACGAACGGAGAGATCGAGGAAACCATCGCCAAGAAGAGGCAGGAGCTGATGGACTTTCAGGCCTTGGGTGAGAACGCCAGAGTCTATGCGGCTGGGGCGCCTCGAACGAGCCTGGAGATTCGCGAGCAGATCGGCCCCGCGCAGGCCAAAGGCGACCGCAAAGCCTACGACCGATGGCACGAGATCCTCGCCGAGTGGAAGAAGTCCCGCGACAAGTGGATCGCCGACAAACAGAAGGACATCGAGCATTGGGAAGCAGTCCTGGCCAAGCACGAAGAGGTCCACAAGGAGGATTTGAAGAGGCAGAAGGCCAATATCGACGGACGGTTGCAGGACGCGCTGAACCAGACGCCCTGCGGCGGTGCGGGTGGCGCGGTCGATGCCAACGGCGCCGTCATCGATCGTCATCATGAAAAGCTCGACAAACTCGGCGAATCGGAGGAAGAAAAGCAGCGGCGGCGCGACTGGTATGACGACAAGGTCTACGTCGAGCAGGACGGGACCGTCCACGGCGATCCGCGCGAAGCCTGGCTCAACGCCCTGCGCGACACGGGCTTGACGCCCACCCAGCAACAGTCCCTCGCCGAACGGCTGCTCAGTATCCAGAGCATCATCAGCTCCAAGAACTTCTCCGACTGGCTGGTCGCCCTGAAAGACGCCAACGAAATGCGCGAAGCGACGCGTATCATCAAGGAGTTCATCGAGGCCACGCAAGGCATTGACATGAACGCCATGGACGCCACTGAGTTCTTCAAGCAGCAGCGCAACATTCGTCAGATGTTGCCCAAGGTCGCCGAGGTGTTCGAGAAAGGCATGCTCAGTCCGGGGCGGCTTCAGGGCTATCTGGATGGGCTGCTGAAGTCCGGCAGCACTACGATGCAAACGCGCGAGCAACTCAGGATGCTCCAGGGCATGCTGGACACGTCCCAGGATGTCAAGAATCTGTGGCGCAGCGGCAGCGCCTGGCGGAACCTCAGCCGAACCCTGGCCACGAATGCGGCCGACAGCTATCGCAAATTCGTCTCGGGGTCCTCGACCCAGGTCGCGCAGCGCCTGAACACTTCGATGAGCAAAATGACCAAACTCGACAAGGGTCTGCTCGTTCTCAGTGTCGCAGCCGCGACGGCTGAAGCCTACGACCGGATCGAGAAAGGCGAGGCCGCCTCCGAAGCGATCGCGCGCAGCAGCGTGAACTTTGTGATCGATCTGGCCATCGCGGGTTTCCCTATCACCGCGGCCGCCGAAATGGCCACGCAGATCCTGTTCACATCGTACTCCTACGCGACGGGCGACGAGGCGGTGGCCCAGGGGACGCTGAGCAATACGAGCAAGTGGGTGGCCGAACAGGCGTTGAACAAGGTCGCCGACGGCGCCGCGTACATGGGTGAGGCCTCGATCGCGCTGGAACGCATCGTCCGCAACGAGCCCAATATCAAGGAGATCCTGGGCAACGTCAGCACCGCCCGCCTGCGGCAGTCGCTGAGCCTGGTGGAGGACCAGATCGCCGCGTTGCCTCCGGGTCACGCCGACGAAGCCCGGCTGATGCGCATGCGCGAGACCTTCCGCATCCTGATGCGGGCCAAACAGCAGGATGGCTAGTCAAGGCGATTGAATTGAAGTGCGTGCGGCCTTTCGTGTTGAAATCCGAAGCACGAAACTCGATCCGCCTGTGGCGGACGAAACAAATCCAAAATGGGAATCTCAAATGATCGGAACGCAGGTGCCAAGCCGGACCCCGTTTTAGATTTCTGGTTTCGGTCATTCGCGCTTGTTTCGGATTTCGAGATTCGAGTTTCGGGCTTGGCACCGCAACAAGAGGCGGAAGACAGATGGCGGTACACCCCACGGGGGGAATGACGTGAGCGCATAAAAAAGGACGCCTCGGATCATCCGCAGGTGTTACCTCGGTCCACCGCAAGCGCCCCCCAGGTACAGTCCTGGTTCTGCTGTTTACTACTACTAACATTATACGGCCAATTCGGGCCGTAAATGCCGGGGGAAAAGACTCTTTTGACCGAGTAAAAGGCTCGGTCTGGCATGACAGAGGCGGCGGAGGGTGCGCCGCATTCCCCCAAAGGGCCAGGATATCAGCGGGCCTGCTACCAGTTCCTGGCTTGGGGACGGAAGGCCGCTTCCCTGCCCCGCCGGACGGCATCGGAATCTGCCTTGAAATGGCGGTTCCACCCGCACTTCAGACGTGCCGAAACGTACCCGAGACAGACGAAACACGGTGTCTTGCGAATCGACGCGATCTCAACTGAGACTCGATCTTGAGAAGGAGCAAGCCATGAAAGGCAAAGTAAAGCCCATTCCGGAGGGCTATCGGACACTGACACCCTCGCTGACGGTCAGCGATGGGGCCCGCGCGATTGAATTCTATAAGAACGGACTCGGGGCCGAGGAACGATACCGCATGCCGACCCCTGATGGCAAGCACGTGATCCACGCGGAACTGAAGATCGGCGATTCAGTCTTCATGCTGGGCGAAGAAATGGCCTCCGGAGGCTGCCGTTCGCCCCAGTCGTTCGGCGGTACTCCCGTGGCATTCTATGTGTACGTCGAAGATGTCGACAGTGCGTTCGAACGCGCCGTCGCGGCCGGGGCGGAAGTGAAGATGCCGGTCGAAAACATGTTCTGGGGCGACCGGATCGGCAGTGTCACCGACCCGTCCGGCCATGTCTGGACCCTCGCGACCCATGTCGAAGAGGTCAGCCCCGAGGAAATGGCCAAACGTGCCCGTGAGTTCACCGAGAAGATGCTCCAGCACGCCGGACAGCCATAGCGTTGTTCGGAATGCCCGGCGATCATCCTCTGGCATCCCTTCGACCTCGTTTGGGATAGGCTCCAGACACGCCGATTAGTCCGGTTGTGCGAGTATATCGCGGACATGACCCAACAAGCTGCCGACTTGCTCGCAGCAGGCGTCTCGGTCTACCTCGGCTCCGAGATCGGGAAACGCATCGTAACGGAAAGCAACGGCAAAATCGGTGAAATCCAGCAGTGTAGCCAGAGATGGCGGGACGTTTCGGCCCGTGTGCTCAAGCAGGCTGGCAAGCTGATCCAGATCGTGCGTCCTGGGAAAGGCAACACCGAGAATGCACAACCATGCCTTCAGGGTCTTTTCGACCGCTTGCTGGACATGAAACCCGAAAATCTCTGTAGAGAAGACCTCTTCGTCTCTCATGCCGCACAGCGCCTGGCAGTCCTTCTCGGCCATGGCCAGGAGATTTTCAGCCTGTTCACGATCGCTCATACAAGAGTCGCCCTTCCCGAGCCGCCCGCGCGATGATATGGTTGACGGAATTCTGCCACTTCTCGAATTCATCGTGGCTGTAGACCAGGATATCTTTCGAGATAGAAAACGGACGCAGAACCCTGCGAATACGTCGGAGTTCGGACCAGCGGTTGCGCTCGCTGCCGAACGCCTCCGCTTCGATAATCAGCAGATCGACATCAGACTCGGCGCTGTCTGTCCCCCGCGCACGCGAGCCAAACAGGTAGATGCGCTGAGGCTCGACCTCCCGCACGATGGCATCGACCATCTGCCGAATCAGTCCCTCGGACGAACCAACCACGATTCTCTCCTCGATTCAAGAACGACCGTCTGTCCCGTTTGTACTCGACCCTTGCGATATAGTCCAGAGACGCCTTGCCCGAGATGAGCGTCCAGCGCATGTCAGGAGGGTTTCCGGTTTTGCTGGCAGAACTGGCCCATCAGTTGCATGGCCTGGGTGGTCTTGTCGAGCGAGCCGTCGAGCTGGGCGAAGGCGGTGACAAGCTCGACGAGGGCCGGGTCGGGATCGACGGTGCCATACTTGTGGGCGGCGTTGACGATGCCGGCGTCGAGACCGTACTCCATCGCCTTGGCGACATAGGCCCGGCAGACGCCGATCCGCCTTCCGGGCAGGTCGCGCACGGAGTTGCTGACGCCCAGTGAGAAGTGCACGCCCTTGAACTTCGGATCGCTCTTGATCTTCTTGATGGTCTCGAACGTACGATAGGTGTAGCCCGGGACGCCGGGCTCCATGGGCATGTCGATCGCCAGCGGAAAGACGGTCGAGTCGAAGAAGATCTCCGAGGGCTTGAACCCAAACTCGCCCACCGCCTTGTCGAAGATCTGATGAGCGAGCCCACAGAGTTCGTCGACCGAATGCGAACCGCCCGGACCGGTGGGTTTATCCTCACTGACGAGCAGCCCGATGACGGAGAAATCGTACTGCTTCTTCAGCGGCAGGATACGGTCCATCGTGTAGACCTTCACCGAGTTGATCAGCGGGGGCTTGACGGGATCCCTCGTGTTATACCATTCTTTGAGCCCCGCTTCGAGGACGTCGTCGTCGCTGCTGTCGATGCAGATGGGCACCCCGTTGCTCCAGCGCCGCACGAGCTTGGTGTATTCGATCATCATATCGACGGCCACCTGCGGGTCGTCCTCGCCAAACGCATCGAGATTGACCGCGATGTAATCGGCGCCGTCGGCCGCCTGCGACTCGATCAGCGCCTGGATGTAATCGAGTTCCGGGCTGGGCTTGGTGTAGGCGTCGGCGCCAAGGTCTCGCAACTGGTGCATGACCTTGCCCGTCTTGGGGATGGATGCGTGAACGGATTCGCCGATCGAGATCAATGCGTTGGTCATCGTGTGATCCTTGCCGAACAGATAGTTGACGATCGAGGACGAGTGCCTCAGTGCGGGGTTGCGACGCCGGTTGATCGTGTCGCGCAGCCGCTCGCGTCCGCCCTTCTCCGAGGCGGCGGCTTCGTAGACGCGATTGCCGATGCAGACGTGTTCGAGGTTGTTGCCGCAGAAGCCGTCCACGGTGGCGTCGCCGCACGGGGCGTTGTCGACGCCCTTCTCGCAGCCCCCCATCGAGCAAACGCCGAAATTCTCGGGCAGGAAGCAATCGCCGCACTCCTCGCAATCGAACAACGTGTATTTGAACGCCTTTTCGTTGGCGTTGAACAGCTTGTAGAGCGTCCCCTCGCCCTTGTCGGCGCCGAGGAACGCCAGCGTATCTTTGAAGACGCGAAAGCCCGCGTGCTCGGGATCGAGGAACGCACGATGCGAGAAGTCGAAGAACCGCTTGCTCATCGTGGGGCGTGGCCGTGACAGCGACACGGGGCTGCCATTGTCGTCGTACAGATAGAACGGATCCTTCGCAGGCCAGGAGAGGTTATCTTTGAATTGTTCCCAACCGCTGCCGATCTCTGCGGCGCGTTCGAGAATCCGTGTGAACATCGCAAAATCGTGGACACCTCCAATATCGACACCCGCCGCTCCCATCGCCTTGTACATGGCCACCTGCTGGGCGGCCCGCTCGATATGGTCGTCGAGCTTCTCGCTGTAGACCTTGGCCAGCAACTCATCGCTGACGAAACAGCCGGGCAGCTTGATGTCGTGCATCAGGCGCGGCGCGGGCGTGATCGTACTGAGCAGATAGACGTTGCCGATGACGGGGACGTCCAACCGGCGCTCCTTCAGGTAAGTGAACAACTCGAGACTCTTTCGCCAGTCCCAGCCGACCTGCGTGATGAGGAATTGCGCCCCGGAGCGGACCTTCTTCTCCATCTTGTAGTACTGCTGCATCTGCGTCGCTTCGGTATACTTGAAGGGCGACACCGCCGCACCGGGGACGAACTGATGCACGCTCGCCAGGGCCTCGGGCTGAGCTTTGAGATACGAGTCGTGATTCATCTTGCGGATCAATTGCAGCAGCCCGACCGATTCGAGCTCGAAGACCCCCTTGGCCGAGACGGGCTTGTCGCCCGTCAGCGCCAGCACGCTCGTGACGCCCGTCTTCTTGAAGCTGACCAATGAGCTGACGATGGCATCGGAGTTCGCGTCCTTGCAACTGATGTGCGGCACGACGTCGAGTCCGTCGAGCAGGTGGCTCGCCTTAAGGTGATTGATCACACCGGCCGGCTCGATGTTGGCGACGCCGCCCGGGTTCTGGGGCAGCGCGATCGCGGTAAAGTCAAAACCCTTGGGCAGGACCGCCCCACCGCCTTTGGCCGCCTCCTGATAGGCTTTGAGGAATCGTTCAATGGGGGCAAAGCTGAATCCCGGGCCACCGGTGAGTTCGGCCAGCACGAGCAAATCCGATTGTTGCTTCGGCCCTGATTTCAATCGGGTTCCAAGACACTTCTGCACCATGGGCATCTCCGTAAGGTCCGTGCATCCGTCGCCGGGCCAATAGCAGGCCACAAACGCTGCACGATACCAAATCCCGAGTCCGTTCGCCATCCCAATCGCGGTTCGTAGTGGCGCCGTAAGACGCTACCTCCGGCCCGGGGATAGGGTAGGCCCTCACGGGCCCACTACAAACGCCAAGCCACACGCATTCCAGCATATCTTCACACACACGCCTTGACACTTGGGTGGCATCGGCAAACGTCGCAACGCAGAGTTTGCCGATGGCGTGGGGACTGCATGAGTGCCGCCATCGGCAAGCGCGCGCTTGCCGATGCCACCCGGACTGACCAAGGGGCGTTCCGGGCGATTTTCGCGGCGAAAGCGCAAGAACGTGCAACACCCTGCGCGCCAACCCCGGTGACATTGAAGATTTTTTTAATCCTTATCTCAACCTCACTTACAGAGGTCGACGGCCAAGAGATCGCATTTTTTTCGTATCAAACGTGCAACACCGTCCAAGGGTAGAGGGCCGTATTATTTCGCGGCGGCCGAAAATGACCTGAAAACCGAACAGGAGGATGGCCATGAAACACAAGCAGGCGAAACGACGCGAGACGAAAGCCAGCCAGGACAAGCCCGATCCACCGAAGCGCGATTGTGCCCACTGCCTCTTCGGGATCCAGCCGTCGGCGATGCAGTCCTTCGTGGGGATGATGGCCCGCTGGCCGGCCCCGATGAGCTGCTTCAATCACCCCGACAGCCCGGGCGAGCGGCGCGATGTGGGGCCCACCCACACGTGCCCCAACTTCCGCCCTCGTCGAAAGCCACCCGAACGGGGCAAGCCACCTGAGCCACCCAACGACGAGATTAGGTACATCCCGCTGACACGGGGCAAGTTCGCCATCGTCGATGCGGCCGACTACGAACGGCTCAATCGCTACCGGTGGAACGCCTGCCCCCACGGTGACGGGTTTTACGCCCGCCGCTCGGTGCCGGGTGGGACGATCCTGATGCACCGCGAGATCATGAACGCGCCGAAAGGGATGGTGGTCGATCACATCAACGGCAACGGACTGGATGACCGCCAGGCCAACCTGCGAGTCTGCACCCAACAGCAGAACGAGCACAATAAGCCCCCTCGGGGCGGGCGATCACGATTCAAGGGCGTCTATCCGCATCGGGACAAGTGGGAGGCGGCCATCAAGCACGATGGCAAGACTTACCACCTGGGCATCTTCGACGACGAGGCCGAGGCCGCCCGGGTCCGGGATCGCAAGGCGTTCGAACTCCAGGGCGAGTTCGCCTACCTGAACTTTCCGGACGAGATCGTCAGGTGACCAATGTCACATGTGACGTCAGGGCACCGGCACGGCCGCCCGCTCTACGGTCTTGGGCCGGCATCGCTGACGTCGATCGGCTCGATGCCCAGAGCTCGGGCGGGTGAATCGGCCGCGAACTTCACCTTGCCATCGCGATAAGCGATCAGCTTCGGGTCCGCCTGGATGTTGGCCCCCTCCGGCGCCATCTCGTACGTGCCCGCCTGCGTGTACTGGTTCAGCTTGTTGCACTCGATCTTGCCCTCGCCGCTGAAGAGTACGTTGCCGGCCAGCGTCGTGATGCCCTCGCGATTCTGAAACGTGATCTTGCCCTTGGCCCAGAGGATGTTCTTCTCGAAACGATAGTCGCTCGACTTGGGCCAGGTCAGCCGCATGTCGCCTTCGTTGACGAAGACGTTGTTGCGGATCGTGTTGCCCTTGGCCATGTGATTGTGCGAGGGGCGGACCACGTTGACCGACAGGTTGCCCTCGACGACGCAGCCTTCCGAACGCTCGTCGAGATAGTAGGCCGAGGCGCCGTAGCCACCGGTATCGATGATGTCGTAGATGTAGTTGCCGCGCAGGATCAGGTTCTTGCCCGCGAAGCAGTAGATGCCGCCCCCGTCGTGGAGTTCGAGCATGGCGTCGTGAATGCGATTGGCCTCGATCACGTTGTTCTGCCCGCCGCAGGTGACCGCCGAATAGGGCGCGTGATGCACGTGGTTGTGGGCGACGAGCGAATCCTTGCCTCCGCCCGTCAACGCAATCGCGCTCGGGTACGTCAGGCCCACGTGATGGATGTGGTTGTCGGTAATCTTCAGGCCCGAGCCGTTGAAGCGGATGCCACAGGCGCCGACGTGGTGAACGTGACATCGCTGGATCAGCAGATCGTTGCCCGTCGCCTTAATGCCCTGTCCGCCCGTGTTGACGATCTCCAGATCGCTGAACGTGCAGTCCTGGGCGTTGCTCACCGCCAATGCACCTTCAAAGCGGCCCGCTCCGAAACCGCCCGCCTTCAACGGTGTCGTTGTCACCGAGAGCGTCAGGCCTCGCAGCGTCACGCCTTTGACAGGATTGCTTCGCGTCCCTTGGACCCTGACGATCGATTCGACAACCGGCGCCAGCACCTCGGCCTTGCTCATATCCTCGCCAGGCAGGGGCCAATAGACCACCTTGCCCGCCGTCCGGTCGAGATACCACTGTCCGGGGTCGGTCATGCCCTCGCGGACGTTCCACACGACATAGGTCTTGACGCCAAAGGCACCGGCCGGGTGTCCCGTCGGGCTGGAGAACGTCAGCGTCTGAGAGTCGGGATCGATCGCCGCCACGCCAACCATCGAGTCGTCCCACATGTGGTAGACCGTGACTTCGGCGTTGTTGATGTCCAGCCAGGGACCGAGATCGCCCTTCTTGTACTTGAGCGTGGTCAGTTCCTGCTCGGTCGGCTTGCGTTGCCACCCGCCTCCGGTCGTGCTCATCCAGCGGACGTCGAAGACGCTGAGGTGCTCGAATCGGCCCTCCTTGGGCAGTCTGGCCCTTGGGCAATAGCGACCGTTGACGATCAGCGCCCGGAAGTCCCATTGGCCTTCCTTGACGCCAGGCAGTGACGCCGCGTAGAAGTTCGGGCCGTCCTTGTGCCAGTTGGTGACCTTGCGACCTCCGTAGAGCGTCACGTCCGCACCGTCGGCCGCTTCGATCGTCAGCCCATTGTCCTGGTCGGTCAGTGTGACCGGCTCAGCGAAGAAGTACTCCCCGGCCTGGATCACGATCCGGCGTGGTGACTCGGCTCCCAACGCACGAGCAGCTCGGCACGCCGCTGCGAGTGTGGCGAAAGGACCATCCGTGCCGTCTCCATTGTGCTGAGCGGAACGGCCCGACCACGAATCGTTTCCGTTCGGAGCGACATACAGGGTCGCGGCTTCTGCGGCCTTGGCTTGATTCATCACGAAGATGCAGATGATCGCCAGAATCATCAAACTGCGCGTCACGTGAGTTCTACTCATCTCTACTACTCCACTGAGGTCGAATTTCCGATGATGCACCGGGTTCGGTGTCCCTTGCGCAGGCCACCCAACCCAGCTATTCTACCCGACGCGGTGATCGAGTGAAATGCTCTCTCTGATACTTCTCAGCGTGTGTAGAGCCCTCGTCTCCGGCATGCTCATCCTGGTCGCCGCTTCCTGACCCTCCAGACGGCACGTCCCTTAGGTCTTTCAGGTCCCTTAGGTCCCCTTGGGCCAAGAGGACCTAAGGGACGCCAAGGACGCTATGCCGCTGCCCCGGGACCGCTCGTCTTCAGGACGGACGAGGCGGTCTTGATCACGCCTGCGATATCGGCCAGGTCCGACGGGATGATCATGGTGTTGTTGGTCTTGGCCAGCTTGCCGAACTCGTTGAGATACTGCTCGGCGATGCGCAGATTGACGGCCTCGGCGCCGCCCTTCTCGTTGATGGCCAACGCGATCTTCTTGAGTCCTTCGGCCGTGGCCTCCGCGACCCGTTGAATTTCCACGGCGCGACCTTCCGCCTCGTTGATGCGCTTCTGCTTCTCACCTTCCGATCGGGCAATCATCTCCTGCCGATCGCCCTCGGCCCGGTTGATCTTGGCCTGGCGGTCACCTTCGGACTCGGCAATGGTCGCCCGTTTCTCTCGCTCGGCCCGCATCTGCTTTTCCATCGCGTCCTTGATGCTCTGCGGGGGCAGGATGTTCTTGACCTCGTACCGCGTAACCTTGACGCCCCACGGGTCGGAGGCCTTGTCCACGGCCTCGACGATGACGCTGTTGATCACGTCCCGCTCCTCGAAGGTCTTGTCGAGGTCGAGCTTGCCCATGACGCTACGCATGGTGGTCTGGGCCAGTTGCGTCGCGGCGAAGCGATAGTTGTCGATGCCGTAGGATGCCTTCTTGGGATCGACCGACCTGCATGTAGAGGATGCCATCGACCTCCACCGCGATGTTGTCCTTGGTGATGCACTGCTGCGGCGGCACGTCCACCGCCTGCTCCTTGAGCGTGTGCCGGTACGAAACGCGATCCACGAAGGGCATCAGGATGTGGAAGCCTGCTTCGAGGGTCGTCGAGTACTTGCCCAGCCGCTCGATGATGAAGGCCTGCTTCTGCGGCACGATGCGGATCGTCTTGACGAAGACGACGACGGCAAAGACCAGGATGCCAATCAGAATGACTGTCCACGGAGTAATAGTAAGTGCCAACATGATTTTCTCCTCTCATAAGCGAGTTTTGCTTCGTATCGTGTTTGTCCGGCTACCGGCCGCGATGTGCTACACGGGTTTGACCGTCAATGTCGCGCTGCTCTTTCTGCGTGATCTCCACCACCGCCCCCTCGGCAATCGCCTCGTCCGCCTTGGCGGTCCAATGCGTCCCGTGAAATTCCACGCGACCTGCCAGCCTGGGCGTGATCTCGGTTGTCACGACGGCACGCTGACCGACGAAGTCGTTCAGATCGGTGTTGGCGTCCTGTGTGTCGGTGGCGAACCCGCTGAACATCCCCCGGACCCAGCGGCGCGCCCCCACCAGGCAGATGACCGACGAGACAATGAACAGGGTCAACTGGGCGTTGAGCGAGATCGGCGTCGCCAGGCACACGCCCGCGACGATCCAGGCGCCGACCGCGAAGAAGGCGATAACCAGGCCCGGGATGATGAATTCGGCCACCAACAGCACCAATCCGACCACGAACCAGATCAACTCAGGTCTCAGAAAGTCTTTGAGCGATTCCATATCCTGCCCTTTCTCTCAGACACACACGCTGATGCGCAGCGGCACCCTCATCATTCCACGACAACCGCCGTACCGTAGACCAGGATCTCGGCGGCGCTGTCCATCACTTCGGACGTCGAAAACTTGATGCCCACGATGGCGTTGGCGCCGAGGTCCTGGGCCTCTTCGATCATTCGGTCGATCGCCTGCTCGCGCGACTCACCCATCAGTTTCGTGTAGTCCGTGATCTCACCACCTACGACGTTGCGCAGTTTGGCCATGATGTCCCGCCCGATATGGCGGGCTCGAATCGTGTTGCCGCGCACCATGCCCAGGTGTCTGACTATCGTCTTTCCACAGATCGTATCCGTCGTCGCCAGAAGCATCGTTCTATCTCCTTACATCTTTGTAGCGGTCTTTGCTCCAGAAAAAGATTCGCTCCCGGACGATGGAGACGAACAGGATGGCCAGCCCCACGAGCAGGGCGACGAGGCCGACTTTGAACAGGGCGCTGATGGTCGGGTCCTTGATGATGTTCTCTATGGCCGTGAATCCGCCATAGATCAAGCAGCAGGATACCGGCCACGGAGAACATCACCCATCCGATCCCGCGCTCGAGGCGGTTGTACAGCCCACCCCAGTACTGCTGCCAGAGACGGTCCTCGGGCTCGACCAGCTTCACATCGTCGGTGATCTGTTTGAGCTTCGTGAACTCCTCGATCTCTTTCTTGCAGTCGGGACAGGAGGCCAGGTGCGCTTCGAACGCTTGTCTCTGCTCCGCGTCGAGTTCGTTGTCAAGATAGCCCATCATCAAGTCTCTGTAATCCTGGCAGGTCATACCATCTGACCTCCTTTCTGTGACTCGTCGGTGGTTCCGTCCATCTCGGGCGAGCCCTCTAATATCTCTTTCAGGCGTTTGCGGGCGTAGTACAGTCGGCTGGTCACCGTCCCCCGGTTGCAGAACAGCACCTTGGCCATCTCATCGTACGAGAGGTTTCGGAAGTGTCGCAGCACGATCACTTCGCGGTGCTTCTCATCCAGGCGGCTGATCGCACGCCAGACGCGATCCTTGGATTCGTTTCGCTCGGCCACCATCCCGGGATCGAAGGCATCGGCCGGCCCGAGCCCTGGGGGCTCGCAGTCCATCTCGTCGAGACTCTCGGCCTTGCGGAGCCTCCGTTTGCGGAGGTGGCTGAAACACAGATTTCGCAAGATCTGATAGAACCACGGGAAGAATTTCTCCTGGTCATTCAGTTGATCGAAGTTCTTATAGGCTCGATAGAAGGCCTCCTGCGAGAGTTCCAGCGCATCCTCGCGATTGCCCACCAGGCCCAGCGCGATGAAGTACGCGTCCTTCATGTGCGTCTTGACGATCGCCTCGAACGCCTCGCGCGGGCTCCGGTACGAGCCCCACATCACTGCCGTCTTTTGTTCACATACGCCGTCCAATTGCGATACTCCCGAATCCCCCCAGGAAATCCCAGTTGGATCGTAACTGAGCTTCTGCTGGTATAGACTCTCAACCCGGGCGTTTCTTCGAAAAATCACCCCCCCTCTCGCAAATTCTCACCCGCCGAAACCACCCGGCAGGCCATTCGTAACCGTCGTCCCATAAAAGGCTTGCGGTTCATGAGCTGACGCGAGGCGAACCGCCTCCGTAGGGTGGGTCCTTGACCCACGCGCCCCAAAGCGTCTCGGTCGGGCCAACGCGTGGGTTAAGAACCCACCCTACGAATCGCGTGCGAGCATTATAACGTTGCCTTGCGTTCGTGTCAGTTGACGGCGCCGAAAAAGGTCACGATGCTCTGCGGTGTCATCTCGAAAGTGGCCTTGTTGTCCTGGACTGGCACGGTGGGCAGTTCCTGGAAGCTCTCGGTGGCGCTGGTGCGACGGGCTTTCAGAGAAGCGATGCGTCCGAGATTTCGGAAGGTCAGGTTCAACGGCTGCGTCTCGTCGGTGGGGTTGAGAGCGACAAGGGTTAGCTCGCCCGTCTCCTCGTGCAAGAATGCGCCGACCTGCACGGTGTCGAATCCCGGTGTCGCGTCGATGCGGACGGCGCCGGGGCGGATGAACCTCGTGTAGTGCATCGCGGTGTACGTCTTGGGCGTGTAGGTGTCCATGACCATGATCCCGTGCGTGCTCTTGCGGCCCTCGGTGATCTGCCAGGGGACGAAGGCCGAGCAGTTGCCCGCCACCAGGGCATTGTGCAGTGCGTTGCCGATTCCCTTCTGAATGGGCGCAGGCCAGTCGTGGCCGCCCGTGCCCCCCTCGGTGATCCAGAACGGTTTGCCCGTCTGCGAAATCAGATCCCAGAACTTCCGCGATGACGTCGCTGACATCTCGGCCTTGATGCCATCTTCGTAACCGTGCGTGGCAAAGACGTCCAGTGCCGCCAGCGCTTTCGGATCGTTGATCACGGCCTTGACGTATGAGCCCGTCCCGCCTTCGTACAGATGGCTGGTCATGGTCTCAGGCCCGAAGATCTTCACGTCGCGGTATCCCTCGGCATCCAGCGCCTCGCGCAGCATCGCGACGATGGTGGCAAAGTCCTTGCCATCCCAGACGCAGCTCTCAAACGATTGGGTGAACTGCACTTCGTTGCCCGGACTGACGGCGTAGAACGGCACCCCTTGTGCGTCGTGCAGTTTGACGTACTCGACCATCCACTTGCAGAAGTGCTTGAAGTACTTCGGGTCCACGCGGTTGTTGATGTTGCCATATCCGCCTGCGCGAATCCCGCCGGACTTGGCGTCGGTGATGGAGTGATTGACCTTCATCCACGAAGGGGGGCTCCAGACCGTGCCGATGATCTTGATGTCGGAGTTGAGTTTGCGGATGCCCTGTCCAAAATCGACGAAGATCTGAGGCCGGCCTCCGTTGGCGCCCATGTCGAAATCCTGATAGCGGATCTTCGTCCAGTCTTCAGTCGGTTTCTCGAAAGTCGGGCCCCACATGTTGACGCGGAGCATGTTGCAGCCAACGCCCTCGACGTAGGTCTTCTGAAACGCCTCGGTGCGATACAAATCGCGAAAGCGATCGACCCACGCGATCAGACACGTCCCGAACCCTTCGATGGTCTGATACTGCTTCGCGCCGTCGACGGTGACGTCGGTCGCCAAGCCGAGATTCGCAAAGGCGGTCACCACGAGAATCGCAGCTGTCAGTAACGATCTGGCACGCATAACCATCTCCTTCCCACACTGCCGCCCCTGCTGTTGCGGAGCGTCCGTTTACACTCAATGCCCGCATTCTACCCCACCTCCCGACCGAAACTCCACGCCCAATTCCGCGTGAGCCGCAACCTGACAGACTGTCTTGGGCCGCTACGCGCCGACAGATGCCTGAATGCAGAGAGGGCTGTTCGGGGTTGACGGCGCGTAAGACCTTTGGTATGAAGGTGTAAGAGAGATCAGGCGTGCAGAGCAGGAGTTGGACCATGGCAGAAGAAAGCGGTTCTCAGTGGCATGAGGCGGCCCCGTCGTCCGCGCCGTACAGCCCTGGCGCGCCATCGGACCACCCAACGGAGACCTCTCAGGACGCGCGCAACATGGCCTTGCTGTGTCACCTTCTCGGCGCGGTGGGGTTCTTCGGCCCGCTGGTGATCTGGTTGATCGAGAGGGACAAGCACCGGTACGTGGACGAACAGGGCCGCGAGGCGATGAACTACCAGATCTCGCTGATGATCTACCTGGCGGCCCTTGGCATCACCATCATCGGGGCATTTCTCATTCCGGCGTTGCTGATCGTGCATATCGTGCTGATCGCGATGGGCTCGATGAAGGCCAGCCGGGGCGAGCCGTGGCACTATCCGATCGCCATTACGTTTCTCAAGTGACCGGCGTGGCAGAACCCGAGATGGTGCAAAGGCAACCCACTCGAATGGAGTGAATCATGGCAGAGATGAACGATATTCCAGGCGTGCCGCCAAACCCGAACGACGCGCCCGGGCCATCCCAGGCCTGGGACGAAGCGCGAGAGCCCAACAAGGATGCGCGGATGTGGGCGATGTTCTGTCACTTGGGCGGACTGGCGGCTTTCATACCGATCATGCCCGCGTTCGGCAGCATTGTCGGTCCACTGGTTCTCTGGCTGATCAAGAAGGATGAGTTCCGGTTCGTCAACGAGCAAGGCAGGGAAGCTCTGAATTTCCAGATCACGATGCTCATTTACGGTGTAGTTGCCGGTCTGCTGTGGATCGTCTGTATCGGGATGGTCCTGTTGCCGGCCGTCGTGGTGATCGATATCGTCTTCATCATCGTGGCCGCCATCAAGACCAACGATGGGTATCACTTCCGGTATCCGCCCTATCTGATCATACGATTTGTCAAGTAAGATGGCCGATCAGAGCGAGCGACGCAGCCGTTCGGCCCGGTCGCGCAGTTGTTCGACATATTCGGGCCGGATCGTCTTGCAGTAACGTAGCTCAGCATATTCGACGTACCAATTCGAGACCCCCGTCCAGTCCCGTTGGGCATTGGGATCACCTGCGTCGAGGAGCCGAAGCCGCTGCGCGAAAGCGTGCAGCGTTTCCGACAACCCGCGGCGGTCCCGCCACTTTGACCCTGCGATCCATTCGAGTCAACATCCGGTGCAATGCAACAACCGAGGGGTCGGCTCCCCGTCGAGCAACCAGGGACTCTCCGGTCTTCCTTCGGCCGTGCCGAGCCACGCCCCACCACACGGCAATGACCGCCAGCGTCACCAGCGCCAACGCCGCGATCGCCCCACCATGAAACGTGAACAACCAGCTCAGCGCACCGAGAAGGCCATATTCGTAAAGGGCGTGGAGGAACTGCCCCAGGGAGACGCTGGTGGCATCCCCAGCAGCATCGCCCTCGTCCTCGGCCGCCGCGACGGCACCGGTGTCCTGCGGCGTCGCCTCGACCGTGACCCACTGCCCCTCCTGCGCGTCCCAGGCCTCGACCCAGGCGTGAGCATCCATATTTCGCGCCATCCAGGCGTGGGTTCGCGCGTTTCGTTCGGTGACGAGGAAGCCGACGACGTAGCGAGTCGGTACACCCGCCAGGCGCAGCAGGATAGCCGCACCGGAGGCGAAGTATTCGCAATAGCCTTGGGACCCGTCGGTGAGGAAATACATCAACTTGTCGTGACCGGGTGGAATCTGTGGATCGTAGGCATAGGTATAGTTCGTTCGGAAGTGCCTGACGACGGCATCGATCTTCTCGGCCGTGCTGTTGCAGCCCGCGAAGACCTGTTTCGCCAGTTGCTCCACGCGAGGATCGATCGTCTTGGGCACCTCCAGAGACCGACGACGCTGCACCTCTCCCGGCTCCCGATCGCGCGGTGAGTCGAGGTAGAAGACACGATAGCGCTTGCCAAGAGCCAGCCCCGGAATGTAGATGATGTCGTCGTCGTCGCGTCTTAGCAGTTCAGACGGCGTTTCGACATAAGTAACCCCCAGAGGGGCGAACGCCGCATCGCCAAACCGCGATTCGTGCCGAATCACCATGGACTTGGCGCGCGAGGTATCCTCATCGTAGAGCCGGAAAATGTTCGTTCGGTTCGCGATAAACACATTGCCCGGCCGGCGAAAGACCGCCTCATGAAACGACAGATCATGCCACTGAGATTGCCGGTAGATCTCGAAGACCCGCCCTCGCAGATAGCCTGGTGGTTCGTCCGACTCGATCGCCAGTGCGGGCGTCGGGTCCTGCTCTTCGAGGACCGCGGCCAGGCTCGACAGGCGGCCGGTCGTGCTGAACGCGATGTGCGAAGCATCCTCGGTGGATGCGTCCATGCTGATGACCTGTTTGCCGAACCAGGCCGGCAGATAGTCCAGAAGCTCGACGTGCCGATAGAGAATCGAGCTGATGATCCACCCGACATTGGCGGCCGCGACGAGGATCAACCCGCACACCGCCCATCGCGGCACGCCCTGGCGGCGCGGCGAGACGGGCACATCCGTGGGCCCGCGCGTGGTCGCGGCGTAGAGGATCACCAGAATGACCGAGAACAGCTCCAACAGGCGAAAGACGAGGAATCGGTCGTTCAGCAGCAGGACCTGCCCCGCACAGATCGTGCTGGCGATGTGAAAGAGCCCCAGCGAAGCCGGCAGTTGCTGAGGCGCCCCGAGAAAGAGCATCAGAATCATCCCGGCCAGAAAATACCGCGCGACGGTTTGCCAGGCCAGGCTCATCGCCTCCTCGTGAGCGATCCAGCCGTGCGGACGAGTGTAGCTATAATGCAGTGCAAAGAAGATGGCCAACACGAGCATCAGCAGCGAGGTGATGACGCGTTTCTCAGGCCTGAAATTCCACGTGAATCGCCTGGCCAGCCCGAGCAGACCCAGCATGCAGAGGATGGCCGGGTAGGCGATATCCACCGACACCCAGGCGGTCACCGCCGAGCTGGTCAGAACCATGATGACTGCAACGGTCTTCTGCGGTTTCATAAGGGCCTCATCCGGCCGGCCAGAATATCATCAGGCGAGAGCACGACGACCGAGTCGCCCCGCAGCGTTTCGATATCGCGGAGGTCTTCGCCGTCCGCGGTCACCAGACACACGGTGCAGCGGCATCGCGCGGCGGTCGCCAGTTCCAGCAGGTTCGAATACGTCCGGTCCCATTTCAGGAGAATGAAGACGACTTCAGAAATACGACGAAACCGGCTCGCCAGTGCGTCCATCGTCGGATTCAAATCGTATGGATCGACCGGGTTGACCGCCGCGAGGATCTCGTGGATCTTGTCGACGCGGGTCCTCCTCGGCCAGGCCGCGAGGTCGTGCAACTCCGAACCGGCCAGCAACCAGTCGATCAGGCACTCCGCCTTGATGGTGAACGCGACGGAGGCACAGAGAGAGATGGCCGCCTCCAGCTCCGGGATCTCGTCGGCGTTCGATTTCCGCCTGGCCGCACCGATTCGCGTGTCCAGCACGAGTGCCGCATAGCGATCGGCGTCGTTGTGATATTCCTTGGTAGCCGGCACGGAAAGCCGCGCCCAGGCCCGCGTGTCGATGCGCCTGGGAGAATCGCCAGGCAGAAACGGACGATTGCCGGCGTATTCGGGGGAGACCTCCGCCCGCCCCGCAAAGCCGGCCACGCCGCACCGGCTCTGCGCATTGACCTGCATGAGACGCATCTGAAGCCGGTAGAACAGGGGCAACACCGTCAGCGTCTGGCGATCCTTGCGGACCGAGCCGAAACTCATCAGGTTGAAGGGGAAGCTCGACTCGCACCGGGGCAGCCGGATCGAATGGTTGCCTCGCCGCCGGGCCCGGATGGTGACCAACACCTGCGTCGATTCGCCCGGCCCAAGACGAGCGATCATCTCCGGACCTGCCACCTGCTCGATCGTTTCGGGCAGATCGACGAACCGCAGCAGCAGGTCGTACGCCGGGACGCGCGCGACGTTTTTGAGCGTGAAGCGCAACTGCGCGCTCTGACCGGCCACGACATGATCGGGAAAGCGCGCGGTCATCTCGATTCTGGGTCGCAACACGAAGCCGACGACCAGAACGGTCAGCAGGACGACGATCAGTGCCGAGAGGACGCCGAAGGCCGGGACGAGCTGGGCCGCCAGGCCAAAGAAGATCGTCCCGAGCAGAAGCATCCGTCCGGCTTCGGTAACGCCAAGACGTATTTTTGCACGGGCGCGGCCATACCGAACACCTTCTCTACACCGGAACCTTGATCCGCTCGACGATCTCTGCGATCACCTGCTGGGCGGTAACTCCGCTGTGTTGCGTCTTGGCCGTCAGCAGAATGCGATGGGGCAGCACATGGGGAATGACCCACGAGACGTCGTCGGGAATCACGAAATCGCGGTTTAACGCATACGCTCGCGCGGGCGGCGCGAGAGAGCATCAACGTGCCACGCGTGCTGATGCCCAACTGAAGCCGATTGTCGTGCCGGGTCGCGTGAACGATCTCAACCATGTATTCGAGGATGCTCTCGTCCACGTGTACGGCGGTCACCTCCTCCTGGATCTGGCGGATCTCGTCCAGGTGCATGACCGGTTCGATGTTATCGAGCGGCTCGTGGTTCGCGTGCGACTTGAGAATATCCACCTCGACCTCGGCAGCCGGGTAGCCGATCGCCAGGCGCACCAGAAAGCGATCCAACTGCGCCTCGGGAAGCGGGTAGGTGCCGTGAAACTCGATCGGGTTCTCCGTCGCGATGACCATGAAAGGCTTGGGCAGCGGCCGGCGCTGGCCTTCAATGGTGGCCTGGCTCTCGTTCATCGCTTCCAGCAGCGCCGACTGCGTTCGCGGCGACGCCCGGTTGATTTCGTCGGCCAGCAGGATGTTGCAGAAGATCGGCCCCGGGTCGAACCTGAAATCGCCACTGACGGGGTTGTAGATCGACGAGCCGAGGATGTCGGCCGGCAACAGATCGGGAGTGAACTGAATCCGGCGGTACTTCGCATCGATGCTCCGAGCCAGCGCCTTGGCCAGTGTCGTCTTGCCCACGCCCGGCACGTCTTCGATCAGGACCGACCCCCCCGCCAACAGGGCCACGATCAGAACATCGATGCTGTCGCTCTTGCCAAGAATGACGCGCTGGAGGTTCCCTTTCAACGGGATCACTCGTGGGTTTTCCGTACGCTCGGTTACCAAATCGCATCTCCCTAAGTCCGGCCAGATTCACGCGTTTATTCGGTACCCCGTATTATACGCCCCCCCGCTCCAAACCACAAGCTCGGCCACCGCATCGAGCCGAGCCCGGGCAAGGGGTGGATAACGCGGCAATGGTGGCGTATCATGATAGAGACGGCAGACGCCTCGGATCAGAATGCAAGGAGCATCGCGTATGATGAGTCGGTTACAGATGGCGGTGATGGGATGGATCGTGGTGATGGGGACCGTTTCGTGCGTCGGGGCGGATTTTTTCCCGACGTCGGAGCGTCGCGAGGGATTCCTCAAGGCGCTGGCGAAGCAGGATGAGAGTTACGATGCGGGCGCCAGGATGTTGGCCGGGCCGTTCTCTTCTCCGGGCTACCACACCACCCTGACGTCGGGCACGGTCCACCGCACCCGCGATTCACTCGTGTACGCGGTGGCCTTGCTGGACTCGGAGGACCCGAATCGCCTCGAACGGGCCGAGCAGATCCTCGACCGCGTGATCGATCTTCAGGACCAGGACCCGGACAGCAAGACCTATGGAATCTGGTCGTGGTTTCTCGAAGAACCGCTCAGCCAGATGTCACCGCCCGACTGGAACTGGGCCGACTTCTGTGGGACGCAACTGCTCCAGGTCGCCATCGACCACATGGACCGCCTGCCCAAGAGTTTGCAGGCCAAGGTACAGGCATCGATCCTCCACGCAGCCCGGTCCATCAAGCGGCGCAACGTCGGGCCTGGCTACACCAATATCGCGATCATGGGGACCTACGTCACGCTGGTCGCGGGCGAGCGGTTCAAGGACAAAGAACTTTTCGATTATGGCAAGCAACGTCTCGAAAAGTTCTACAAGTACACTCAAGAGAAGGGCTCGTTCAGCGAGTACAACAGCCCCACCTATACCGTGGTGGCGATCAACGAACTGACCCGCATTCTGACTCACGTCAAAGACGCCGAATCATTGCAGATCGCCAAGAACCTCAACGGCTTCGCCTGGTACCACCTCGCGCGGCACTGGCACGCCCCGACGAAGCAATGGGCCGGACCGCACAGCCGGTCGTATTCCACACTCTTGCGTCCGAGCACCCTGGCCTTTATCCAGCGCGGGACCAAGGGCCAGGTCAGCTTCATGCCCGAGGCCGAGGCGTACGAATCGATCGACGCCCACCGCATCCCCGCCAAATGCCCGGACGATCTGGTGCCCTACTTCACGTCACTCACCGAACCTCGTGAGGAGGTCGAAACATTCGTTCTGAATGCAGCGGATGAGCACGACCTGATCGGTCACACGTATCTGGCCCCGGAATTCACCCTTGGGTCGATCAACTGCGGCGATCTGTGGAACCAGCGCAGGCCCCTTGTGGCGTACTGGAACACGCCGTCCGGGCCCGCGGCGATGCGCGTCCGCTTTCTACACGATGGCTACGACTACTCATCCGCCAGCATCTATACGATTCAGGACGGCGCCGAGCTGCTCAGCGCGGTTATCTTCGCCACCGACCGGGGCGACACTCACATTTCGCTGGACCGCATCACCGACGGGACGATTCAGGCCAGGGACCTGCGGATGCGGCTGCAATTCGAGGGGGCGATCGACGATCTTGAACTGCCCGACGCGGTGCATCTCGAAGACCCGATCGAATTCGAGTCGGGCCGGATGAAAGGACAATTCTGTGTCCACGCCGCTCAGATCGACGAGTTGCCCGCTCGGATGGAAGTCGATCACGATGACGATGGGGCCTGGATCGACGTGGTCCTCTACAATGGTGTGCCGCGCGAATTCGATTTCAATAAGATCGTCACGGCAGGCGTTGTGTTCACGCTGGCGCTCGGCGAAATCAACTGCTCCGATCCAGGTGGCGGACCCGACCGTCTTCAAGACGATGGCCAGCACGATGGTCGTCGATGGCGAATTGATCCCGCCCCGTGACAAGTGGCAATGGCGCCGACAGGGCAACACCCCTCTAATCCTGACCGTGCCAATGACACCTCTGCCCACCAAGCGTCAGGCCCTCGCCACCACTGCCCACATCGGCGTCGAAGACCCCTGGAAATCCATTCAGTATTGACGAGGTAACATCGCGGGATGGACGGGCGCGTGTCACGTGCCTCGGCGAGGCATGACGCAAACGCGGAGATAATCACAGGATTTTTCGGGAAAAGTCTTGCACTCGGCGAGCCGATACGTATACTTATAAGATCTATGGAGAATCAGGGCACAATTCGTTCGATCCTCAACGGCCGCACCGGCCTGTGCACCCTGATCCTGCGCCGCTAAGGCGCGACTAACTGAACCACCACAACTCATTGCAGTTCCCAATCTTACGCAAAACCGTAGCATTCCGGCCCTTTTTGCGGCATAATGCCGACGGCCTGAAGCTCTTTTCCGGAGAAGACCTATGTCTGAAGAGAAAGTCTTGATTTTTGACACGACGTTACGCGACGGGGAACAATCGCCCGGTGCATCGCTCACGATTCCCCAAAAGCTCGAAATCGCCCAGCAACTGGCCGCCCTCAGGGTCGATATCATCGAGGCGGGCTTCCCGGTCTCCTCACCGGCCCAGTTCGAGGCGACCCAACTCGTGGCCGAACAGGTCCAAGGTCCTGTCATTACGGGACTTGCGAGAGCTAAGGATGTGGACATCGAGGCGGCGGGCAAGGCCCTGGCGCCGGCGAAGAACAAGCGAATCCACACGTTCATCGCGACCTCGCCGATCCATATGAAGCACAAGCTCAACAAGCAGCCTGATCAGGTCGTGAAAATGGCGGTCGAGGCGGTCAAGTGCGCCAAGCAGTTCACCGACGACATCGAGTTCTCGCCCGAGGACGCCGGCCGCAGCGAGGTCCCGTTCCTCATCGAGGTCCTCACCGCGGTGATCGAGGCCGGAGCGACCACGTTGAACATCCCGGATACGGTCGGCTACATGCTGCCCTATGAATATGGCCAGCTCATCGCGACGCTCAAGCGGGAGGTCCCGGGCATCGACAAGTGCGTCATCAGTACCCACTGTCACAATGACCTTGGCTTGGCCGTGGCCAATTCGCTCGCGGGCGTGCGCAACGGAGCTCGGCAGGTGGAGGTCGCGGTCAACGGACTGGGCGAACGGGCCGGCAACGCAGCGCTCGAAGAGATCGTCATGGCGATCCACACGCGGGCCAACTTCTTCGCGGACGCCGGCACCGGCGGGCTCACCATGAACGTCAACACGAAGGAAATCAACCGCACCAGCCAGTTGGTTTCGCAACTGACCGGGTTCGTGATCCAGCCCAATAAGGCGATCGTCGGCGCCAACGCTTTCGCGCACGAGTCGGGCATCCACGTGGACGGCATTCTCAAGGAGCGCAGCACCTATGAAATCATGACGCCCGAGACGATCGGGCTCGGCGGCTCGCGCATGGTGCTCGGGCCGCCACACGGGCCGGCATGGCTTCGCCGACCGCTGCCGCCAGCTTGGCTACAAGCTCACGGACGACCGAGCTGGAGCAGGCCTACGCACGATTCCTCGAAATCGCGGATAAGAAGAAAGAAGTGTTCGATGAGGACGTCGCCGCGATCATCAACGACGAGGTCCGCGTCGTCTCGCAGGTCTACGAGTCTGAAGTACCTGCACGTCGCGTCGGGCACGGGGACCTTGCCGACGGCCAGCGTGCGAATGAAGATCGGTGGCCAGGAGCGGCAGGCGGCGGCCTGCGGCGACGGCCCGGTCGATGCGGCTTACGAAGCAATTCGCGAAGCCACGGGACTCTCGCCCAAGCTGGAGAACTACTCCATTCGCGCGGTCACCGGAGGCAAAGAAGCCCTGGGCGAAGCGACGGTGCGGATCACCGACGCGGGCCGGACCTTCATCGGTCGCGGGGCCTCGACCGACATCATCGAGGCCAGTGCCAAGGCCTACGTCGACGCCATCAACCGGATGACCGCCGCCCAGAAGGCCGAACGGTTAGTCCGTGACAGAAGCAGAACGTTAGTCGAAGAAAGAAGGAAAACAAGATCATGGGAATGACGATAACGGAAAAGATCTTCGCCCGGGCCAGCGGCCACGACAAGGTGGTGCCTGGCCAGTTGGTGGATGCGAATATTGATTTGGTGATGTGTCACGATGTCACGACCCCGCCGGCGATTTCGATGCTGGTCGAGAAGTGGGATCGACCATGTGTTCGATCGGGACCGGATCGTGGTCACGCCGGACCATTTCCAGCCGCCCAAAGACATCAAGAGCGCCGAGCTGCACAAGCGGCTGGACAAGTGGGCCAGGCAGCACAAGATCACGCACTATTATCCGTTGGGCAAGGCGGGCGTCTGTCACGCGCTGCTGCCCGAACAGGGACACATCCGTCCGGGCGAGGTGATCGTCGGCGGCGATTCGCACACGTGCACCTACGGCGCCTTCGGAGCGTTCAGTTCCGGGATCGGCTCGACCGACCTGGCCGCGTCGATCGCAACGGGCAAGCTGTGGTTCCGCGTGCCCGCCCTCGATGAAGTTCGTCCTGAACGGGTCGTTGCCCCATGGCGTCTACAGCAAAGACGTGGTGCTGACCGTGATCGCGCGAATCGGCACGGACGGTGCACTGTACAAGGCGATGGAATTCGTCGGACCGGCGCTGTCGGAGATGTCGATGGAGGCCCGCATGACGATCACCAATATGGGGATCGAAGCCGGCGCCAAGAACGCCATCATCGGGTTCGACGAGGTCACGAAAGAGTATCTCGACGGACGTCTGAAGGACACCAGTCCGTACGACGTTTTCGAGTCCGACGACGATGCGGAATATGCAGCGGTCGAGGAATTCGACTGTTCCAAGATAGAGCCGACGGTGGCCCTGCCGCACCTACCCAGCGGTGGGGTTGCCATCGGCGACTGTGCCGGCATGGCGATGGACCAGGCCTACCTCGGCAGTTGTACGAACGGGCGGATCGAGGACTACCGGATTGCCGCGAGCATCCTGAAGGGCAAAGAGGTGGCCATCCGGACGCTGATCGTGCCGGCTACGCCGGAGGTGTGGAAGCAGGCGAACGATGAAGGACTCTTCGACATCTTCTACGATGCGGGCTGCGTGATTTCCGCGCCGACCTGCGGGGCCTGCCTGGGTGGTTTCATGGGCGTGCTGGGCTCCGAAGAGAAGTGCATCAGCTCGACGAACCGCAACTTCGTCGGCCGGATGGGCAGTCCCAAGAGCGAAGTCTACCTCGCCAGCCCGGCCACCGTCGCCGCCAGCGCCGTCGAAGGCAAGCTCGCCGACCCGAGGAAATACTTGTAGGAAACATGATGAATCCGCATGGGCGGTGTAGCTGGCCATCCTGCGGTTTCGCCCAATAGAAGAGGAAGAGTCATGGCAAAAGCACATGTGTATAAACGCGATCACATCAATACGGACGAGATCATCCCGGCGCGGTACTTGAATACGGATGCGGAAGCCGAACTGGCGCAGCACTGTATGGAGGATCTGGACACAGACTTCGTCAAGAAGGTTCAGCCGGGTGACGTCGTCGTCGCGGGCGACGATTTCGGCTGCGGCTCCAGTCGCGAGCATGCGGTCTGGGCGCTTCGCGGGGCGAAGGTGCAGGCGGTCATCGCCCGGTCGTTCGCCCGGATCTTCTATCGCAACGCGATCGACTGTGGGTTCTATCTGATCGAATCGGCCGACGCCGTCGAGAAGATCGGCGACGGTGATGAGGTCGAGATCGACTACAAAGCCGGCGTGATCAAGGACAAGACCAACGGTCAGGAGATCACGTTCCAGCCATTGCCCGACTTCGCACTGGAGATCATCGCGGCCGGCGGCCTGCTGAACAAGATCGCCTCCGAACTGAAAGGCTAAGAGCGATGCGACTGAGAAACAGACGATCGGCGCGACGCGTCGTGGTCACCGCCTTGATGCTGACGATGGGCTTTTGGACATCGGTGCCGCGCGGGGTCATCACCTATCCGACTCCCGAAGGCGTGCCGCAGGCAGACGACTTCCAGGTGCGTGTTGACGGCCAGACGCAGTTCGTCCACGACTCGCAGATCGCGGCCTTCACCACCTTCTCGTTTTCGGGCAAGGTGCAGGTGGCGATTACACCGCGGAAGGCGTTTGCCCGGGTGGATATCCGGCCCAAGAGCCGCGACATCGTCTCTAACGTCGAAGATGGGACGATCCGTTTCGAGCTGGATCGTCCCTGTCAACTGAGCATCGAACTGGATGGCGACATCAAGCGTCCGCTGTTTCTCTTCGCCAATCCGCCTGAGAAGAAGGCTCCGAAGCCGGATGACAAGCGCGTACACTACTTCGGACCGGGCCAGGTCTATGATGCGGGCGAGATCGTCCTGAAGAGCTATGAGACGCTCTACATCGCGGGCGGCGCCGTCGTGCGAGGTCGCGTCCGGGCCGAAGACGCGCAAGAACGTCCGTGTGCGCGGCTACGGCATCCTGGATGCCAGCCACCGCGACTACAAGACACAGTCGCTGAAGTTTTCGGGATGCACCAATGTCGAGCTGAATGGCATCGTCATTCTCAACAGCTATGGCTGGACCGTCGTCCCACTCAAGTGCGACAACGTCAAGATCGAGAACGTAAAGATCGTCGGCTGGCGTGACAACGACGACGGCGTCGATATCGTCGGATGTCACAACCTGGCGGTCGTGGATTCGTTCCTGAGAACGAAGGACGACTGCATTGCGGTCAAAGCCTCGCCCGGCTACTTCGAGGGCGGTGAAAGCGGCCTGCGCAGCGTTCGGAACGTGGCGGTGGTCAACTCGGTGCTGTGGAACGCCGAGTGGGGCAACGCGATGGAGATTGGATTCGAGCTCCAGACGGACTCGATCAGCGATGTGATCTTCAAGGACTGTGACATCATCCACGTCGAACGCGGCGGCACGTTCACGATCCACAACGGAGACTGGGCCACCGTCGAGAACGTTCGATTCGAAGACATTCGCGTCGAGGACTCGCGCGACAAACTGATCGAATTCCGCATCGGCCTGTCGATCTACAGTGGGGACTGCCCCCAGGAGTACCATCGGCAAAATCCCAACCGCAAGCGCAGCCCGCTCGGACAATGGATGCCCGTCGCGGACGATGAGCTGAGCACATATGCCGCCAAACGCGGACGGATTCGCAACGTTCAGTTCAAAAACATCCAAGTGACGGGCGAGAAACCGCCTGTCTCGTTCCTGATCGGCTACGACAACGACGAGCACAGCGTGCAAAATGTCAGGATCGAGAACCTGAAGATCAACGGGCAACTCGTTAGCAGCCCTGAAGAAGGTCACTTCACGATCGAGCGTGCGAAGGGAATCCGCTTCACTCGATAGAAACCGGGACCGCCCATGAATCGACGCCACTTTTTGAAGACGTTGGGAGCGGCCGCACTACTGCCGGCCTGCGGAGGCGTTGCGCGCCTGCTCGCTGGCGAACGGAGGCGGCCCAACTTCGTGTTCTTCCTCGTCGACGATCTGGGCTGGAAGGACCTCGGCTGTTATGGCAGCACGTTCTATGAAACGCCCCATATCGACAAGCTGGCGGCGCAGGGCATGCACTTCACCAACGCGTACGCCGCTTGCCCCGTCTGCTCGCCCACACGGGCCAGCATCATGACAGGCAAGTACCCGGCTCGGCTCGGGATCACGCAGTGGATCGGGGCTCCCAACGAACCGACGCCCTATCGACACTACCTGCCCCTCGAAGAGGTCACCATCGCGGAGGCCCTGAAGGAGGCGGGTTACGCAACGGGTTTCGTCGGCAAGTGGCATTTGTCGATGCGAGGCGAGGATCGACAGCAGTACTATCCCGATCGGCAAGGCTTCGACGTCAATATCGGTGGTGATTCGTTTGGCTCGCCCCCCACCTATTTCTATCCCTACAAGAGGGGCAACCGCTCGTTGGAGACGATGCCTGAGGGCGGGTCGGAAGGTGAGTACCTGACGGACCGGCTGACCGATGAATCGCTGAAGTTCCTCGACGCCAACAAGGACCGGCCTTTCCTGCTGTATCTGTCGCACTACGCGGTACACACGCCGATAGAATCGAAGCAGGCGCTGACGGAGAAGTACAAGGCCAAGGCCGAGGGACTTCCGGCCTCGCAAGAACCACATGCCAAGACCGTGTACGGGCAATACAAAACCAGGATGGTTCAGGACAACCCAACCTACGCGGGGATGGTGCAGAGCGTCGACGAGAGTATCGGCCGGGTGATGGACAAAATTGCCGCGCTGGGATTGGAGCAGAACACGATCGTGATCTTCATGTCCGACAATGGCGGGCTCTCTACGGTCAGTCGCGAAGGGCCGACCTGCAATCTGCCCCTGCGCGGGCAAGGGCTGGCTCTATGAGGGGGGCATTCGCGAGCCCATGTTGATCAAATGGCCCGATGTGGTCGAGGCGGGGAGCCTCTGTCACAGCCCGGTAACGAGCACGGACTTCTACCCCACCATGCTGGAGATGGCGGGCCTGCCCCTGCGACCCGAGCAACACGCCGACGGCGTAAGTCTGGTGCCCTTGCTGAAGAAGACGGGGACATTGGACCGTCGGGCGATCTACTGGCACTACCCGCACTATCATGGCAGTGGCAGCCGCCCGAGCGGCGCGGTCCGGGCGGGAGACTACAAGCTCATCGAATGGTACGAAGACGGGCAGATCGAGCTCTACGATCTGGCCCATGATCTCAGCGAGCAGAAGAACCTGGCGAGAACAGCAACCTGAGAAAGCCGCTGAGCTGCGTCGCATGTTGCACGAATGGCGCAGTACGATGGATGCGCGGATGCCCGAGGGCCAGCCGCGAAACGATTTCAAGACGTGGCTGGCGGAGCGTGGGAAATGACCGGAGGCCTAGCATGAGACGACGCGACTTTCTGAAAGCGGTAGGCGCAACGGCGGCTGCATGGACGACGGGACTCGGTGCATCAAAGCTGTTCGGTCAAGGTGGTACAGAGAAAAGACCTAACTTCGTGTTCGTCCTTGTCGATGATCTGGGTTGGACGGACCTGGGCTGTTACGGCAGCACGTTCTACGAGACGCCCAACGCAAATCGCCTGGCTCGGGAGGGCATGCGTTTCACGAATGCCTACGCCGCCTGTCCGGTCTGCTCGCCAACCAGGGCGAGCATCATGACGGGCAAGTACCCGGCCAGGCTGCACATGACGGATTACTTCGGCGCCCGCACCCGACACCGTTCAGAAGCACTGGACACGGAACAAGCCTCTGCTGCCCGCGCGGTATCTCGACCAGCTTCCACTCGAAGAAATGACGTTGCCCGAGACGTTCAAGCAAGACGGGTACGCGACGTTCTTCGCGGGCAAGTGGCACCTGGGCCCGGAGGGATTCTGGCCGAGGACCAGGGCTTTGACGTGAACAAAGGCGGCATCGAGCGAGGCGGGCCCTACGGCGGGAAGAAGTACTTCTCGCCCTATGGCAATCCGAGGTTGTCCGACGGCCCGGACGGTGAGCATCTGCCCGACCGGCTGGCAACCGAGACCTGCAAGTTCATCGAAGGCCATCGCGAAGGGCCTTTCCTGGCCTATCTGTCGTTCTATTCCGTGCACGTGCCTTTGATGTCCCGGGCCGATCTGAAGGCCAAGTACGAAGCCAAGGCCAAGACCGTCGAGCACGAGGGCCCCGACTGGGGCGAAGAAGGCGACCGCAAGGTTCGTCTCGTGCAGGATCACGCGGTCTACGGGGGCATGGTCGAAGCCATGGACCAGGCGGTCGGCAAGGTGCTCGACACGCTCGACCGGTTGAAGCTGACCGAGAATACGGTCGTGTTCTTCATGTCCGACAATGGCGGGCTGTCGACCTCCGAGGGCCATCCGACCTCCAACCTGCCCCTGCGGGCGGGCAAGGGCTGGCTGTATGAAGGCGGCATTCGCGAGCCGATGATCGTCCGCTGGCCCGGACGCATCGACGCGGGCAGCGTCTGCGACGAACCGGTCATCAGCACGGACTTCTACCCGACGATGCTGGAGATGGCGGGACTGCCCGCTGTGCCGCAACAGCATTTGGACGGGCAAAGCATGGTTCCGCTCTTGCGTGGGCAAGGTTCAACAAAGGACCGAGCCTTCTATTGGCACTATCCTCATTACGGGAACCAGGGTGGTTCGCCCGGTGGTGCGGTCCGGCTGGGTGATTATAAGCTGATAGAATTCTATGAGGACCACCACATCGAACTGTATAATCTCCGGGACGATCTCGGGGAGCAACACGATCTGTCGGCCGCGAACCCCGAGAAAGCGGCACAACTGCGACGGATGCTGCACGAATGGCGCGACAGTATTGGGGCGGCCATGCCGACCCCGAACCCGAACCACAAAACTTGAAATCGCAATGAAGCACGTATGATGTCTTGAAGAAGAAGGAGAACCGAAGGTGTATAAGATTGCAGTGATGCCCGGAGACGGGACGGGGCCGGAAGTGACGGTCGAAGCCGTGAAGGTACTGAAGGCCGCGGCGGACAAGTTCGGGTTCAAGGTGGACCTGACCGAGTTCGATTTCGGCGGCGAACGATATAAACGAACGGGCGAGACGCTGCCCGACAGCGCCGTCGAGGAGCTTCGCAAGTTCGACGCGATTCTGCTGGGCGCGATCGGGCACCCGGATGTGGCGCCGGGCATCCTGGAGAAAGGGCATTCTGCTCAAGGCCCGCTTCGCGCTGGACCAGTACATCAACCTGCGTCCGGTCAAGCTCTTCCCGGGCGTCGAGACGCCGCTGAAGGACAAGGGCCCGAGCGAGATCGACTACGTCGTGGTTCGCGAGAATTCGGGCGACGCCTATACCGGCACCGGCGGCTTCACGATGAAGGGCACGCCCCATGAGGTGGCGGTGCAGTCGGCGGTCTATTCGCGTCATCAGGTGGATCGCTGTCTCAAGTACGCCTTCGAATACGCCAAGAAGCACGGCAAGAAGGCGCGCGGCAAAGGCTCTGAAAACACGCTGGCCCTCTGCGGCAAGACGAACGTCCTGACGTACATCTACGATCTGTGGGAGCGAGCCTTCCACGAGATGGGCAAGGCCGAGTACCCCGACATCCGGCGGGATTACTACCACGTCGACGCGACGTGCATGTGGATGGTGAAGAACCCCGAGTGGTTCGACGTGATCGTCACCGGCAACATGTTCGGCGACATCATCACCGACCTCGGCGCCATCACGCAGGGCGGCATGGGCATCGCCGCGGGCGGCAACATCAACCCCGAGGGCGTCAGCATGTTCGAGCCCATCGGCGGCAGCGCTCCGAAGTACACGGGCCAGGGCGTGATCAATCCGCTGGCGGCCATCTGCTCGGCTCAGATGATGCTCGAGACGCTGGGCGAGGAGAAAGCGGCCGCGGCGATCGAGAAGGCCGTGATGGACGTCACCGCCAACAAGCTCAAATCGCTGGCGGCCGGCCGCATGGGCTACTCCACCAGCGAAGTCGGTGACCTCGTCGCCGAGAACCTGTAGCATCGCATCTGAAGACATCGCCGGGACGGTCACACCGCACAAGCGGATCGTGACCGTCCCGCGATATATCCGCCTCCCATGCCCAAGGCCCCTCCTCGTCAGCATCGGCGCAATAGCACTCCACACAAAGCGAAGACAGCACTTACGGAATCCGCATCCATCGTCTACAATCGTGACGTCCGAAAGCCAGATAAGCCATGCCAATCGAAGACAGGAATAAGGGGCCGACTTTGAACGCGAAATACGACAACATGAGATGCGTCACATACCCGTCAGTCAGAATTCTCATCGCGCTCGTCCTGATCGGTGCGACGGTCGGTTCTGCGAGCGAGCTCCGATGGAACATCCGGAACGTGCCACGCGAATCGGTGACGGTCGTTGCTCATCGCGGCGCCGGATATCTGGCGCGGAGAACACGATGGAGGCGCTCGAACTGACCTGGAGGATGGGCGGGATTCCGGAAGTGGACGTGCGCACCACCAAGGACGGCGCGATTGTGATGTTCCACGACAAGAACTTCGCTCGCATCCTGCCCCACGCATCCGAAGCGATGAAGAAGATGGGCGTCGAAGACCTGACGTACGACGAGGCACGCCGGCTCGATATCGGCGCTTTTCGCGGCGAGAAATTTGCCGGCCAGAGAATCGTCAGTCTCGAAGACATCTGCGATGCCTTGCGCCGGGACCGCCGGCGGCGCGTGGTCATCGACGTCAAGAACGTGGATTTCGACCTGTTGGCCGAGAAGACCGAAGGGCTCCATGAGCAGATCATTCTGGCAACGGGCAAAGACGAGGAAGCGCGCCGCTGGAAGCAAATCGCCCCGCTTTCCGGGACACTGCTCTGGATGGGGCTGGGCAAAGCGACGGATGAGGATATTGAAGAACGATTCGAGCGGCTCCGCGCGTTCGATTTCGAGGGTGTCACGCAGCTTCAGATCCATGTGAAGTTCAACGGCGATGGAACGATCATGCCCTCGGCGAACTGCCTGCAAAAGGCGGGCGACGAATTGCGCGAGCATCGCATCGAATTCCAGACCATGCCCTGGGGCATCGGTGAACACGAAGACAAGGTCGATTATTACACGCGTCTTCTGGACCTGGGCACGGCCGGGATCGGAACCGACCGGCCCGATATCGCGATGCAGGCGTTGGATGAGTACTATGCCCATGCACCGGCGGGCACCTGGAACGTGTGCGACCACATTCCGTTCGAAGAGATCATCGTACAGGCCCATCGAGGCTACGGAAACGACGGGCCGGAAGGGTCTCTCGAATCGTTCGAGATGGCATGGAAGATCAATATGGTCCCCGAGGCAGACCTTCGCATGACCAAAGACGGCGTCATCGTGTCCTTTCATGACAACAACTTCGCCCGGATCATTCCGGACGCTTCCGAAGCATTGAAGAAAAGGGGAATCAAGGACCTGACGTTCGCCGAGACGCAGCAGCTCGACATCGGGAAGTTTCGAGGTGAACAGTTCACCGGGCAGAAGATCATCAATCTGGCCACAATGATCGACGTGCTCGATGCCCATCCCGAGCGGCTGCTCTATATCGATATCAAGCAGATCGATTTCGACGTCCTGGCACAACAGACGATCGGATATCATCCGCAGTTGATCGTCGCGTCGACGAAATACGATGAACTCAAGGAATGGAAGCGGGTTGCCCCACGCTCCAAAACGCTCCATTGGATGGGCGGCGCCGAAGCCGATCTGGCGAAACGACTGGCCGGGCTGCGCAAGGCGAAGTTCGCCTGTATCGATCAGCTTCAGATCCACGTTCGCATCGATGAGAACGGCGTCATCTCGCCCAGCGAAGCGTTTCTGAAACAAACGGGCGACGAGCTGCGCCGATATGGGGTTCTCTTTCAGACGCTTTCCTGGACGCAGGGTGACAAGCCAGAGACCTATCGTCGGCTCCTCGACCTGGGCTGCGCGAGCTTCGCCACCGATTACCCCAAAGACACGATGGACGCCGTCAAAGCCTATTACGACGAAAAGGCGTCATCGCGCTGAGTGCGAGCGAATGCAACGGCAGCCCCGGGCGTGGAAGTCTGAGGTTCCCAATGGCATCTGATCGTGTATAATGGATCCAGGGCAGCATGGAGAATGGTGTAGTTTCTGAGTGTGATTTCTATGCCTGCGAATCTGACGCCGGACTATTTCAAAGCAGAAGAATGGTATCGCAGCGCTTCGACGCACGAGGAGAAGATCCTGGCGCTCGAGCAGATGCTGGCGGTGATGCCGAAACACAAAGGGACCGACCATCTCCAGGCGGACCTGAAGCGCAAGCTCAGCCAACTTCGCGAAGCGGCCACGCAACAGAAGAAGGCGGGCAAGCACGTGGACATCTTCCACGTGCCGAAAACGGGAGCCGGGCAGGTGGTCTTGCTGGGGACGCCGAATTCGGGCAAGAGCGCCATCCTGGCAGCCTCTGACCAATGCTAAGGTCAATGTGGCGGATTTTCCCTTCGCCACCCACGCGCCGGTGCCCGGGATGGTCAAGCACGAGGATGTGCAGATCCAGCTCGTGGACATGCCCCCGATCACCGCCGACTACATGGCGCCGGGCCAGGTCGGGACCTATCGCAATTGCGATCTGATCGCGGTCGTCATCGACCTGTCCCAGGACGTGGAAGAGCAATTGCTGATCCTGCTGGACTTCCTGGAGACGCGCAAGCTGCTGGCCGACGAGGAGACGCCGGCGGTGGACGATCAGGGCAACGTCCTCGGTCGACAGGCGTTCTGTTTATGCACCAAGGCCGACATCGCGACCGACGGCGCGTTGGAGCTGGCGAAGAAGTCGTGTGAGAAACCCATGGACTTCGTGACGATCTCGACGGAGACGGGTGACGGGCTGGACACCTTCCCGAAGTATCTGTTCGATACGCTCGGGATCATTCGCGTGTATGCGAAGCCCCCTGGCAAGCCGGCCGACATGAACGATCCGTTCACGCTGCCGATCGGCGCGACGGTGCACGACTTGGCGCGGACAATTCATCGCGAACTGGCCGAGAAGCTCAAGAGCGCCAAGTGCTGGGGCACCGGCGTCTACGATGGGCAGAACGTCCACCTCACCCACGTGCTGCACGACAAGGACATCGTCGAACTCCACTTCGCTTAAACGTTGCGGGGCCGGCAGGCTTTGGGCTCCTGTGGCTGCCGTGGCGCAGACACAGGATAGACCACTCTATTTGCCTGGCAAATAATCCTCGCGAACAGGCGAGAAGACTTCGATGGCAACGCTGTCCTCGATCACTTCGGCGCCGTGGATCAGGTCGGGCGCAATACACCAACTGTCTCCGGGCCGAGTATCATGCTCTTCGCCTCCCAGGATCAGACGCAGCCTTCCGCTAACCAGATATCCCGTCTGCTCGTAAGGATGCTGATGGAGGGGTAGCATGCGTCCGGCCTCCAATCGGAATTCCGTCATCAGCGTCCTGGCCCCATAGACCAGCGTCTTCTGGCGTATACCCTCGATCGGTGTTGAATACCCGTCTTCGCTGCCCTGTGCAAACATGCTCTGAGTCCTTTCGCGCAGATTCATTCCAAGCCACTCATCATGGACACAGGATACGTTAGAATGCAAGGCCGACGCCAAGGGTAAACAGAAGATCGCCTTCATCGAACCCGACGCCCACCCCACCCAATGCAACGAGGTCTTCGGCTATCCAGAGATTCCCATCGAGGCTCAAGACGAGGTCATCGGTCTCATCGACATGGTGAAAGATCAGGCTCGGAGTCACGGCTGCACTATCGGTGAGGTCAAACTGGACGCCCCCGCCAAGGGCAACAAGGGGATCGATGTCATTCGAGCCGTTGCTGTGGACAAGACCAAACCGGCCCGCAAGGAATGGACAGGTCTGCTCTCCGGGCGACACCAGAAGGTTGGCCCCACCGATGAGACTGTTCGTCTCAATGTCACGGTATGAACCCCAGACAGAACGCCCTGCGAATTCCTGGTGCGCGAATGCGAAATTCAGATCGACACTGTCGTTGACAGGCCAATTGAGCCCCGCACCGACGCCGACCGCAGAATCATCGATCGCCCTGGCGGCACTGTTACCCGGGCGCGTGATGCCAAACTGCAGGTTTGCGTATCGCTCGCCCAGCAGACCTCGCGCCGATACCGTACGAGCCGGAACGATTGACAGACAGAGCGCAAGCGTGAACGCGAGCAAAAGAATGCGACTTCGGGTCATGATAATCTCCTCTCCTGATTACTGTAGAGCCATCCCGTTGGTACAGGCGTTGCTCTTGTCTCGCAACCGCCTCCACAACACGCATCGGTGACCATATCGTGACATGCCGGAAAAGTCAACCGAAAAAGAAAGGGCGGCCCCGTCGCGTCGGGCGTTGACGTGGACCTCAGGTCACTGTCACTTTGGATGCAGAGGTCACGCCTGAATGAAGTGGGCCGATACCAGCGAGGCAACGAGAGTGACCAAAACCCCCAAAATGATCGCCAACGTATGCGCCGGCTTATTGGCTTGCTTGTTGTGCCGGCTGACCCTCCAGTAGTAGACAATCGCGTCCCTGTAACGTTTGAGGATGTAGTCGGTGCCTACCTCTTCACTCGTCGCCGTTCTCCCAAAAACAGATCAAGCGTGGCCCACCCCACGACAAGACCGTCTCGCGAGAACATCGCTCACCGGGTACTCTCATACATGCCGAGACTCGCTGCTGCGCGGATAATTATCTGAGGGTTTCAAAGGACCGCCAGGCACCACAGCGCACTGATTCGCGTTGAAAACGCGTACGAAATCCATGAAGATATTGGGGCCACGAGCGTCCTATGGAATAGAAGAGGCAGGGAATTGTGCTTTCGTGGCCTCGATGCGAGGGGTGACAGATGGTCATGGACAATGAGTTGCATCTATACGAAGAAATCATGTTGCTGGCCTTGCGGGATGAGGAGGGGACGGTGGCATCGGGGGCGATGTACAGCTATGCGGTCGGCGGCGCGATTCTGGCCGAGCTGCTACTGGAGCAGCGGTTGTGCATCGAAGAGCCCCGGAAAAGGAAGAAGCTGGTTTCGCCAGTCAGCAATGCGCCGACGGGCGATGAATTGATCGACGAGTGCCTTGCGAAGATCGCGAATGCCGGGAGGCGCAAACGGCCCGAGGACTGGGTCTCGCGTTTCGCCAACATCAGGCAACTCAAACACCGCGTGGCGGCACAGCTCTGCCAGCGCGGAATTCTGAGAGTCGACGAGGACAAGGTCCTGCTGATCTTCACGCGGACGATCTATCCGGAGATCAACCCCGAGCCCGAGCGTCGCATCATTGCGCGATTGAGGCAGGCGATCTTTGCCGATGCAGAGGACATCGATCCGCGTACCATCGTCCTGGTATCACTCGCCAATGCCACCAACATTCTTCCGATCGTCTTCAGCAAGAGAGATCTCAAGACACGCAAAGAACACGTCAAGCGGATCGTCAATGGCGAGGTGACGGGAAGAGCCGCCAAGGATGGGATCGAAGCCGTGCAAGCCGCGGTGATGATCGCATGCATGGCGCCGATGATCGCCGGCAGCGCAACGCATTAGCCTTGGCTTGAACTCCAACACCAAGGCGGAGGATTCGATGTCAGGGGCGACGGTGGTGTTGTCCGCCAGGAGTCATCAGATCGTGCCAATCACCTCGTGGATATCACCTGGCGTATCGCACAGCCTATCCGGTGCGGCACCGGTCAGCTCATCGATACTGCCGAAGCCGTAAGTCACGCCCATAGTGTGCGCACCGTTAGCTTTGCCGGCGGCGATATCACTCGCTCGGTCACCAATCATGATCGATCGATCCGGCGCGATAGATCGCTCAAGCAAGATGTGCGCGACAAGTTCGGTCTTATCGTCGAAACGACCGTCGAGATGAGGCCCATAGACTGCTTCGAAATAGGCACGGAGGTCGAAGTGCTGAACGATGCGCTCGGCGTAAATCGTCGGCTTGGACGTAACAACGAAGAGTCGAAATCCTTCGTCGCACAACGCCTTCAGCAATTGAGGGATGCCCGGATAGAGCTCGTTCTCGAACAAACCAACATCAGCAAAGCGCTGCCGGTAATGTGCGATCGCGGCATCGACCAATTCCGCCTCGTTGGTCCCGAGCAAATCGGGGAAGGTCCACCGCAGAGGCGGACCGATATACTTGACCAATTCCTCCTGCGGTGGAAAAGGCCGGCCGATCTGCTCCAGGCCGTACTGAATACAGCGGGTGATCCCCTCTCGGGGGTCGGTCAGCGTACCATCCAGGTCGAAGAACAACGTCGAAATCGCGTTTTCAGAGACACTCATCCAAACTCACATCCAAAGGAGACGCATCAAAGTTTTCAGGGTCCGGCCATTATCACGATGGCAGAGAGAAGGTCAAGGATCGCTCGGCACAAAGGGCCGCGTCACGGATTGGGCGGAGCGATCGGTTGGATGTGGCACCACGTGTGACCGTCCACCAGGACGGCTGTCAGCAGGTGAGTCGGATGGCCGTTGCCTTTGCGTTCGGCGTTGGCGTTGAACAGCTCGGGGCGTTCGCGGCGGTCGGCCTCGATGCTCGTGCCATCCGTCCAACGCAGGGTATGGTCGTAGACCTTGACCGGATCGGTTGGTTCCCAGTGAAGGCCATCGCTTGAGATCAGATGCGCTCCATGGCGAACCGCCCCGGTGAGACCACCGACGTTGTCCTCGGCCACCATATGGTACTTCCCATCGACGAAAAAGAGATCGGGATCTTCCACCTTGAACGGGAACAGATCGCGAGCCACAACTTTATACGTGCCGTCAAACGCATCGGCGGTCGCGATGAACATGTGAAGTTCGCGATCGCGAAAGGCGATCAGCACATGGCCGTCATCTTGGATGTACGGAGCGGGATTGTTGTGATCTTCTCCAAACGGCAAGGGCTCGTCGCGGCGCGTCCAGGGTCCGGTGATGGATTTCGACCAGGCGTAGCCACACTTGCGCAGACCGCTGCCCGGCGACGAACCGATGTAATACAGAACGTATGTATTTCCTGCTCGGACGATCTTAGGGTTGTGACACATCTTCCCATCCCAGAAGGAGCCGCCTCGCCCTGAGACGATGACCTCCTGGAAAGTGTATGGTCCCAACGGCGTCTTCGAAGTGGCCCGGACAATTTCCGAATGATCGCGATAGCCCTGCGGAAAGCGAGTCTCCTCAGGCCAGCGGGAGGCGAAGAGATGATACTCATCGCCCACCTTGATCAGCGAGCCACCCCAGACAAAGTAGCCTTCCATCCGAAACCCGGCATCCTTCGGAGCCGGCTGCAATCGTTCGATGATCGGCTGAGCCTGCCCCAGCGCACAGATGCAGATCAGGATGAATGCCATCAGACAAGTCGTTGTTTTAGCGGTACTGCGGGGCATGATTCACTCCATCAGAATGTCGATCTGGGCGACCGACGTGAAACCGTTTCCATTGACTTCCGTTAGTGCCACAAGCTTGACGTAGCGGACCGTGACAGGGCTTTCGAACCGAACGGTCTGCGAGGCGGCGCTGTTGGGCCAATGTCCGGCTGCCATGCGCTGCCACTGGTCGCCATCGCGGCTGACATAGACTTCATAGTCTCCGATCCGGCCGTTCGCCATGTCACTGCGAGGCAAAACCTTCAGACCGGAGATCTCCCGAGGCTCTTTCAGATCGATCGCCAGCCAGTGAGGTAAAGGCTGGACCGGGTCCCAGGCCGTGTGCCATATCGTGTCCGGATCGTCATCGATCGCTCGATACGCTTCATAGCCGGACTGCTCACTGTCCGCGGTGACGGTCGCGCCCATTCGCTTCAAAGCCGTCGGCTCACGATACAAGCCTCGAAGCGTGTCGAGCGACACTTCCTTCATGGGATCGAACGCGTCGGAAGCCATGTAGGCAAGCAGGCTATGCCGCAACTGGCGAGCGACGGGCCGTTCATCCAGATCCCGCTGCAAGTCGGCCGAACAAACCAACAGCTTACCATCACCCACGCGACACTCGAAGATCAGTCCAAGCTTGCGATTGGTGTTCCAGTCATCGATGGGCTGGACAATCGGTCGAACGTGGAACGAATCCATGACCAGAGCACGAGAGGTTGGCAGAATCTGAGCCCATTGCCAGCCGCTGAACGAATCGGTCGGGAACAGCTTCAACGCCGGATGCTTCGGATCGCACAGCAGCCCCAGTGTCTGCGTCTGCTGCGTGTCGAACATGTAGCGGTTCCAGAAGATGGGCGTAAACGCCCCCTTGGGGAAATCGCCTGGCGTATCGGTCAAGAGCAGCAGAACCTTGCCCCCGTCGGCCAGCTTCGTGAGTGTTGGCTCATCGAAGGACGAGCTGACCAGCACATCCTGCGGCTCCTGCGCATCGGTTTTGGCCGGGTAGAGCCAGAGCACCCAATCGTTCTCGAAAGGCATGTCGTCGAGACCCACCACCAATCTGTACTTGGCGGGTGCCGGGAGTTCATCCCACGCAAAGTGAACCCGTCCCAATTCAATCCCCCGATCGACCGGGATGTCACGTGCCTGACAGTGGCCCTTCATCACGACTCGGCCGGCATCGTCGAGCAGCTTCCACCTTGGCGTCACGTTCCCCATGGGCTTGGCGCCGAAGTGAGCCACGCTCAGATCGGCGTCGAAGGTCTCGTCCGTCGTCCACACGCGCTTTTCCATGCGGGCCAGAGGAACCGTGGGACCGTAGAATCGCCTGAACTCGTCGGACGTGACATAGCCCTTTGCGCCCCAGAACGCATTGAGCACCCCCACCAGCGCCGTGCCCTGGCCCGGAAAGTCGTGCAGATCGAGCAATTGAATGCCACTGATGCCGGGCGTGCGGAGAGCCGCCTCGATCTCCTCCTTATAGCAGAGGACCTGGAGCTTGCCCGAGGCACGCAGGAAATCCCGCCACTGGTCCAGCATGCCATGGTCGGCCAGCGAATCCCGGAAGATCTCGAAGTTCTTCGCCTTGAGCGGCCCTGTGTACTTGGACTTCTCACTGAAGTCCGGATAGACGCACCACTGGCCCATCTCGTGGACAATAACAGGAACGTCATACGCCTTGACCGCGTCGGCGTAATTCTTGCCCCCCCACCCCTTGGGTCCGCGAGGGTGATAGTCCACGTGGTACTGATTCTCCGGCAACAGCGGATAAGCGGAAGCGCTGGTATAGAGTCGGCGCGGGTCCTTCTGCTTCCAGTGCGTGACCCACTTGGCGAGGTACTCTTCGCGTTTGGGACCATGCGGCTCGTTGCCACTGGCCAGCAGGAGAAATGAGGGATGGTTGCCATAAGCCCGCACGATGCGATCCGCTTCATCCCAAAGCCACTGATCGACAGGAGTGCCGTTGCCCGGATTGGTCCAGACGCCGCACTCGACCTGGTAATAGAAGCCCAGTTCGTCGGCCGCCTGGAAAGCCGCTTCCGGCGGGCACCACGAGTGGAAGCGGATGTGGTTGAGCCCGTGGGCCTTGCAGATGCGGATGATCCGTTCCCACGACTTGACATCGGTCGGCGGATAGCCCGTCAGCGGGAAGATGCAGCATTCGAGCGTCCCGCGAAGGAAGGTCTTTCGCCCGTTGATGGCGAAGAGCTTGTCGGGGGTCGTGCCACTTCTCGCACGCCAAAGGTAATGGCCTTCGCTCGTCATCGCACCCTTACCCTCAATCGAAACAGTGAGCCGATACAACGCAGGATTGAACTCATCCCAGAGCTGCAACGCGCCTTTCTCGGGGAAATCGAATCTCGAACGAACCGCCATCGACGTCCCACGAGATTGGCTTTGTCAACGCTGGCGGTGTTTGCGCTTCCTGCCCCGGATCTGCCCGACGGATATCGTCACTTCGCCCTGCCCCGGCTGGCCCGTGCGGTTCCCCACCCGGCCTTCGACAGTCACCGATCCAGTGTCGATGTGCGGAAAGACCTGGATGTCATCGATCCAGACGGCGGGACGGCGGGCCAGCTCGATCCGCCCGACGACGCCGTTCCAGTTGCCCTGCGTATGATCGCTGACGCTGTGGGACCAATCGCCCACGTCCACGATGATCCGGTTGTCCACGCGCAGGGTCAGCACGTGCGTTCCCGGTGACAGAGGCCCCAGATCGTATTCGTGCGGCGTACACAGGCTGTCGCGTCGACCGATGAACCGGCCATCGATCCAGAGCCGGGTCTCCCAGTGAGGCCGTTCGAGCGTCAGGATCGCAGCATCGCCCTGCCAGGACGATGGAATCTCGATCTGCTTCCGGTACCACGCCGCACCCACATAATGCTTCTCAGGCTGGAGGCAGAACGGCACCTTGATGTTGCCTGGCTGCCGATATTTCGCGTATCTCGGCTCATTCAGCCAGGTCTCCAGCTTGGCGGCGCCGGTCCATTCGGTCTCGACCGTGATCTCATCGCCAAAACTCTGGTTCTGCATCGCACCGGGAAGATGGACCTGATCCGACAGCTCTTTGTCGTACCACTGCTCGGCAATCCCGGCGTCGTTCCGGTCGATCTCAAAACCCCAGGTGCCCGACAGATCGATGCGATCGGCGCACCACGCAGGCATGGAGACCGTCAGAAGGATGGCTGCAATCGAGATGAACGGCTTCATGAGAAATCGACTCCTCAAGGCATCACAACAGATATGACCACTATCTGCTTGTCTCGCCTTGAAGTCAACCCATGAAACACAACCGGCGTGGCCTCCGGAGGTTCCTATCCTATCTACTTGCCCTTCGCTTCTCGGCAGGTGCTGCAACGCTCTACGACAATCTGGCAGTGGGGACAGACCTCGACGGTGTCACCGACCCCGACACCGGTATAGGCCTCCACGGCCGCCTGCGTCGCGGCGTCCAGCGTTGTCACCTTCTCGCACTCCGGACACACACACGTCGTGTAGGTCAGGCCCGTCAGCGGCATGATCCGGGTCTCCCGCTTGCAGACCGGACAGGGCCGACCGGTTCTCGCGTATTTCCGCCGCGATTGACAGCCGGACAGCGGCAGAGCCCCCAGAATCAGGCTGATGGCCAAGACGGCCGCCAGAGACCTGCTTCTCACGACAGTCCTCATCATCGATCTCCTTCTCGTGGTCACAGTCCAGTGGGCGTTGGTGCGAATACATCCATCGTACGCCTCCGAGACGCCCATGTTCGCCCTCCGACACCGGGCCGCCGGGCCGCTCCGGCCGCACGTGGCTTGCCGTCAGACAAAGCGATTGTCCCGGCTCACCCGTGGCAAGTCAAGGTCTCATCATGACTTGCCACCAGTCCTCCGACACGAGGGGCCGAGGTTGCGGATTCGGAGGATTGCATTTGGCGCCGTTTGCGGTAAGATGGGGGCTCTGAACCCCCTATCGTTCTTATACGGATCGTTGAAAGGAGACGTGATGAATTCTCGGCAGATTGCACTGATCGTTCTGGCAGGTACCTTCCTGACCGGTCTGGTCTCCGGTCGCGTCGTGGGTCGAGACTATCCGATTCGCCCCGTGCCGTTTACCGAAGTGAAAGTCACCGATGAGTTCTGGGCCCCGCGGATCGAGACGAACCGAACCGTGACGATCCCCTACGCCTTTGGCAAGTGCGAGGAGACAGGCCGCATGGACAACTTCCTGCTCGCGGCCGGGAAGATCGAGGGCGAGCACAAGGGCGATTTCCCCTTTGACGACACCGACCCCTACAAGATTCTCGAAGGCGCGTTGTACGTGCTGAACGTCCAACCCGATCCCAAGCTGGACAAGTATCTCGACGATCTGATCGCCAAGATCGCGGCCGCCCAGGAGGAGGACGGATATCTCTACACCTGTCGGACCAACCACTGCGATCGGCTGCGGAGCTGGTTTGGTGACAAGCGATGGGAGAAGCTGGCCAGCAGTCACGAACTCTACAACATGGGCCATCTCTACGAGGCGGCGGCCGCCCACTATCAGGCGACGGGCAAGCGAAACCTGCTCGATATCGCATTGAAGAGCGCCGAATTGCTCGACTCCGTCTTCGGGCCAGGCAAGAACGAGGACGCCCCCGGACATCAGGTCATCGAAATGGGCCTGGTCAAACTCTACCGCGCTACGGGTGACGAGAAGTACCTGAATCTCGCGAAGTTCTTCCTGGACACGCGAGGCCCGGGAGGCAGCCCGTACAACCAGTCGCACGAGAAGCCCTACGAGCAGAACGAGGCCGTGGGCCACGCCGTCCGCGCCGCGTACATGTACAGCGGGATGGCCGACGTGGCCGCGATGACGGGCGACGAAGCGCTATCTCAACGCCATTGATCGCATCTGGCACGACGTGGTCTTCAAGAAGCTGTACCTGACCGGAGGCATCGGAGCGACCGGCAATGGCGAGGCATTCGGCGGACCCTATGAACTGCCCAATGAGACCGCCTACTGCGAGACCTGCGCCGCCATCGGCAACGTCTACTGGAACCATCGCATGTTCCTGTTCCATGGCGACGCCAAGTACATCGACGTGATGGAACGGACGCTCTACAACGGTGTGATCTCGGGCGTCTCGCTCGAAGGCAACCGGTTCTTCTATCCCAATCCGCTGGCCTCGCACGGTCAGCACGAGCGGAGCCCCTGGTTTGGCTGCGCCTGCTGCCCTGGCAATATCGCCCGCTTCATCGCATCGGTTCCGGGCTACGTCTATGCCCAGACCGATGACGGCTTGTACGTGAACCTCTTCGCCCAGGGTTCGGCGACGATCAAAATGGCCGACCGAACCGTTCAGTTGCGCAGGAGACCCAATACCCCTGGGACGGAAAGGTCAAGGTGACCGTCAGTCCCGAGCCTGCGGGACACTTCGCGATGTACGTCCGCATTCCAGGCTGGGCCCAGGGCCACCCGGTGCCCAGCGACCTGTACCACTACAAGCAACCGGGCGTCGCGAACGTGGAACTGACCGTTGGCGGAAAGACGCAAGACGTGGAGATCGACAAGGGTTATGTGCGGCTCGAACGCGAGTGGAAGAAGGGTGATGTCATCGAGTTGAACCTGCCCATGCCCGTCAGGCGGGTGATCGCCAACGAGAAGGTGAAGGCGGACACGGGTCGGGTGGCGCTGGAAAGAGGCCCGATCGTCTACTGTCTCGAATGGCCCGACAACGAGGGTGGCATCTTCAACCTCGTACTGAACGACGACGCTCCCCTGCTGGCCTCGTATCAGAAAGACCTCCTGGGAGGCGTCACCGTCATCCGGGGCAAAGCCGAAGGCCTTCGCTACGCCAGTGATGGAAAGACCCTGCTGCGAAACGAGCGAGACATCACGGCGATTCCGTATTACGCCTGGGCCCATCGCGGATCGGGCGAGATGGCCGTCTGGCTGGCCCGAACCGAAGGTGCGGCCGAACCCACGCTGCCCGAGGATATGCTTCGCAATGCGTCGTTCGAGCGTGCCAATGGTAACCTGCCGGCCGGATGGGAACAGCGCACGTATGGAGGCCAGGCCCGATTCCGCTACGCTCGGCGCGGGCGAACGGATGGGCGTTCCGTGATGATCGAATCATCGACCGGCGCCGACGCCGGATGGTTCGCGACGACTCACGTGCGGCCCTTCTCGCGTTACCGGCTCAGTGGCTGGATCAAGACGGAGAACCTCGTCGCCGGTTCCGGTCGTGGCGCTCAGTTGAACGTGCACGACATCCAAAGCGCGCGGACGGAGGCTGTGACAGGGACCACCGACTGGACGCAGGTCGAAGCGGAATTCGATACGGGCTCGCATTCGACGATCGGGATCAACTGCCTCTTTGGCGGCTGGGGCCAGTCCACCGGCAAGGCTTGGTTCGACGACATCAAGCTGGAACGGCTGGGCGAAGCAACCGATTCACCAGGCCGGCCCAGGATGTACTACACCGACGACTCGTACGAGAAGCTCTTCGCCAAGGACCCCGACGTCGTGCGATTCCAGGATCGGTACCTGATGTACTACTCGATCAACCGGGGCAAGGACGGGATCGCCGTCGGTATCGCAGAAAGCAACGACCTGACCAACTGGAAGAAGGTTGGCGAGATCCTGCCTGAGGGTGAGTACGAACGAAACGGCCTGGCCGCACCGGCTGCGATGGTTCGGGATGGGAAGGTACACCTGTTCTATCAGACCTATGGCAACGGACGCAATGACGCGATCTGTCACGCGTTTTCTGAAGATGGCATTCACTTCACGCGAAACCAGAGTAATCCGATCTTCCACCCTGAAGGCGATTGGAACTGCGGGCGTGCGATCGACGCCGACGTCATCGAACGCGGCGGGGTCCTGTTGCTGTACTGCGCCACCCGCGACCCGGCGATGAAGATCCAGAAGCTCGTGGTGGCCGGCGCCGGTCGATTCGGACTGGGGCCGGGACAAATGGACGCAGCTCTGCGAAGCGTCGATCCTCCAACCCGAATTGCCCTGGGAGGGCAAGTGTATCGAAGCCCCATCGGTGATCGAGCACGATGGGAAACTCTACATGTTCTACGCGGGTGCGTACAACAACGCGCCTCAGCAAATCGGCTGCGCCGTCAGCACCGATGGCCTCTCCTGGACGCGTCTGTCACGGTATCCACTGCTGCCTAACGGCAACGCGGACGAATGGAACGCCAGCGAATCGGGCCATCCGGGCGTCTTCCGAGATGACGATGGACAGACGTATCTGTTCTTCCAGGGCAATAACGACAACGGGGCAAGCTGGTACCTTTCGAAGATGAAGGTGGACTGGGACGAAGCGGGCTATCCCTATCTGGTCCGCCCGAGGGATGGGCACGTCTTCCGGATCAAAGAGAGCATCAAGCCCAAAGTGACGATTGACGCGGAAGCACAAGGCGAGCCGATCTCCAAGTACATCTACGGGCAATTCATCGAGCACCTGGGCCGCTGCATCTACGGCGGCATCTGGGCCGAGATGCTGGAAGACCGCAAGTTCTACTATCCCGTCGGCAGTCGGCCATCGGCGTGGAAGATAATCGGCTCGACCAGCGGAGTCGTCATGGACAGCGACGCGCCGTTCGTAGGCGAGCATACCCCCGTGATCGAAATGGCGTCCGGGATGGAGCAGGGCGGACTCGGTGTCCTGAAGGGCAAAGAGTATTCCGGTTACATCTGGATCAAGCCCAAGTCGCAAGCGGGTGTGAACGTAGAAGTCTCCCTCGCCTGGGGTGACAGCCACAACGAGCGAGAGTCAATCTATCTGACGGTCAACGGCACCGAGTACATTCAGTGCCCGCTGCAATTCACGCCGGGCGAGTCCACCGACCGGGCCTCGCTGGAGATTCGCGTCAGTCGCGGCGCCGCGCTATATCGGCACCGTCTCGCTGATGCCGGCCGACAACGTCCATGGCATGCGGGCGGACACGCTCGAACTGCTCAAGCAACTCAACTCGCCCATCTATCGCTGGCCCGGCGGCAATTTCGTCAGTGGCTACAACTGGCGGGACGGCATCGGCCCGCGCGACAAAAGACCGCCTCGGAAGAACCCGGCCTGGCGAGGCGTCGAGCACAATGATTTCGGCCTCGACGAGTTCCTGCTGTTCTGCAAGGAGGTCGGAACCGAGCCGATGATCGCGGTCAATTCGGGCTTTGGCGACGACTACTCCGCCTCGCAGGAAGTCCAGTACGCCAACGGCTCGGCCGACACGCTGATGGGCAAGTGGCGAGCGGAGAACGGCCACCCCGAGCCTTACGGTGTCAAGTGGTGGTGCGTCGGCAACGAAATGTTCGGCACGTGGCAGCTTGGCCACATGGCCCTGAACCAGTACGTGATCAAGCACAACCTGTTTGCCAAGGCGATGTGGGACGTCGACCCCGACATCAAGCTCATCGGCGTCGGCGCCGTCGGGCGTTGGTCCCGGGGTATGCTGGAGAACTGCGCCGACACGATGAACTTGATCAGCGAGCATTTCTATCGCCAGGAGCGCGAGCCCATCGCGGAGCACGTCAAACAGATCCCCGATGCCATTACTCAGATTGCCGACGCTCATCGGCGGTACAGGAAAGAGATCGATGCGCTCAAGGGCAAGGACATCCGCATCGCGCTGGACGAATGGAACTACTGGTACGGCCCGCACGTCTTTGGCGAGTTGGGCACGCGGTATTTCATGAAGGATGCGCTGGGTATCGCGGCCGGCCTGCACGAGCTGTCGCGAAACAGCGATCTCTACTTCATGGCCAACTACGCTCAGACGGTTAACGTCATCGGCGCGATCAAGACGACCGACACGGCCGCCGCGATGGAAACGACGGGCCTGGTCCTGGAACTCTACCGCAATCACTTCGGACAGATTCCGCTGGCCGTGACAGGCAAAATGTATGGGCTGGACGTCGCCGCCGCATGGACCGCCGACAAGAAGGCGATCACCGTCGGCATCGTGAACCCCACCGAGGCCGCGTACGACGTAACGTTGGACCTGGAGGCAGCCGAACTGACCGGAGAAGGAGACTGCTGGACGATCGCGAACGACGATCCGATGGCCTTCAACGATCCAGGCCAGGCACCGAAGGTAACGATCGAAGAGGAACCCGTCTCGAACGTATCCAATACGCTGACGTCCCCAGCCTACAGCGTCCGGCTATACGAATTAAGAACAAGGTAGGGGCGAATCATGATTCGCCCGCCGCGCGGATGATTTGTGAATTGCCGGGTGTGACCCTGCGATGAAAGTGCATTTCAGTCGATTGGAAGAGGCCAGCGGCTATTGCGGCAAGTGCCTCAGGCAGGTGCCGGTCGGACGAGCGGGGATTCGTCACCTTCCCCACCTGATTCTGACGCTGATGACCGGCTTCTGGGCGATCTTCTGGATACGGGACGCCCGCCGGCCGCGACCGTGGAAATGCCTTGAATGCGGGGCCGAAGTCTATAAGATCATGAGCGACCCATTTGCTCCCAACAAACGAAAACGATAGGAGAACTCTGCATCATGGAATGCAAGAAGGACAAGAACCTCAAGAACTGCAACTGCTCATATCCCGGGTGTGGCAATAAAGGCGTCTGCTGTGAATGCCTCAGCTATCACCTTTCCTCGAAGCAACTGCCCGCCTGCTGTTTCCCCGACGACGTCGAACGCACCTACGACCGCAGCTTCAAAGCCTTCGCCAAAGCCTGGAAGCTCTGAGATTGTAGCCCCTGCGAGCTGAAGGACCTTCCTCATTAGTGCGGGCCTGCGAAGTCCGTGTGCCAGTAGGAAGGTGAGGGGTACGCTCATGGCCGTGGCAATGACGAACTTCGTGAATGGTGATAGTGCAGCGCCGATGATCACGTATTGAGCCAGGATCACGACCGGCATGTGGAAAAGATAGACTCCGTATTGGCCTTGTGCCATCGCCTTGCCCAAACGTCCCTGGAAATCAAGGCGTTCACGGAACAGGACCAGCAGGCCGATGCACATCCCGCAGCAGAGAAACGCTTCCCATATCGGATAGACGATCCCCATGGTCGTCCGGCTCAGGCCCAGGACATGGTGGAAACCCAGAGCGTAGGCATACCACGACACAGCAGCAATCAGCCCAACAGTCAGCCACGCATATCCCGTCCAAGCAGGCAGCGAGAGGAACCACTGTCGCCGATAAGCAATGGCGCCCAGAATGAAGAAACTCAGATCACGCGGCGCATCGGCAAACGCGACCTGGATGAACCCCAGAAAGCCGATCCACCGGTCGATGGGATACCAGATGCGCGCGACGGCCGAGGCCAGGGCCAAGGCGAAAACGACAACCATCCAGGTTCGTAAGAGCTTCGGCTCCGCATGATCTGACTCCGGCGGGCGTTTCCACACGATCCGCAACAGAGCGTAGCAAAGCCTGGAAGCTGTAGCCGGAGGCCGCCTCAGCGACCGAACTGCTCTGGCGCAACAGCGATACCTGGAAAGCACTTCAGGATCTGCCGATCGACTGTGATCAGGGGGATATCCAGATCTTTGGCCAAGGCGACGAATTCACAATCGTAGGCGGAACACGCGCTTGCAGCCGCCAGGTCGAGAACGTGGCGCGATGGAACCTCGTACTCATGACCGTTCATCAGGTGCAAAGCCTCTTCCATAACTCCCTGGGCCTGGACCAAGCTGAGGTGTTTCTTCCGTATGTAGAGCGTCAGGACGTTGCGCAGCTCGCTTCGCCAGAGGATAGGAGCCACCCATAACGAATCTTTGAGGAGGACTCGCTCGGCCTGCGCGGAATGAGGACTCGTCAGATACAGGTACGCGATGACGTTCGTATCGACGGCAATCACGGCCGGCCTGCCGCCTTGGCGCGGGTCAACTGGCGATCCGTGATCGGATGCGCCGCCGTTTGCTGCGCAGCTTCCGCGCGTTGGCGAGCAACTGGTTTGGATCGGTCGGCTGGCTACAGACGGCCCGTTCGATGCACGCGATGATCTCACGGTTGATGCTGCGATGGCTGATCTCGGCCGCCCGCTTGAGCTTCTCGTAGATCTCCGGCGGAATATTCTTGACCGTAATCGTCGGCATAGCCGTACTCCCAAATGGTTCCATTCCGATACCATTATGACGCTTGGAGCCGGACCTGTCAATCCACTCTTGACGGCGAAAACCGTTGTGGCCTTCCGGGCGACACACACCATCAGAGGATGTATGGGACGCGCATCGCGCGGGAGCGCATCCGGTTGGCTTCCGCATCGTCGACGAATTCGGCCTTGCGCAGGTCGAACTTCAGGTTTCGCTGCAGTTGCTCGCAGATGTCGGCCGCCAGGCAGATGTTCATGGACCGCTGCATGACCTCCGGGCTGGCCACCGTGGGTCGACGCGAGCGGATGCAATCGAAGAAATCCCGCACATGGTCCAGAGGCCGTTGTGTGCGAGCCGTGTAGTCCGCCAGCACCTCTTTGTAGTCGCGCAACATAGCCGGAGAGGAGACATCGGTCCCCGAATAGCCGTCGGCGGCTGCGGCCCATCCTTCGGGACCATCGAACCGTTCGCCACAGGCACCGTGCCAATACTCGCACGGATCCCACACCGAACCGGCGACTCGGAAGAGAACCAGCTTTACCCCGTTGGACAGGTGCGTCACCATCGTCGCGTCTGGTCCGGCATACTCGAACTCGATGCCGGAGACATCCGTCATGTCGAGTCCGGCCAGCGCCTGGGCGACCGTGTGGGCGCCCCACATCGCGACGTCCGTGGCGAAATCATAGAAATGGTACCATCCTCCGCCATTGACGTACCCCGCGTTGTAGGGCCGCCAGGGAGACGGACCGAGCCAGATATCCCAGTCCACTTCGTCCTTAGCCGGCTGCGGCTGGGCAGGCAGCCAATCGTGACGCATCCCATCCCGCCAGCGACAGTCGGCATAGACGGTATGAATCGGGCCCAGCCGTCCGGATCGGGCCATCTCGATGGCGAATACATGATGCGGCTCGCTGAGCCGCTGGGCACCGGTCTGGTAAACCCGGCCGTATCGGTGGGCGGTCTCCACCACCGCCTGGCCCTGCGCCATCGTCAGACACGCCGGTTTCTCACAATACACATCCTTGCCCGCCCTCATCGCCAGGATCGAAGCCAGCGCATGCCAGCGGTCACCGGTGGCAATCACCACGCCATCGATATCGGTCCGTTCGGCCAGAAGCTGGCGGAAATCGCCATAGGCAGCGCAGTCCTTGTTGCCGTACTTGGTGTCCACCGTGTTCTTGGCCAGCTCTCGCCGGCTCTTCAAGACGTCACAGACAGCGACCCACTGCACATCGGACTGGGTCAGCATATAGCCCAAGTCGTAAGAACCGCGGCCACCGATGCCGATGCTGCCCATCACGATGCGTTCGCTGGGCGCCACGACTCCGCCACGCCCCAGGGCAGAGGCCGGGACATAACAGGGCAATGCCATCGCACTGACCGCCATCGCCCCTCGTTCCAGAAATCGACGCCGCGTGAGTGTCATACTGCGGTCATGGCTCATACGGTTTCTCCCTGTCTTTCCCATGGTCTTCGCCTTCATAGCGAGACCGGGCTTCCCATGACGTTGTCGCGGAGAGGTGGACCCGAGGGTCCAGATCGCCAAGCACGAAACTCAAGCTTACCGCCAAAGGCGGTCTGACTTCAAGTCTTCTCGAAAATCGGCTCAGGGAGGTCGCCTTGGGGTACTTCTACATGCCGGCGTCGTAATAGACCAGGTACTCGCCTTCGTGGTTGCTGGGCGTCAGATCGTGCCATTTGACGAAGCGGACCGACCCGTCGAGATAGCCGACCGCCAGGCCATCGGGGTCCGGCATCGGCTGGCCGACCGCGTGCTGGAACGTGCCGCCAACATGAGAGGCATACCAGGCGGGCCAATTGCCCGCGCCACCGACGGCATCGTAGCGATTGTAGCAGAAGCAGGTGACCAGTGTATTGGAGGTGGCCTTGTCCGTGATCTTTTTGGCGGTGATGTACTTGCGACCGGTGTTCTCGTCGGTCCAATCGCCTCGATTGCCCCAGTAGATCCAGCCGACCTGGGTCGCCTCGACCAGCGAATGAGGCGAAGGCAGCGGGCTGAGCCACCCATCCTGGGTCTCGAAGTACTTGCGCACCGTCTCACAGGTGGCGTGCTTCTCGGTCAGCCCATAGTGACCAAAAGCCAGCATCGTCTTGTAGTTGAGCAACGTCATCAGATCGGCGCTGTCCCAATCCTTGCTGTAACCCGGGGCGGACTTGTCGATGACGTTGCCCTCGGGCAGAAACCCATCAGAATCCGAGGCGTACATCTGGCCCACCAGCAACCCTTGATGAAGGTTGTTCTGGCAGGCCACGCGACGGGCGTGCTCCTTGGCCTTGCTCAGAACCGGAACCATGATCGCCATGAGCAAGGCGATGATTGAGATGACCACCAGCAACTCGATGAGGGTGAAACCTCTTCGATGCGTTTGTCTGTATGTGTGGATAGACATTCCGTGCCCTTTTCCAATTTCAGGTTGACGATGATGATGCCGCCGGCCGTTCGTGAGCCGGGCGGGCACAGTGGCCCGCCCCTACAGGGGCGCTGACGGCGTTCTTTCAGCTCGCGCCAGTTCGTCAGGACGATGCCTTCGGATTGGATGAATGCTTTGATATCCGGATCGGTCATTAGTCTCAGTTCCGCCTGACGGGCCGGGCCGGAACCCGATATGTACGAGAAGACTTCCGTCGGCTCGGTGCAATGGACGATGATCTGAGTAATACCCGGCTTCATCTCGCGCAGCAGCGTGATCAGCTCGCTCTTTCGCTGTTCGTACTCAGGACCGTTTGTCGGCTTCGTCACCAAGTCGTCGATCACGGGCAGTCCGGCATTCCACAGTTCCTCTGCCAAGAGATCGCAGCAGGGGTTTGAACTGCCCTGCCTCGGCGCTGATGTGTTGCATATGCCCACCAAACATCATGAACGGGAATGCCCTTCTCCATGCCCAGTTCGACGTATCGTTGGATGAACTGCGGCTGAAAGCACGTCCCCATGTGACTGTCGAGATGGGTCGGTTGGACTCCCATGGCAATCGCCCGGTCCACCTGAGCCCGGACTTCGGCTTCGAATTCCTCGGGTGACGCATGCTGAACCACCCCGGCGACCTCGTGCCACAGGTAGCCTTGCTCATCCAGCAGGCCAGGCACAACGGAGCGTCCGGCCACCGGTCCCCACCGATATCGTTTCCACTCCGACGTCAACGTTAGATGAATGCCCGCGTCCACCTGCCCGCGATCCTTGACCCAGTCCACACATTCCGGGACCCACGAACAAGGCATCATGATGCTCAGTGAAGTCGCGACCCCCTCTTCGATCGCCTTCCGGGCTCCCATGTTGGAGTCATGCGACATCCCCGCATCATCCACGTGGAAGATCACCGCTTTCGTTCCCGCCGGCCATCCCAGCCGTTCCGCATAGGTCCGCTCCTGTCCGTGCATAACCGCCGATCCTCCTGCAAACACCGTGAGCATAAAGACGCCCCACGCACCCAACGAGCCCCATCTTTGCCTTTGTCTACTACGGTGCATATTACACTCCCTTCGCGTTTCGCACTCAGAGATTCTCTATTCTGGAACGGTAGTCGGCGCCGAAGGCGTTCGGGTCGAAGAACTCCTGTGCCTGCTCCGTGGAGTACTCGAGAATCGCATCCGTCACCTCGCCATCACGCGGGTCCCAAACCCGAATGCGGATGGGCAACCGGCTCTCACGCAGCGCCCAGATACGGACCCGTTCCGGCGTGTCGGGTAAGTCGAGATCGAAGACCACCACGTCCTGAGAGATCACCGCATCCGGATTGACCAACGGCGTGACGTCGCGCATCTCACTGCCGAACATGACACGGATGACCGTCTCCAGCGAGAACACGTCCGCCTCGCCCAGTTTCTGGAGGAAGAAGACCGCCAGTTCGTCAGCCTCGACCGGCTGGCGCAGACTCGATGTCGAACGCCTGAATGACTTGCCCCCGCCGGCCGAAAACGATCTGGTTGCCCAGGCGAACCCGGGCATGCCCATCCCGGCTCATCCACAGTTCCATCTGTCTCGGTTCAGCGGTAGCGTTCTCCTTCATATAAATCGTCGCACTGAAGAACGGAACGGATTGGAAGCGTTGGGTAACCTCCGCCCAGGCGACACTGCTTCCGGCCAACATGGCGCCGAACTGACCGACGAGGATGCCCAGCACAGGAGGATGACCGCCGCAGCAGCCCATCTGGCCACATGACTCTCAAAGACCAGGCCCCAGTAGTCGGGACGATGGGAAGTCGTGCCAGGGTCAGCCGATTGGGCGTAAGCCTCATGCATTCGGTCGCGGACGTGCTGGTCCTGTGCACCGTCGATTTCAATCGACGCGTCCTTCAGCCATCTCTCGACGTTTTCTTTGGGTTTCATCGTGCTACCTCACCATTCAGAGCCGCTCGGAGCTTGTCCAGTCCATACCGATACCGGCTCTGCACCGTCTTGATCGACACCTGTTGCCACTTGGCGATCTCCCGAAAGGTCATGTCGCCATACACGTGCAGGCTGATGACCTCGCGCTGCTCGGCAGGCAACTCCGCCATCGTGCCGCTGATTCGCTCAAACTCTTCGCTTATCACCATCCAGCGTCCCGGATGCTCGGCCCGAGACTCCAGGCCCGCCTATATTGTCGAGATCGGTTGTTCTGCGCCGCGACGCCGCCTTGATCCGATTGCGGGCCGCGTTGGCCACACACGTGGCCAGATAACCCTTGAGGCTGCCCGTCAGGCGAAAGGTCCGGGCCGTAGCCGGCGAATCCAACGAAGACGTCCTGCACGATGTCTTCAGCCGCAGCGGCGTCGCGAAGCATCGAGCCGGCCAGCTTCAGCAGATCATCCCGGCACCGCTCGTAGACTTCGGACAGAGCCGTCCCGTCGCCACGGTTTAGCCGCCAAACCAGCAACCTCTCTTCCAACTTCACCGAAAAGGCCCTTTCGTCGAGAACGTTAACGTCTCACCAATATAACAACCGAAGGGCCTGCCATGCTCTATCTTGCGGCGTGTTTTCTGTGGGCGTGCAGAAGTGGACCCGCCCCGAAGGGGATTTCGGGGGCGGGAATGGGCTTCATCGACTCGCTTACGGCACTCAGGGCATGGGTTGGCGGCTGAACAGTTGGAGGCCCTGCTCGGCGAACCCAATCCGATATCGGTTGCCCGGCTCGACGACAATGATTCCGTGGCCGTCGGCACGCCTGCCATCCGGCCAGAGTGCGCCGTAGCCTATCCTGACCGTTCCGGCCGGCACACCGCGTAACACGAATCCTCCTTGGTCATCGGTCCGGATTCGGAAAAGTGCCACACGCGGCTCACGTCCAGGTTCCTGCGGAAGGCCGACATAGACCCACGCCATACCGCCCGTAACATCAATGTCGAGCTGTCCCTCAACGACGATCGGACGCTCATCGAAAGCCACTTCGACAAGAGGCTTATCTCTATCGGAGGGGGCTTTCGCCGAGCCGACCATTGAGATCAGAGGGCACTGGGTGCCTGCCGGGCCGACGGACTCGTTGGCATCCCATCGCTGCGCCACGAGGAAAACATCTTCGCCAGGCAGCATGCCGGACACCTCTGCAAAACCATCGGCATCCGTGAGCACAAGACCTTCTCGCCTGATGGAAGCAGGAAAGATCGGGAAACCTTGCTCGCCGTCCCGAACGGAGACGGACACACCTTCGAGCGGATCGCCCTCGACGTCAACCACTTGAACGACCATCGCTCGCTGGTATGAGAGAACCATATCAAGATGGTACGACTGTTGAGGTTCGATGATGAACGGCTCGCTGGACATCCCTTGCAGAGGATAGGGGCCGTTCGGGTCTTTGGGACCTATGTGCAGCCTGACCGGGCGATAAGTGGGCCAGATTTCGAAGTCGTTCAATTTGCCGTCGCGCCGAGTGAATTGGTGCCTGTATTTCGTCGCGTAAACGCTTTGGTGCTTCTCGTCTGAATCCGCATATTCCAGGCAGGCAGAGACATCCCTAACGGGCTCCCCATCTTCGTTCGTGATGTTGGCCGTCAGTCGCGCATAGAAATCGTCCGGCTTGAAGACCTCGAAGTCGAGGCGCGCATATTTGCTCTGCCCGTCGACCAGGATTCGTGGGTCCTTAGACGTGCCCACGTTGGTCGTGAACGTGGGCATTGCGGGCCATTCGAACTCCCAACTGCGCACCGAGATCCGGACTGTCCCCGCCGGCGCTGGAGATCTGCCAGTGGCCATCCCGATCAGTCTCCGCGTGTACGAAGAACTCAGGTCTCCTCCTTCCGTCGAGAGTGGTCACGGTGCGTCCCCCGGATAGCGTCAGGCGTGCACCGACAACGGGCTTACCGTTCCGGGCCCAGGTGATACGGCCGGAGAGAGTCGAGCCGTTCTCTCCTGTCGAAATCTCTGAAACCGTTGGCGTCGGCGGTCGCTCAACCGTGACCTTCATCGTCGGATCGGGTGTGAAACTGAACAACTCGTCGGACAGCGGTATGTCATAGTCTGTGACAAAGAACCGGAAATCGCCTCTGAGTTCCTCACCCTCGCCCACTTGACCGCTGATGGAGTGAATCAGATGGGTTTGAGCATCGACGAGGGCTTCGAAATAGACCCCGCCGTCCTGGGCGGTGAACTCCATACGATAGACATCAAAGACCCTGCCGTTCTCCCTGCTGCGACCAACCGGTTCTTCCGCAAACACAGCGGGAAGCTCATCGGTGAAGTTCATCTGAAGGAAGTAGTCAACCACATCCAGGCCGTTGCGTTGGGCGCTTTCGAAATAGGGAGAACGGCGCTGCGTGGCCTTGTTGAAGGGAACGTTCACGACCCACAGGGTCGGACCGTTGGAGATCTCAATGATGTCTCCGTCCTGCACGGAACGCAGCATGTTCGGGCGTTTCGCCCAAATCTCGGTCTCTTTGCCATTCTGATAGACGGTGGCATGGAAAGTCTGAACCTTGGCCGTCTGTTTCAGGACGTCCCCAAAGGCCACGCCACCCCTGGAATGGCCGAGTTGGGTGCTTCCCAACCACAACACCATGACCAGAACAGCCGCGACCGCCATTCTAGCCATCGGGTGCTTCCGTGCGAGGTCAATAATACGCATCGCACGATGGTTCCAAATCCGTCTCCTGGCAACCTGAGCGCCTGAATTCGTCGATTTCCGGACGGTGCTCCTGTTTCCATCGTTCGAAATTGAATGCCGGATCATCTCGGCCGATAGCCTGATGGATCAATTCATCAAGCTTTCTGTCGTTGTCGTTGGCCTTCATGGATTATCTCTCCATTCCGTCATGTTGACGGAGCATTTCTGCGAGTTTGCGTTTGGCCCGTGTCAGGCGACCGTTGATGGTCATCTTCGAGAGGCCCAGCACGGTTGAAATCTGCTCGTAGGAACAATGGTTGTAGTACCGCAGAATCACCACTTCCTTCATCGAAGCGGGCAGACGATCAATTGCGGCCCGGACAAGTTCAACGGTCTCGTCATTCCGGCGGCGGTCTGCAACCTCAGTCGTTCTTTCCGCGTTCGCAGCTCGGCACCGAGCCCGGGCCATGTCGATGGCCACGTTACGGCAGATCCGGGCCAGCCACGGGGCGAACCTGCCACCATCCTTGAGCTTCCGAAGATTCACCAATCCCCGGGCGAAGGCCTCCTGGGCGGCGTCCTCGGCAAGCTGATGGTCGCTCAGAACGGTGTACGCAACCGCCACGAGCGGTGTGTAGTAGCGCTCGCACAGTTCACCGAAGCTGTCGAGGTCACCTGCCTGTGCGGCCTGAACCAGTTTCGCCTGCGAATCGATCGTCGACTCTCCTAACGGGCCCGCGTTGCCTTGTTTCT
>CAVSCO010000005.1:0-105294 GCA_963726475.1 uncultured Phycisphaerae bacterium | reverse complement strand
TGTATAGAACATGGCGGGGGACGCCAGAGGATGGCGAGATTGTGAGTCAGAATGCGCAGACGGATTTCGCGGTTCTGACTGTGATACGTTCTCGCCTTCAGGGCGGCCCCCATGTTGCGTTTGAGCATGCTGAAGACGGTTTCGACTTGCCAACGCTGGCCGTAGGTCGTCTTGGGAAATCGTTGCTTCATCAGCCTACGATATCGCCCGCGTACCGGACGAGGTTTGCCATCGCGTCGTGGCCCGCCGCGATCCGTGGTGGGAATGATGCTGCGAATACCGAGTTTGTCACGGCAGAGACAATGGAATCCTTCGGATTCATATCCGGCGTCACCCAACAAGGTCGAGAAACGCTGGCGGTTGAACGCGTCATGCAAGGTCGCTTGGGCTTCGACCGGATCGGGCTTGGGGCCTCGGTCGATCACCATGCCGAGGATTAGATGATTCGCCGTGTCGCAAATGGCGGAGAGCTTTGGATAACGGCTCTTGTAGTGGGCCGAATGACGTTTACAGCGTTTCGTGAAGTAAGCGGAGACATGACGCGATTCCAGTCCGGTCGAGTCAATCGCGGCCTGCTTGGAACGTTTCCGCAGGATCTTCGCGTCGCGGCAATGGGCGAGGATCGAGTCGAGCATCGCATCAGCCTTGGCCTTGCCGAGGAGCCGCTTGTTGGCGGCCCAAAGCGTGCTGAAGTGCGGCACGTTCGTCAGCCCGAGGACGCACCGCAGATCGGACCACTCCGAAAGGAGCGTCCGTGTGCCACGGTAATCGAGTTGGAGAAACTCTTTGATCACGAGACAGGCCATCAATTGCGGTTGCGTGAACTTCTTGGGACTCTTGGCCTTGGCATGGTCCGGCAGACTGTCACGCGCCGCCCGCAACGCCATCCTGGCCACGGTCAAAGTGGATTTGCTGGTCTTCATAGACCATTATCTAAGTCCCTTCGCCAAAATGCGCAAGTGATAATTTAGGGCGTTTTCGATGTTCTATACAGAGCACGAGGGTCCCGTCTTTGGGCTCGGCAACAAGCTGCAATTGTTCGCCAATCTCTCGCGCCTCACCTTTTGTCGGCGCATGAATAAAGGCGACGGCCGTCACAGAACAATCCGTCCTGTTCTCTCCCCAAACGCGAATCGCCCCGTCACAATCGCGAATCACAAGTTTCGATCCGGGCGCGAAATCGGCGCGAACCGATTTCTCCACCTTGCATTCCGCCATAGCACCTCGAAGCGACCTGGCGCAACTGTAGCATCCGCCGACCGCGAGTATCTGAGCGACCAAACTCAGCACCAGGATTCGTTCCGTTAAAGTCTTCATCGGATGACCTTTCAGTGACCAGGCCTACCTAATATGACGCTGACTCACTATCCGTGATCCGGATCATCACCCCATGACCGGATGTGTCTTTGTTTCAACAGAGTAGATGTCGGGGAGGAACGTCGCCAATATCACACGGCTGCCTGCGCCGGATCTCCTACTGACAACGGCCCACCGTGAACCGTCAACCTGCCGCTATTCGTACCTCAGCGCCTCCATCGGATCGACTTTGGCGGCGTGGCGAGCAGGAATGTAGCTGGCCAGCAGTGCCACGGTGGCCAGGACAATTGACGCCCCCGCCAGTGTCGCCGGATCGGTCGGGCTCACGTCGTAGAGAAGACTGGAAAGGACCCGTGTCAAAGCCAGCGCACCGATCGCACCAGCGGTCACGCCGACGAGAGCCAGCCGGAATCCCTGGTTCAGCACAGCGGCCAGAACGTCATTCTCCCGGGCGCCGAGGGCCATGCGAACGCCGATGTCATGGGTCTGTTGGGCGGTGCTGTATTGCAGCAGGCCATAGACACCGATCATCGCGACGATCAGGGCCAGGCCGGCAAAGAGCCCCAGCAGGATCATGACAAAACGCCGCGCCGCCAGGGTCTCGGAGAGCGTCGTCTCCAGGGTTTCCATCCGGGTGACAATCTCCTCCTGGCTCAGGGCGCCGATCTGCTGACGTAGCAGCGGAGCGAACCGTATCGGGTCGTCGTCCGTTCGCACCAGCAAGGTCCTGTCGCCCAGGTTCGCCTGCACCTGCATGTAGATGGTCCCTTGGGGCGGGTCAGGTGTCAGGAAGTCCCTGGTCGCACGCACGACGCCGACGATCGTCATCTTGGCTATCACATCATGGGTGAGAACGCAGCCGATAGGATCATCGTCACCGAAGTATCGCCGAGCCAACGTCTCATCGATGATGATGTGATCGTATCGATCCTGATAGGTGAGTTCCCGGCCCTTGACCAGTTCGATGCCCATCGTCTGGAAGTAGCCGGAACTCGTGCAGATCCACTTGGCCCAAGGGGCTTCTTCGCCTTCGGCCACCGGCCGACCTGGAACGGAGAACGATAGATCGGCCTCCGCCTCACCCAGTTGCAGAGAGCTACCCGCCAATGCCGCCGAGCGAACATGCGGAAGATGGCGGACGCGCTCCAGCAGCTCATCATAGAACGCCCGGCAATGCTCACTGTCAGAGTACTTCACCACCGGCAGTTCGATGTGAGCCGCCAGCACGTTCTCAGGTTGGAAGCCGAGGTCCATACGGTGCAGTGCGATCAAGCTGCGAATCAGCAGGGTCGCGCCGACCAGGAGGATCAGCGAGAGAGCGATCTGCAAGACGACCAGGCCGCCGCGCAGGTCCTGCGCCGCTGCCGTGTGATCGAGGGTCGCATCCACCCGCTCTTGAGGCTCTGACTCGCGCGCGTGTCCACCGCCCTCCAGGCAGGCATCGTACCGAACAGCAAGCCGGTGAGAAGGGAAATGCCGAGGGTGAAACCGAGGACTGTCCCGTCCACGCTCGCCTGTCCCAGGCGCAGGAATATCTGCGGGACAGAGCCCCACTATCGCTTTGACGGTCAGAAACGTCAGCAGCAGCCCCGCCAGGCCAGCGGCTGTGGTCAGCAGCAGACTCTCAGTCAGCATCTGCTGCAAGACCCGGCCGCGCGAAGCCCCCAGGACCATGCGCGTGGCCAGTTCGTGCTGTCGCGCACGGCGCGAGTCAGGAACAGGTTGGCCACATTGCCACAGGCGATCAGCAGCACGAATCCCGCGGCGCCGAGCAGCAACAGGAGCCCGTGTGTTTTGCCTGCCAGCACTCGGTTCTGCATCCGATCGACTTCGATCTTGCGGTCGGCGCGAGTCTTGGGTTGGGCTTGTCGCGCTCGTTCGGTCTGCACGGCCATCTCTTCGCCGCCTGCTCCAGGGTGACACCGGGCTTGAGCCGGGCAATCGGGCACCCGGCCTGCCGTCCTCCCAGATGGCATCGCGTTTGAAGACCAGTGGCACCCAGAAGGGGCGCCGGACGCCCAAAAGGAAACTCGAAATCGGCCGGCATGACACCGACAATGGTATAGTCCCTGCGGTCGAAACTCAGACTGCCGTCGCGGTTCATCTCGTCGCTGGTAAGACTGATCGTTCTGCCGAGGGCATTCGGGTCGGCCCGCAGACGATCGGTCCAGAAGCGATGGCTTAAGACGACCACCTGATCGTTTCCCGGTCGTTCTTCCTCCGGCCGGAACGTTCGGCCCAGCAAGGGGTTGATACCCAGCAGACGCAGGAGGTTCGCCGACACCGCATTGGCCCAGACCTCACGCGGCTTGTCGATACCGACAACGTAGAGGCATGCCGGGCATACGCCGCGACGCCCTCGAAGACCTGACTCTGGCGATACCACGTCAGGAAATCCTGGTGCGACGGGGGCCTGCCCCCCATTTCGACTGCTCCCAGAGCGTGACGATGCGATCCGCGTCTCGGTAAGGCAAGGGCTTGAGCGCCACCGCGTTGACCACGCTGAACACGGCCGTGTTGGCGCCGATGGCGATCGCCAGGATGAGGATGACGACGCCCGCAAAGCCGGGTGACTTGCCCAGCGTCCGCAGCCCGTATCGAAGGTCTTGCCACAGCGCCCCCATCAGACCACCTCGAAGCCGCTCTTGTTGAGTTCCCGCACTTCCTGCTCCTTGCGGGCGGCCTCTTCCTCTTCGACGATCCGGCCGTCGAACAAATGGACGCTACGCTTGGCGTGGCGTGCGTAGCGGGGGTCATGGGTGACCATGCAGATGGTAGCTCCCTCACGATGAAGGTCCGCCAGCAATCCCATCACGGCTTCGCTGTTGGTCGAGTCGAGATTTCCGGTCGGCTCATCGGCCAGCACGATCGACGGCTCACCCACTACGGCGCGAGCCACGGCGACGCGCTGCTGCTGACCACCGGAAAGCTGGGCAGGATAGTGCTTGGTCCGGTGCGACATCCCCACCTTCTCCAGGGCATCGAGCGATCGCTTCTTCCGCTCGCCCGACGACATGCCGCGATAGGTCAGCGGCAGTTCGACGTTCTCGAAGACGGTCAGATCACCGATCAGGTTGAAGCTCTGGAAGATGAAGCCCACCTCCCGATTGCGGATCCGCGCACGCTGCGAGGCGGACAGGTCCGCCACCGGATGGCCGTTGAGCCAGTAGCCCCCTTCGGTGGGCGAATCGAGCAGACCCAGGATCGCCAGCAGCGTGGACTTGCCGCAACCCGATGGCCCCGCGATTGAAACGTACTCGCCCTTGGACACGCACAGGTGAATCCCCGCCAGGGCATGCGTCTCAACCTCTTCGGTGACGAAGACCTTGTGCAGGCTCTCCACCCGGATCAGTGAATCGTTGGATTCGCTCACGTCGTTACTCCTTACTCAGGGGGGTCAGGGATCAGGGGTCGGGGATCAGCCTGAACTGTCTTACCGCCTCTTTTCTCTCGACATTCTCCCGCAATAATCCAAAACCTATATCTTGTCCCTTATCGATTTTCGCAGGCCATTCAGCATGCGTCCGATCTCGGCTGTCTTCTCAAGAAGTTCATCGCCTTTCTCGCCAGATACGTAGTCCAGCCGCGCCGCGATTTGAATCAGTGTCTCGATTTCCGCTAGTGATCCATAAGCAATCGACAGGTGTTGAAGGAACTCGCGACTGTGTTGTCTTGCTCGACCCTCCGCAATATTCGACGGTACGGATACCGCTGCCCGTCGCAGTTGGCTGACCAGTCCGTAGACCTCATTCTGAGGAAAGCCCTTGCTCACCGCGTAGCATTCCACGGCCAGATCCATCGCATGCTGCCATACCTGCAAATCTCGATAACTCAGCACATCCATTTCTTGCCTCTCCCCTCCTGACCACCGACACCTGATCCCTGACACCTGATCCCTATTTGAGTCGGATTCGGTCCTGGCCGTCCCATTGCGACATGTCGCTCAGGACGATCTCGTCGTCGACCTGGAGTCCTTCGAGGACCTCAATGGTGCTGACCGAGACGCGGCCAAACTGCACGCGGGTCCGGATCGCGTACTTGCCATCCTCTACAACCTTGAACAACTCCGAGACACCCTCGGACGAGGCAAAGACGGGCCTTCCCACATTCAAAACATCTTCGAGCCGCTCGATTTCGATAGTCCCCGTGACCGACAGGTCGGGCCGGGCCCCCTTGGGAAGCTCACCTTCCAGAATGATATCCACCGTCACGTTGCCCTCGATGACCGTCGGATCGATGCGCGAGACCTTACCCATGACCGTGCCGTTGTAAGTATCCACTTCCGCGGGCAAACCGATGAGCACATCGCGGGCCTGCACCTCGGGGATCTTCAACTGGGCCTTGAGGTGCTCGGGGTTCGTGATGCGGGCCAGCACGGTGCCTGGGGAGATCTGCTGGCCTGGCTCGATCTTGTCCTTGATCTGGGCCAGCACGCCGTTTGTGCCGGCCTTGACCTTCAGTGACTCGATCTGACGACGCTTCAGCTCGCAGACCGACTTAGCCTGGCTAACCGATTCCTCCAACTCGGCCAACTGGGCCGGAACAGTCTGTTTCTCGAACATCTCGAACCGACGCTTGTTGATCTCCAGGACCCGCCCCGCCCGCTCGGCACGCGTCTTGGACAGCGTCAGCTCGAGTTCGGGGATCAGGTCCTGCTCGAACTGCTTCTGGTTGACCTCCGCCTGGAGCTTGGCTTCATCGTAGGATGCCTGGTAGCCCGCCAGGGACGCCTCGTTTCCCAGGAGTTGATCCTGGAGGTTCGTCTTTTGGGCCGTTAGCTGGGCCTTGGCCGAGTTCAGTTGTGACTTGGCATCCAGCAATTCCAGCTCGAGATCGGGATTGTTCATCTCCAGGATGACCGTGTTGGCATCCACGATAGCGCCGGGCAGGACCTTTATCCGGGTAACACGGCCGCTGACAGAGGCAGGAACGACCATGATATCTTCCGACACCAACGTGCCGACCCCTCGCACCTGCCTGAGCATAGAGCCCCTCTTGACGGTGTCGAACCACAATGTGCGGCGGTCCACACTTGGTGCAGCCGGTTGGAGTCGGGCCAAGCCCACGCTGACCAGCGCTACAATGATCAATCCCACCGCGAGGTACAGGCCACGACGGAGATACTTCATCCGCTTCGAGTTTTTTCTTGGTATGTCCATAACCCGGTATCAAAGCAAACAGCGTGCCAGAATCTCCCAAGGCACATACGTCGTTTCAGGCAAAAGAACGGCCCTGGAAGCACTAAGAAGCCCGTTATTCCCGCGCAGAGCGCCCGATTCCGCACGCGGCGCGCCCGATTCCGGACACGGGTTCCGGTATGAAACCCGAAATCGCGCCTCGCTTCCTCCGCCGGTCAGGACTGTCTCAAGGGTAAACGCAGACACGCCCGGCAGCCGGGTCGGTCTGCGTGATTTTCGAGCGTCAAACCACCCTCGTGGGCCTCGGCAATCTGGCGACAGAGCGTCAGACCGATCCCGGAGCCATGCTCCTTGCTCGTGTAGAATGGCACAAACACGTCAACACTCTCGTCGAGTCCGGTCCCATCGTCATCGATGAATACCCGAAGCCCCTCGGAATCGACTTGCCAACTCACCGAGACCTGACCATCTCCGGCCGGGTGCGATTGTAGGCTCGATTCGACCGCGTTGGAGATCACGTTGATGAGCAACTGCTCCAACTGGTCGCGATCGCCGCGAACCTTCACATTCGGGCCTCCCTCAACAACCACCGGCATCCGAATCTCCAGGCCAACGACCCGCCGGAACAGGTCTGCCACATCCACATCGCTAAACTGCGGCTGAGGCAGATGGGCCAGACGGGAATAGGCCCCGATGAACCGGTCGAGAGCTTCGGATCGCTCAGCGATGATCGCCAGCCCCTCCTGGAGGTCATCATCCCAATCCTCAGGTCGCGGCTGGCGACCGAGCAGCGTCTGAAGGCTCTCCGCCACCGACTGAATCGGGGTCAGCGAGTTATTGACCTCGTGCCGCAAGGTGCGAATCAGCCGCTCCCAGGCCCGGCGTTCCTCCTCGTGCAGTGTGCGCGTAAGATCCGACAGGAAAAGGAGTTTGTGCGATATGCCCTTCTCTCTGTAGCTACCTCGACGCAGCTCCCATCGTCCGGAGCCCCCCGGGAAAGCAATGTCGGTCAGACGAGGGGTTGCCCCTTCGAGACACTCGGCCAACCCCAGTTCTTCGGCCTGGCAGCCGATGAGCTCGTCCTCGGTCCGCGCCAGCAGACGCTGACCGCTGTCGTTGACCAGATGGAGCCTCCCGTCGTTGTCAAAGCCGAACAAGGCCACGTCGATTTGTGCCTGAACCTTGCGAAGCAACACGGTGGCCTCGATTGCGCCGAGGCGCTGCTCCCGGAGCGAAGCCGCCAGTGCGTTGACCTCCCAGATCGCCTCGCCCAGCGAATCCCCATGCCGGGCCCCCCTGGCGCGCATCGAATAATCCCCTTCCCGCAGCGCCCCCATGAGGTTTGACAGCGTCCGAAGTGGAAAAGCGACCTTGCCCGCGATGCTGGAGGCGATACCCAAGGCGAAGAGCAGGATCACCACAACCACCGTTATCTGTATGCGAAAGCTGTAGTCGGAGACCAGCAGCAGGACGAAGGCAGGTACGGAACCCACCAGCGCCGCTGCAAGGCTCAGTAGGAAGATCCGTTGCTCGTATGTGAAACGCCTTGTCAGGCCGCCCATGTATCTCTCCCAGGTCGGTCCAGCCGTTTCCCGCTCGGACGGGAACACTGGCGCAGATCGGTCACTGGATCCTGTATTTCTCCATGCGCCGGTACAGAGCCGCTCGACTGAGCCCGAGGGATTCGGCCGCCTTGCTGATATCGCCCTGGAACCGCGACAATGCCTTGCGAACCAGCATCTGCTCGACCTGCTCAATCGTCATCTCGTCAAACGCCGGATCGCTGTCCGTCACCGGCTCGAGCCCCAGATCGCTCGCTCGCACGACTGATTCCTGTGCCATCAGAACCGCCCGTTCGATAGTGTGATCGAGCTGGCGGACGTTGCCGGGCCAGGCATAGTCCAGCAGCACCTGCATCGAAGTCCCGTCGAAACCGGTCAGTTCCTTCCGATAACGAACGGCGTAACGGTGCAAATAATGGGCCGCCAGCAACGGGATATCCTCGCGCCGCTCTCTCAGCGGTGGCAGATGGATGCGAATCGTCTGCAAGCGATACAACAGGTCCTGCCGGAACCGGCTGGCCCGCACCTCCTCGTCGATATCCGCATTCGTGGCCGAAACCACCCGGACGTCCACACGGAGGGTTCTTGACGACCCGACCGGTTCGAACTCCCCACTCTCGAGGACCCGGAGAAGCTTGGACTGGAGATTCACCGGGATACTGGCGATCTCGTCGAGGAACAGCGTCCCCTTATCGGCCAGCTTGAAGCGTCCGAGCCGGTCCGTTTTGGCGTCGGTAAACGCACCCGCGACGTGTCCGAACAACTCGCTCTCGAAAATCGTCTCGGCGATGCTGGCGCTGTTGACCGTCACCAGCGAGGTGTCACTTCGGGTCGAAGCGGCGTGAAGGGCCTGAGCCACAACGCCTTTGCCTGAACCGTTCTCACCCGTGATGAGCACGTTGGCCCCCGAGGGTCCCACCCGGGCGATCACCTCCAATACAGGCTGCATCGCCCGTGACTGGGCGATCATGAGTGGTTTGGCTTCGCCTCGAAGCAGCAGGTTTTCCTGTTCGAGCTGCCGTCCTTTTCGCAGCGCCCGCCCGAGTTCAACCTGCGTTCGCAGGATCGCCAGCAGCCGTTCGTTCTTCCAAGGTTTCGTCACGAAATCCCGGCGCCGCGGCGCATGGCCTCCACCGCCAGCTCAACGCTGCTCCAGGCGGTCATGACGACGACAGGCAGGGTCCCATCGATCTGCTGGATCTTGAACAGCAGGTCCAGGCCCTCCTGCCCCGAAGTGCTTCCCCGGACATAGTTCATGTCCATCAGAGCGACGTCGAAGTCATGCTCGCGGATCGCGCTGAGAATCTCAGCCGCCGAGCCGGCCGCTTCGACGTCGTAGCCTTCAGGCTTCAACAGCAGACGCAGGGCTCGCAGCACATCGGGCTGGTCATCACCGATCAGGATTCTCGCATTACCATCGTGCGGATCGCTCATGGCGGCGCATTATAGTCCCGTGCCCGTCGGACTGCAAACCGTTCGTATCGACCCGAAACGCAGCCATCGGTGGCAAGCACCGCCGCGATACGGTATAATATGTAGGTCGTGCGTCCTCGCACGATAAGGCGAGCGGGGACGCTCGCCCTATGATTGAGCTGGATTTTGGCGGGACATGAGGTCCCGTGACACGGAGGCAACCATGGCCAAAGCCAATGTTGACCCGGCTGAGTTGCGGCGGTTCGCACGAGACCTGAATCGCTTCAACGCCGACCTGGAGGCGCTGATGGGCGGGCTGCAAACCCGGCTCCACGGGCTCGAAAAGAGCTGGATGGACCAGGAACAGCGACGCTTCACCCAGGAATTCGAACAGACGGTCAAAGCGCTGAGCCGCTTTCTCGAATCGTCGACCCAACACGCGTCGTTTCTCATGAAGAAGGCCCGTCACATTGAAGATTACCTCCAACAGAGGTAGAAACGCCCCATGAGCCAGTACGCGAGAATCAATTCCGTTGCCCTGCTCAAGCGGCTCCAGGCCTCCCTTGCCACCTTTTCCGATGCGGGGGCGGTCGCCCTGGACGAGGTGGGCAGTGATATCCAGCGGGCGATGGCCTGGCTCAACGATGATCGCAAGCGGTACTGGACGAACCAGGTCCGCGTGTGTCGCGAGCGGGCCGTGCAGGCCAAGCTCGCCTTGAAGCAGAAGAACGTCCTGGACCGGGCGCTGTCGGGGACGACCAGTTCGGCTGTCGACGAGAGAAAGGCTCTGGCGATTGCCGAACGAAAGCTGCGCGAGGCCGAAGCCAAGCTGGCCCGGACGCGGTCTTGGATCATGCAGATCGATAAGTTGCAGTCGGATTACCGGGGCGGTGTTCAAGGCCTGATCAGCGCCATCGATGCAGATATCCCCAACGCCCGCGCTCGACTCGACAGAATGATCGACTCGCTCGAAGCCTACGTGGCGCTGGCGCCGCCTGAATCACAGCCGGACCTCGAACCGTCTGTGCTTGAGAGCGTCTTACGACCTGAACCCGAAGAGCCCACCGGACAACCCGCTCTGGCGAACCTTCGGAAGATCGCACCGATTCTTCGGGGCCGGACTCCATCGGCTAGACGCTCGCCTTGAAGTGGAGCTGATATCGCAGGCACCTGAATGGATTCCGGGAATCGCACTGCCTGACGCGTGGGTCGAGGACCCACCCTACGTGGCGGCTCCTGGGCCGGACGAACGCGTCCTTGTGGCCCTCGTCGAAGAGGAGCCGGCAGTAGTCTTCCTCGTTCGGACGACGCCAGGAGATGGTGACTCGGGATGGTCGATCGGTGTCGAAGGAGAGATGAAGTCGCGGGGTTACGTCGCCATTCATACCGCCGACCTTGTGCAGGCCCACCCAGAATTACGCGACATCCTGAGCCTCCCCGTGGGATATCTCGTGGCAATGAACCTTCGCGACGCGAAACGGATAGTCCTGGATGCGGATGACAACGTCGTATGGCAGAGCCCTGGTGGGGACGCTTCGGCGTCAAACGCATGATAGATCGAGATATCAGGAGAATCTTCAGATGAGTGCCATAGAAGGCCGGGCCAAGCTGGCCCAAGCCAGCAAGAAGCTGATGTCCGACTGGCAGGAAGCCAGGGACAACTGGCGAGACGAAAATGCCAGGCGATTCGAGCAGCAATACATGGCGCCCCTGGAAGCGAACATTCGATCGGCCGTACTCGCCATCGAGCGGATCGGCAGCGCGATCGAAGCGGCACGTCAGGATTGTAAGGACACTTCGGGACTCGGCCTATGACCCTTGACTTGGAAGCCTATCTTCGTGGCTCGGTACCACCGGCCGGCGAGAACTACACCGACCTTCAGCGTCTGGCACTGGCCGAGGCGATCCAACTGTCGGCTGAAGTCGTCGATCCAATCGAGGCACAGGTCGAATCGGAGTATGAGATCGCCAGGAACCGGGCACAGGATCGGTACGACGCAGAGAAGGGCAGCGTCGAACTGCACCGCAGGACCCAGACCAAGGAGATCAAAGATCGCTACGACGACCGGGTCGACGAGATCCGAACGGATTACGAGAAGCAGCTCAGTGACATCAAGATCGACATCCAGCATCGTCGCAAGAGAGTGAACCAAACGGCGGTCGATCTGGAGCAAAAGGCAGAGAAGGAATACCGAGACGCCGTCATGGTGGCCGAATTCGTAGCCGAGGGCGGGGTTGCGAAGGGCAAGCAGCGACGACAGGAAACGGAATCGACGGTCGAGAACGCTCGCCTCCATCTCGACAACCTTGAAGCCCAGGCAGGCAAGCTTCTGCAACTCTACCGACAGCGAAGCATCGAGGCAGACCAGGCAGCGGACGAGTCTCAAACGAATGATTATCCGTCGCAACAGGCTTTGGCAGAGCAGCATCTGGCTGCTCTCAAGCAGCTTTGGTCGGCACAGATATTCGTTGGCACGCGTCCGGCTCTATTGGCCGCAGGCGTGGTGGGCATGATCCTTATCCTGCTGTCACTCCTGTACGGCCTGAAAATGCCGGGACTGCCGCCGGCGCAATTCGCCTACCCGATTGCCGCCGTGATCGGCTTGGTCGTGGCGGGCCTGGCCGAGCATCTCATCTGGCAAAAGGCCAAAGCTCAGATCCAAGAGGCCTATGGCAATTTCCGGCACGCGATCGCCACTGCTCGAGCGGCCCTGGAACAATGGCACCAATCCACGCTGAAGCAGATCGACACGGAGTTTCGCACTTCCGTGGAAAAGAAGGACACGGAACTGAAGCGAGCCAAAGAGACGTTCGAAACCGCCAGGGCGAATATCGTCAGACAACGCAATACCTCGCTCCAGGAGATCGAGCACCGTCGGCGCGAAACGCTCGATCATCTTAAGAAGGAGCGAGACGACGGTTTACATCAGGCTCAGGAGGAATACGAGCAGCAGCAGTCGACGTTGGACCAGGAGGTCCAGCAGCAGTTGAGCAAAATCCAGCAGCGCTACGATGGCGAGATGAACGAGTGCCGCACGAAGTACGAAACGTCACACCAGCACCTCGATCAGCGATGGAATGATGGACTGACCCGCATCCGCACGCTGCTGGACAAGGCTGCCGAACTCGACAGTACACTCGTCGCAGACTGGGAACAACTGACCGATCCATCGCAGATGCGTGCAAGCGTATCGAGATCCGTCGTCCGATTCGGCACCCTTGGACTGAACCTCGCTCCATTGGCCAACTCGGTTAAAGCCCGTGCAGGCGAGACATTAGACACTGGTAAAACGGTAGAGCTTCCGGCGTTGTTGGAATTCCCACAGCATTGCTCGATGCTGCTCCAATCGCAGCGAGAGGGACGGCAGGAAGCGATCGAAACCTTGCGTGCCACCATGGTACGCGTGTTCACGTCACTTCCGCCAGGCCGGGTCCGCTTCACGATTTTCGATCCGGTGGCGTTGGGTGAAAGCTTCGCGGGTTTCATGCACGCCGGTGATTACCTCGAATCGCTCGTGGGCGGACGCATCTGGACCGAGGCGGCACAGATACGACAGCAACTCGAAGACCTGACCGGCCACATGGAGAACGTCATCCAGAAATACCTGCGCAACGAGTTCGAGACCATCGAGCAGTACAACGAGCAGGCGGGCGAACTGGCCGAACCGTACCGTTTCCTGGTCATCGCCGACTTCCCGGTGAACTTCAACGAAGAATCGGCCAGGCGACTGAGCAGCATCATCCATAGTGGCCCGCGTTGCGGCGTTCACACCTTGATCGCCTACGATGCCCGGCAAGAATTGCCGTCAGGGATCGACATCGAGGACATCAGTGCCGGCAGTATCCATCTCGTGTATGAGAAGGATCGATTTGTCTGGCGCGACCCCATCTTCAAGCAGTTTCCGCTGACGCCTGACAAACCTCCTTCCGAGAGCACGCTGACGAACATCATGCACGCGGTAGGCAAGGCCGGCGCCAGCTCGGCCCGCGTCGAAGTACCCTTCCAAACGATCGCACCGACCGATGAACAGCTCTGGTCGCTCGACAGCTCGCGAGAACTGAGCGTCCCTCTCGGCCGCACCGGCGCCACCAGGCTCCAGCGTTTCCGTCTCGGTCACGGTGTCGCCCAGCACACCCTGATCGCGGGCAAGACGGGCTCGGGCAAGTCCACGTTGCTGCACGTCATGGTAACCAATCTCGCCTTGTGGTATGGCCCCGACCAGGTTGAGCTGTACCTGATCGACTTCAAACAGGGTGTCGAGTTCAAGACCTATGTCACGCATCACCTGCCGCACGCTCGTGCCGTCGCCATCGAAAGCGATCGCGAATTCGGGCTCAGCATCCTTCAGAGGCTCGACGCCGAGATGACCCACCGTGGCAATCTGTTCCGCGAAGCGGGCGTCCAGGACATCGCCGCCTATCGCAGCACCACGGGGCAGACCATGCCCCGCACCGTGCTGATCGTCGACGAGTTTCAGGTGTTCTTCTCGGAAGACGACAAGCTCGCCCAGGACGCTATTGTCCTGCTGGAGCAACTCGTCCGCCAGGGCCGTGCTTTCGGCATCCACGTCGTGCTCGGCTCCCAGACGCTTGGCGGCGCCTTCGGACTGGCCCGCAGCACGATGGGACAGATGGCCGTACGGATTGCTCTACAATGCTCAGAGGTCGATTCGCAGCTCATCCTTGACGACGAGAACGTGGCTGCTCGTCTGCTGGCCAGACCAGGGGAAGCCATCTACAATGATGCGGGCGGTGCCGTCGCGGGCAACAGTCCTTTCCAGGTAGCGTGGCTCTCCGACGCGGTTCGCGATTCCTATCTGAAGCGCATCACGGCACGTACAGAGACGAGTGACTATTCACCTCAACCCCTGATCGTCTTCGAAGGCAACATCGCGGCCGACATCCGCGAGAATCGTCAGTTGGCCGCCTGCGTAGCAGCGAATGATGATTCGCCTGCACCAGCGCCGAGGATATGGCTGGGCTCGCCCGTAACCATCAAAGAACCAACAGCCGTGACGCTTCGCCGCCAGAGCGGAGGCAACGTTCTGATGGCGGGCCAGCGTGACGATGTCGCGATGAACCTGATGACCACTGCGATCGTCAGCCTGGCGAGCCAGCTCCCGAAATCCTCGATCGAATTCATTGTCCTCGACGGCAGTGCGCCCGATTCGGCACAGGCCGGCACGTTCGAACGCGTGACGGCGGCACTGCCCCATCCCTGCCGCATCATCTCATGGAACGATGTCCCTGTCGTCATTGGCGAATTGAGCCAGGAGGCGGACCGGCGAGTCGAAGCCGATGAGAATGATGGCAAGACTGTAATCCTGCTCATCTATGGCTTGCAGCGATACCGGATGCTCCGTCGCAGCGAGGATGCTTTCGGGTTCTCCATGAGTTCTGAGGAAGCCGCACCGCGCCCGGATGCGCAGTTCGGCAGCCTCCTGCGCGAAGGTCCCGGTGTCGGCATCCATGTCGTCACCTGGGCCGATACACTCGGCACGCTGGAGCGAACCTTCGACCGCCAAACCATTCGCGAGTTCGACCATCGCATTCTGTTCCAGATGAGTGCTTCCGACTCGAGCACGCTGATCGACTCGCCCATCGCCAACCAACTCGGTTTCCACCGCGCCCTGCTCTATAGCGAAGAGCAAGGTGGCCTGGAGAAGTTCCGCCCCTACGCCGCCCTGACCGATGATTGGCTCGCCGACGTCGCCAGACGTTTGTCCGGTGAATCCACCTCGGCGGAGGGGCCTGCGTAGAACACACGACAGATTACGTGCAACATAGGAGGGACAGGCCCATGTCCGCAGGAAGCCCACCTCGCAAGCAACAACTAAAGACCTCCTTCTCTCTGGTCTGGCTGGGACTGTGCCTGGCCCTGTCGCTCATCTGTCATGCCGATGAAGACGCCCGACAATGGACCGTCTATATCGCCCAAGACAAACACCTCGACTATGGCTGGTGCGGATCGACCACGGAAATCGAACTGCGGATGGCCGCCCTGCTCGACTACCACCTCGATGCGGCCGAGCGTGATGAAGCCCGCTGGAATCTCGATGGGACGCTCTGGGAAGAGATGTATCACCGTCATCGCGGACCGTCCGGTGTCGCCCGTCTGAGGGAGGCGATCCGCGAGGGTCGAATCGGATACGCTGGCAACTACGCCGTGCTGTTGTGGGGCATCCTCGATACGGAAACCGCGATTAGAGCCTGCTACGGCGCAGCGCCGATCGAGCAAGCGACAGGTGTACCTGCGCGAACGGCGCTGATTATGGAGAACTCCGGCCTGACCTGGGGGGCCGCCAATATCCTGACCGAATGTGGTTTCGACTTTCTCGGCCGGGGGATCTATTGGCTCCGTGCCGAGAGCTACAATCCAAAACGAGAGAAGATCCCCTTGTTCTGGTGGAAAGCGCCAAACGGAAAGCAGATTCTCGCTCACTGGGACCTCTATAATGACACGCAAAGCTGGGGCGGGTACGCCGAGGCATTTCGACTCCTCCAACTGGCCGGTGTGCGACCGGATGCGAGACGGCTTCAGGAAGCAAGTCTCTGCACAGACCCGAACGTGTTCGAGCAGAGAAGGGCTTACATCGAAGCGACTGTTGCCCACTACAAAGCGTATGGTGACGTCTATCCGATATCGAGCATTCTCCTCCTGGGCACGGGCCACGATGGCTGGATCTGCACCAGTGACATCGGCGAGTTCATCCGTCGATATAATGCCCAGTCGGACGGCAGAATCCGTCTGGCCGATGCCCGATATCAGGACTTCTTCGAGGCCGCCGAGCGTGAGATTCACGAAAAGAACCTGTCCGTCCCAACTCTGGCGGGTTCGTTCGGCATCTGCTGGGAAGAATGGGCGGCCCATCTAGCCGGCCCGACCGTGCAGTTTCGCGAAGCTCAACGGCTGCTGCGACTGGCGGAAGCGTCCCACGCAATCGAGACGATGCGAGGCAGACCCGATGGCGCAAATCTGAACTGATTCGACACGGTGTGCGTCAGCTTCTGAAATTCGCAGAACATGACTTTGGCGGAACGGACCGCCAACGAGCCGCCATTTCGGCCGGAGTTCGGGCCAGTACGGTGACACAAGCCACCGATATTGCCCGCTCGCTGGCCCCCCAACCTCCGCAAGAGACAACCCCGGACGCAGGAACGTTCGAGCCCGAGAAGACAACTTTCGAGTGGCGAGGCGGCCGCGTGATCTTCGATCCAAATCGATGCGGCGTGACATCTCTGATCGATGCTAACGGCTACGCATGGATTCGGAACGACTCAATCCTCGCTCTGGGGCAATTCGTGCACACACAGTATCGGAGCCGGGCCAAACGCGATTCGGTCTTTCCGGCGGCTCTGCCCTCATCCGCTCTGCTGATATTGCAGGACCTCCGTACCAGACGAAGTGGAAAGGGCGTAGAAATCGAAGCCGAGTTTCGCCACGGGGACTTCGAGGTGGAAAGCCGATGGCTCTTTCACGCCGGACAACCCTGGATCGACATAACCTACCGGCTCCGCGACGGATGGTCGGACGATCCGCAAAGTGTGCAGTTCTATTTCCCGTTCGCACTGGACGCGCCTACATATCGCTATGACGGTCCGGGTGCGATTCTCACTGCTGGATCCAAGCGAACTGGTGGAGACGACCTGCCGGGAGCAAATCCGGAGTTGTTCGCGGGCTTGACATTCGCCTCGGCCTCAGGCAAGGAACGCAGTGCACTCGTGCTGGCACCCGACACGCTCTTGTGGCAGTTTGGCTCCGATGCCATTCATGAAGAAGGGGACCGTACCCCCGCTCCTCCGACCCTGCTCGCATCGATGCCCATGATGAATCTGACCGGCAACGACTGGCAGTTCGGACAAGGGGGCTATCGTGACTGGACGTTCCGCTATCGCGTCGTTCTGGCCGATGTTCGATTCGACGCAGTGTGCGCCGTACAGGAAGCCCAGCAGTTTGCGACAGCTCCGTTCCTGAAGGCTCCAGGTCAAGAGCCGGCCGTGCCTGGCCTGGAGAGACTGGACATCAGATTCTCGGGCGGGCCACTCCTGGCCTTCAAGGTAGCCCAAGACAATCAGCGTCTGGTCCTGCGGTTCTGGAATGTCTCGGATCACAACTGCGATGGAACGCTCAGGTTGCCTGTGGGATGGGCGAAGGCTGAGATATGCGATGCCCTGGAGCGTCCGAAGACCACCCTGGAAGCCACAGACGACCACGTCTTGTTCAGTGCCCGTCCTGCGGAGATTGTGACGCTGGCGCTATCGCATCAACGCTGAACTCGGCCCAATCTGCTTCCACACAACAGCTTGGCGAACAAACGATATTTTTGTTGTCGCTACGGGGCCCGCGGATAGGATATTCGCTGACGCGTTCAAACACTGGAACGAATCATCGCCGGCAATGCTGTGCGATGCACGTCCTGCTTCAGGTGTCAAAACAGATGTACAGGCAATTCCGACGCCCAATGGGATCGGGAGGTCGCCCACATGATGGAGATCGTTCAATGAAGAGAGTGATTTATCTCGCCTTTATCTCGCTGTTGGTTTGCGGCTGTTGCGGCACCTCTCAGGGATTCGACCATTTCGTGACCCGTCAAGGGGATCGACTGATGGATGGTCCGAAGGAATATCGCTTCATCTCCTTCAACATCCCCAATCTGCACTACGTCGAAGACAACCTGCCCTTCGAAGAAACCAACCCTTGGCGCCTACCCGATGAGTTCGAGATCACCGATGCACTGACGGCGATCCAGCAGTCGGGTGGTCGCGCCACGCGGATCTACACGCTGAGTGTGCAGGCACCGGGCGACGCCCCCGACATCCCACGTCACGTGTTAGGTCCGGGCCAGTTCAATGAAGAGGCGTTTCGAGCCTTGGACAAGGTGCTGGAAGTCGCCAATCGGACCGGCGTCCGCGTCATCATCCCGTTCGTGGACAACTGGATCTGGTGGGGTGGCATCCGGGAATACGCCGCCTTCAGAGGCAAGAAGAAGGAAGCCTTCTGGACCGATCCGCAAATCATCGCCGATTTCAAGAAGACCATCGAGCACGTCATCAATCGCACCAACACCTATACGGGCATCAAGTACAAGAATGACAAGGCGATCCTGGCCTGGGAGACAGGCAACGAGTTGCAGTGTCCGGATGAGTGGACGCGCGAAATCGCTCGCTATATCAAGAGTCTCGATGAGAACCATCTCGTCATCGATGGCTTCTTTTCGAGCGTCCTTCGCGACGAGTCCATCGAGAATCCTTACATTGACATCGTGACCACGCATCACTATCCGAGCAATCCGCGCGAGATGTTCGAGCAGGTCAAGTCCAACCGCGCCAAGAGCAAGGGCAAGAAGCCCTATTTTGTGGGCGAATTCGGGTTCGTCGAGACCGACGCCGTCCGCACACTTTTGAACAACGTCATTGCGGATGGAACCAGCGGGGCGCTGATCTGGAGCCTGAGGTATCGCAGCCGGGACGGGGGATTCTACTGGCACTCCGAGCCCTTTGGTGGGGACCGCTACAAGGCCTATCACTGGTCCGGATTTGCATCAGGGCAGGCGTACGACGAGCGCAACCTAATGGCGCTGATGCGCGAGAAAGCCTTCGAGATCCAGGGACAGACGCCTCCCCAACTGCCCGTTCCGATCGCGCCGGTCCTGCTGCCGATCGAAGATGTAGCGGCAATCTCCTGGCAGGGTTCGGCCGGGGCCCAATCGTATGACATAGAAAGAGCCGAACGTAAGAATGGTCCGTGGATCGAGGTTGGACGCAACATCTCGGACGCCGCCATCCCATACCGCCCGCTCTTCAACGACACGAGCGTCGAGATTGGCAAAGCCTACTTCTATCGCGTCAAGGCTCAGAACGACGCCGGCGTATCCAAACCCTCCAATATCGTCGGACCGGTGGCGGTCAGGTACCTGACCCTCGTCGATGAGATGCGCGATTTCTCGCTTGTGGCGCGGCACAAGGACGTCACGCCCGAGACGAGCAAGACGCGGAACGCCAAGGAAGACATGGATCGGATGAAGGGCGACAACGGCGCATCGCTGGTCTACAAGCTGCCTGATACGATCCGCTCGTGCGTCGTCTACGCCTTTCTTCCGAAGGAACTGGCAGATTTTCGTTTCCAGGTCTCATCCGATGGGCAGACGTGGCAAACCGTTGATGCAGAGCGGAAGGACTTCTTCAGTGGAGAAGGCCAGTATGGGTACTTCAAGCCCGTCCGCTATCAGGCCGACACGGGCCAGGGCCGATTCATCAAGATCGAGTTCACGGGAGAAGCCCAGATTTCGCGAATCGAGATCGCCTATGGGAACGGCAAGTAGATCATGACCGGCGCCGAAATCCGAAGCTTCCGCGATCGCGTGGTCACCGAGCTGAGGGGGAACATCCTCCCGTTCTGGTTGGAGCATTCCGTAGACCACGAGCATGGTGGGTTCATCGGGCAGATGTCGAATGAGCTGGTGGTTGACCGGCACGCACACAAGGGACTTATCCTCAACGCGAGACTCTTGTGGACGTTTTCGGCACTGTGCCGCAGCGAAGGGCCCGAATCTTATCTCCAACTGGCTCACCGGGCCTACGACTACCTGACAGCCCACTTCTGGGACAGCCGCCTGGGTGGCGCCTTCTGGCAGGTAGATTGTCGCGGTGATCTGATCGACGACAAGAAGAAGATCTATGGGCAGGCGTTCTGCATTTACGCGCTATCCGAGTATTTCCTCGCCACGGGGAAACGCACGGCGCTGGAGCGTGCGAAAGAGCTGTTCGATCTGATCGAGCGACACAGCAATGACGCCGCCCATGGCGGATACATCGAGACGTGCAATCGCGACTGGACGGTAGCCGAAGACGTCCGGCTCAGCAACAAGGACATGAACGAGATGAAGTCAATGAACAACCATCTCCACGTCCTTGAAGGCTACACTAACCTGTATCGCGTCTGGCCCGATCCACAGGTTGGCGCCGAACTCAGCGCGTTGATCGGTCTATTCGAGCGACATATTCTCAACCGCGACACGTTCCACTTCGGGCACTTCTTCAACGAACAGTGGGAAGTTCGATCGGATACGTACACGTTCGGTCACGATATCGAAGGCAGTTGGCTGCTCTGTGAAGCCGCCCAGGTGTCGGGCAAGCCAGAGTTGATCGAGAAGGTCAAACACATCGCCATGGAGATCGCCCAAGCCGTCTACGAGCAGGGACTCGATTCCGATGGCGGTCTGTTCTACGAAGGCCGAGCGGGCGACGTCATCGACACGAACAAGGAATGGTGGCCCCAGGCGGAAGCCGTTGTGGGTTTCCTCAATGCGTATCAGCTTTCGGGCCGCGAGCACTTTTTCCAGGCGGCGGTCGATTGCTGGGGGTTCATCGAACGAGCCATCGTGGACCACACGCATGGCGAATGGTTCTGGCGCGTCGACCGAAACGGAACGCCCGACCGCAACGAGCCCAAGATATCGGAATGGAAGAGCCCCTATCACAACACACGGGCATGTCTCGAAATAATCCGGCGGCTTGACGCCGTCGCTCAAGGAGGTGGCAACTGATGCAAAAAGATGCCTTCGAAAAGAAGGTGAAGGCCCTGTTCGCCGACCATGAGAAGCTGATCCATCGCAAGAACGACAAGATCGAAAGAGGTGATGGCATCCTCGATCGGTACAGGAACCCCGTCCTGACGGGTGAGCACACGCCGGTCTTCTGGCGATACGATCTGGATCACCAGACCAATCCTGGACTGATGACCCGACTGGGTATCAACAGCGCGTTCAACGCCGGCGCGATCGAGATCAGGGGCAAGGTCTGTCTGATGGCTCGTGTCGAGGGCTACGATCGCAAGAGCTTCTTTGCGGTGGCCGAGAGCGAGACAGGGGTCGATGGCTTTCGCTTCTGGGATTACCCGGTCGTCCTGCCCGAGACGGATAATCCCGACATCAACGTCTACGATATGCGTCTGACGCAACACGAGGATGGGTGGATCTATGGCCTGTTCTGCACCGAGCGGAAAGACCCGAACGCCCCGCGTGGCGATTTGTCGTCAGCTATCGCTCAGTGCGGTATTGTCCGCACGAAGGACCTCAAGGCGTGGGAAAGGCTCGACGACCTCAAGACCGGCTCACCCCAGCAGCGGAACGTCGTGTTGCATCCCGAATTCGTCGATGGCAAGTATGCCTTTTACACACGCCCTCAGGATGGTTTTATCGATGCAGGCTCAGGTGGTGGAATCGCCTGGGGGCTGGCTAACGATATGGAACACGCCGTGATCGAGAGCGAGACCATCGTCGACGACCGCAAGTATCATACGATCAAGGAATCCAAGAATGGGCTGGGCCCCGCTCCGATCAAGACGGAGAAGGGCTGGCTGCAACTGGCCCATGGCGTTCGCGGTTGTGCGGCGGGCCTGCGATACGTGCTCTATGCCTTCCTGACCAAGCTCGATGAGCCATGGAAGGTCACCCATGCCCCCGGCGGTTATCTCCTCGCCCCGCAGGGGGAGGAACGCGTTGGCGACGTTTCGAACGTTGTCTTCAGCAACGGATGGGTAGCCCGCGACGACGGGACACTGCTGATCTACTACGGCTCATCGGATACGCGGATGCATGTCGCAACCACGACCGTTGGGAAGCTGCTGGATTATGTGATGAACACCCCCTCTGATGGTCTGCGCACCGGCGCCAGCGTCGCTCAGCGAGTGGAACTGATCGACCGCAATCTGAAGATCATGAAATCACTCGGGCTTTGACACCGACAATAAAACCTGTCTGTAAAGGAGATAATCGTGTTGAAACGCAAGGGATTCATCGCAATTTGCCTCTTGCCGGTGGCGATGCTTGCCGGCTGCAATGGTTCAAATGGAACACCGAAGCAGTCGGGCTTCGTTGCCTTGTTTGATGGCAAGACCTTCTCAGGCTGGGAAGGCCCGCAGGACGTCTTTCGCATCGAGGACGGTGCCATCGTAGGTGGGACGCTGAACGCTGATGTAGCGCATAACGACTTCCTTTGCACGGTCAAATCATACGACAACTTCGAGCTACGGCTGCAATTCAAGCTGCTCGGGAAAGACACCAACGCAGGCGTTCAGATTCGCAGCCAGCGTGTGCCGGACCACTACGAAGTCAGCGGGTATCAGGCCGACATGGGCCAGCAATACTGGGGGTGCCTGTACGACGAGTCACGCCGCAACAAGGTGCTGGCCTGCCCCGATCCGGACAAGATCGCCCAAGTGGTCCGTCAAGGCGACTGGAACGACTACATCATCCGATGCGAAGGCAAACGGATTCAGCTCTGGGTCAACGGCTCGCAGACCGTCGATTACACCGAGCCCGACGACAGCATTCCCCAATCGGGCATCATCGGCCTGCAAATCCACGGCGGCCCGCCCAGCGAAGCGTGGTACCGTAACATCCGCATCAAACCGCTCTGATTCTTGTCACAAAGGCGTCCGCGTAGGGTGGGTCCTTGACCCACGCGCTTGTCAAGAACACCCATTAACGCGTGGGTTGAGAACCCACTCTACCATCTGTCTAATCTGACAGACGCAGTTCAATAGTGCGCTCCACGGCATTGAAGACGCTGAATTGTACGGGCTGGCCTTTGGCCTGACTTGTGACGCGGCGCAGATCGTCGAGTGTGTCAATGGCTTCACCGTTCGCCTTGAGGATGACGTCACCAACTCTGAAGCCCGCTTGGGCCGCCTGACTCTGGGCAGGCGTCTCGATGAAGAGCACGCCAGCCTCACGGCCGATTCCGGCGGCGGACTTCTCCGCCTCGCCCGTGAGGTTCTTGACCGTCGCGCCGAGCCACGTGATCGGCTTTGGATCCCGAGCATCGCTCTCCCCCTGCCGCGATGCAGCAACGGCAAACGCGCGGGGCTCCTTCGCAGCTTCACGTTGGAACGCAGGTTTGAGGACGCCGAACTGATCCATCGGGAAGTTCCTGAAACCGAGCCTTAACGCAGGCGAACCCTCCTTGACGCGGTAATCACCATGGGCCGGGTCGACGAACATCGGATCGGCTGTGACGGAATGCGTATCGAATCCTCTGGATTGCCACTGCGACATGGTCAAGGGGTTCTTGTCGACACCTGTAATGTGAATCGAGCCACTCTCAGAGTAGAACAGATTGTAGTCGATCTGTTGGGCGTTTTCCGGGTTGGCGCGGATGAACTGAAAGGGCTTGTCACTGACGAAGATGTTCCGCGCGATCACGTCGCCGCATTCCGGCATCCAGATGTGAAAACCGCCAAACCCGTTGATAATGACGTTGTTCTCCACGACCCGAAAGAAACCCTCGCGCAGCTTCACACCCATGCCCAGACAGAGGTTGTCGCAGATGCGATAGTTGCAGGACCCATCGTCGAGATCGATGCCCCAGGAATGACCGCCCGGATGGGCGAAGCGGTTGTTGCGAATGATCGTGGTTTTGACGTTGTCGAGTTTGGCCCGCTGCTTGGCGAATGGCTCGATGTCACGGCCTCCATTGTACGAGGTCTTCCACCAACGGTCGCGACCCCAACTGTTGAACGGACCATGGTCGCCACTCTCGCGAACGGTGTTGAAGACATCGTTGTGCTCGATACGGTGCCCGCCCCAGCAGCCATCGTTGATGCAAATCGCCGCGCGCGGACACTGGTAGATTGTGTTGTGGCTGACCGTGATCTCCTCGCTCATGGAGATGACTACACCGGCAACCTGTTTCCCAATGAAACCGAAATGGTGCATCAGGTTGTTGTGGATCGTGCATTGGGCCGGGTAGTCCAGCCGTTTCGGGCCCGGCGTCAGATTGATCTGGTCCTGGGGCAGCGTCGTTCCGTATTCGATGGCGGGCGAGCGGACGCAATTGACGTCGCCGACGACACAAACGCAGCTCTCGCCCAATCGAGTGAAGCGGCAGCCCTCGATCCGCGAGCGTCGATTGTACTTGTCCAGGAAGACGCCATTACCACCGAGGTCTTCGAAATTGCAGTCCTCGACCGAGCAGTCTTCGGTACCTTCGAAATGCACGGCCGCGAGGCGGGCAATCGACCAGTCGCCTCGCAGCAGACGCTCGTAGGGCTCCATGAAGATGCGTTGGGTGTGCTTGAAATGCAGCCCTCGAAGATGCAGGTTGCGAACGGGCTCGTCCAGTGTGCCTCGAACGACCACAAGCTCCTTAAGTCCCGCACCGACAACCTTGGCCCGTCGACAAGTCAACGTCCGGTTCGGGGTAGAGATACAGCGTTTTCGTTCTGCGCATCGAAATACCACTCCCCGGGAGCGTCCAACTCTTCGAAGATGTTTTCGACGAAAAGGTAGTCCTTGTGATATCCGCCTCGAAAGACGGGATCGAAGCCCCCGCCTCGGTTTTCCTGCCAGCCTCCTCTGAAATGAATCGTGCCATCATCGTCGACGCCAACAATCTCGTAGTGCTTGCTGCCCCACATCGACTGGTGCAAGGCGTGCATGTATCCACCCTCTGGATGCGTCCAGGTCCTGGCACGTTCGGGACTGATGGCGTCGCCACTGGTGCCCCCGAAGAATCTCGCGTTCGGATCGTAGTTCGGATATCGGGCCGGGTGCTGGCGCCGCCCATTAACGAACAGTTGATCGATCTTCTCGATGCGTGCCGGAACCTTGGCCGAGACGATCCCCTCCTTGTACGGCTGCCAATCGAGGCTCAGCTCGAACCCTCCGCTAATCACGACCTCCTCGCCGGGATATGCCTGGTATTCGATCGTCGTATCGTTGTCACCCGAATCGTCGGACGTGAAGATCAATGGCTCGGTCAGGTAGTAATCTCCACCTCGAAGAAAGACCGTGATTCGCTCGACGTCCTTGTCTCGGACCTCGCGCACGGCCTCTCGTGCTCGTGCCAGCGAGGCAAACGGCTTCTCGATCGAGCCGTCGGCGACATCGCTGCCGTCAGGGGCGACGTAGAACTGAATTGCGACGGGTGCGGGCGACGCGTGCGTCGCCCCTACCATAAGCCCAAGGAGCAGCAACAAGCCTGTGCGATACGTCATATTCACTCCTTCCAATTCCAGCGATGCGACGCGGCGAACGCGTGATTGATTCCGTGCTGCCTGTGTGCCATAATACCATCTTCCGGATGCATTTGTCTGCAAAGACTACAATCCACCATGAAGGGACGCCGCACTATGGCACATCTTCCGTTGTCACGCCGCCAATTTCTCAAAGGTTTGGCCGCGAGCGCTGCGACACTGACGCTGACCTCTTCGCTCAATGCGGCGCAGCAGTCAGGGGAGAAGAAGCCGAATATCGTTCTGATCCTGGCCGACGATCTGGGCTATGAGTGCCTCGGCTGCTATGGAGGCACCTCGTACAAAACGCCCGTGCTGGACGAGCTTGCGCGGACGGGCATGCGCTTCGACCACTGCTACTCCCAACCACTCTGCACGCCCTCGCGCGTTCAACTCATGACAGGTCAATACAACTTCCGCAACTACAAGGCGTTCGGCATGCTCGATCCGAGTCAGACGACCTTCGCGCATCTGCTGAAACGCAGCGGCTATGCCACCTGCGTCGTGGGCAAATGGCAGCTCTATGGGAGTGTGATCGAGAAACCCGAAGCACAGGGCAAGGGCACCTATCCGGGCCAGGCCGGCTTTGACGAGCATTGCCTCTGGCAAGTCGAACGGCGTGACTCGCGCTATCGCGATCCGCTGATCGTCGAGAACGGCACATATCGCGACGATCTGAAGGGCAAGTACGGCCCGGATGTCTTCTGCGACTACGCTCTTGATTTCCTTGAGCGAAAGAAGGACGAGCCGTTCCTGTTGTATTTTCCCATGGCGCTGGTCCATTCTCCCTTCGTGCCGACCCCCGACAGTGCGGACTGGGCCGAAGGAAATGATGAGGCCAACAGAAGATACTTTGCCGACATGGTCGCGTACATGGACAAGATCGTCGGGCGCATCGTCGCGAAGCTCGATCGTCTCGGACTGCGGGATGACACGCTGATCCTCTTCGTTGGCGACAACGGGACCGCCCGAGGCCTTCGATCACAACTCGGTGACAAGACCATCCTGGGAGGCAAAGGCCTGACCACCGACGCCGGCACGCATGTCCCGATGATCGCGAACTGGAAAGGCGTGATCGGTGCGGGCCAAGCCTGTGACGATCTGATCGATTTCACGGATTTCCTGCCCACGCTGGTCGAAGCCGCAGGCGCTAAGGTCCCGAGCGGCCTCGTGCAGGACGGCCGCAGCTTTCTGCCCCAGTTGCGGGGAGAAAAGGGGAATCCACGAGAATGGGTCTTCTGCCACTACTTCCGCAATCCTGGTGACCCGGTCAAACGTTTTGCCAGGAACAAGCGGTGGAAACTCTACCAGGACGAGTGCGCTATACGATCTCCAGGCGGACCCGTTGGAAGAACAACCGATTCGACCGAATCAGGACGATACGGCAGGCAGCCGCCGCAAGGAAACGGCTCGGGGTGGTCCTTGATTCTCTGCGATAGAGGCGTCATAATCGCGGAGTCAGAAATCCCAAAAGGCAGCCGCAACTTCACGACAAGGAATGCCCAGCCATGACCAGTCCGATCTGCACGCGTCGTCGTTTCCTCAAAGCCGCCGGTTGTGTCGCCGGCTCGTTGGCCCTGGGTGGCAGCCTCAAGCTTAGCGCCTCTCCTGAGCCCGCCGAAGGATTGGGGATGGCCCGGAGCAATGATGCCTCCGAGCGAAAGTACCCCAATATCGTCGTGATCCTGGCCGACGATCTCGGCTATGGCGATCCGACCTGCTACAACACGCAGTCGAAGGTCCCGACACCTGCGATGGATCGGCTGGCTCGCGAAGGGATTCGCTTCACCGATGCGCATACACCCTCGGCCGTCTGCACGCCCACACGCTACGGCCTGCTGACGGGCCGCTACTGCTGGCGATCCCGTCTCAAGAGCGGGGTTCTGGGCGGCTACAGCCCAGCGCTGATTGAAAAGGACCGCCTGACCATCGCATCGATGCTCAAACGTCATGGCTATCAGACCGGTTGCGTCGGCAAGTGGCACCTGGGCCTGGATTGGGTCCGTCAGGACGCGAGCAAGAAGCCACAAGCCGATAACATCGACTACGGCAAGACCGTGGCGAACGGTCCGCAGTCGCTGGGCTTCGACTACAGCTACATCATTCCGGCCTCGCTCGATATGGACCCGTACTGCTGGGTGGAGAACGGCAAAACCGTCGAGGTGCCGACCGACCATACGCCGGGAAGCAAGCGGCGCTGGGACGGAGGCGGAGGTTTCTGGCGGGCGGGTCCCGTCGCCCCCTCGTTCGACTTCACGGGCGTTCTACCCACCGTGACATCCAAGTCGATCGAGTTCGTCAAGAGACAGACGGAGGAGGCCCCGTTCTTTCTCTACGTTCCGTTCAGTGCCCCGCATACGCCTTGGATGCCGACTGATGAGTTCCGAGGTAAGACGGACGTCGACTGGTATGGCGATTTCGTCGCGCAGGTCGATGCATCGATCGGACGAATCGTCAGGGCTATCGACGACGCAGGCTTTGGCAACGACACGCTGCTGGTCGTCACTTCCGACAACGGCTCGCACTGGCCTGTCAAACAGATCGAGAAGTTCGGGCACCGCGCCAACGATGGTTGGCGTGGCCAAAAGGCGGATATCCACGACGCGGGTCATCGCGTGCCCTTCTTCTGCCGCTGGCCCGGCATGATCCGGCCCGGCTCGCGCAGTAACCAGACAATTTGCCTGACCGATCTGATGGCGACGTTTGCCGCCGTCGTAGAGGACAGGCTGCCCTCCGATGCGGGTCCGGACAGCTACAACATTCTGCCGGCCATGTTGACCCCCGAGATGGACGAACCAATCCGCGAAGCCACCGTCCACCATTCTCTCTCGGGCATGTTCGCGATCCGCCAGGGCCCCTGGAAGCTGATCGAAGGTCGAGGCTCGGGTGGTTTCACCGCACCGCGAAAGATTGAGCCCAAAGCGGGCGAGCCCAAGGGCCAGCTCTACAACCTGGAAGTCGACCCGAGCGAGAAGGACAATCTCTGGCTGGAACGGCCTGAGATCGTCAAACGTCTGACAGCGCTACTGGAACGGTACAAGACGCAGGGCTACAGCCGACCGATGTGAAGACGAGAGGAGTGATTCCGACATGAAGAGATCCCACTGGTCCCGTCGTGATTTTCTCAAGGCCCTCGGTCTGGGCGCCGTCTCTGTCAGCCTGCCCGCTTTCACGATTGACAGTGCAGCGGCCGATTCGAAGAGGCCGAACATCATCCTGATCATGTCGGACGACATGGGCTTTTCCGATATCGGCTGCTATGGCAGCCAAATCGACACGCCCAATCTCGACCGGCTGGCCGCCAATGGCCTGCGCTTCACACAGTTCTACAACACCGCGCGATGCTGCCCGACGCGAGCCTCATTGATGACGGGGCTTTACCAGCACCAGGCGGGTGTCGGACACATGATGGACGATCGAGGGTTCGACGCCTACCGGGGCAATCTGAATCACAACTGCGTCACCATCGCCGAAGCGCTCGCAGCCGGCGGGCTATCGCCGATACATGTGTGGCAAATGGCACGTGACGAGACACACCGCCCCTGACGGGCCAAAGTTCAACTGGCCGATCCAGCGAGGCTATGAGAAATTCTACGGCACCATCATCGGCGCCGGCAGTTTCTACGACCCGATGACGCTGTGCCGGAACAACACGTATATCACACCGCTGAACGATCCTGAGTACAAGCCCGAAGCGGTTCTATTACACCGACGCGATCAGCGACAACGCGATCAAGTACATCCGGGACCACGAAGCAGAATCGCCCGAGAAGCCCTTCTTCATGTACGTCGCCTACACCGCGGCCCACTGGCCGATGCACGCGTTGGAAGAGGACATCGCCAAATACAAAGGCAAGTTCGATCGGGGTTACGGCTACTACCGGGCACAGCGGTTCAAGCGACTCAAAGAGTTGGGACTGATCGATCCCGACTGGAAGCTGAGCAAGCAGGCAGGCGACTGGGAAAAGGTCAAGCACAAGGAGTGGGAGATCCGGTGCATGGAGGTTTATGCGGCCATGATCGACCGGATGGACCAGGGCATCGGGCGCATCGTGGCCGAGCTTAAACGGCAGGATGAACTCGACAATACACTGATCTTCTTCCTCCAGGACAACGGCGGATGCGCCGAGGGGATGGGCCGGAATGCAAACGTCAATGACCGATGGGAGAAGGCCATCACCGACCATACGCCCATGGGCCCGGACGAGCTTCAGCCGACGCTCTGGCCACCGATGAAGACTCGCGATGGGCGCCCCGTGCTGGGTGGGCCCACGGTTATGCCAGGCCCCGACGGCACGTACGTCGCCTATGGGCGGAACTGGGCCAACGTATCGAACACCCCCTTCCGCGAGTACAAACACTGGGTCCACGAAGGAGGCATCTCGACCCCTCTGATCTGTCACTGGCCTGCTCGCATAAAGTCCCCGGGAAGGCTCTGCAAGGCCCCGGGGCACCTGATCGATATCATGGCGACCTGTGTCGACGTCTCCGGCGGCAAGTATCCCAAGACCTACAACGGACATAAGATCCAGCCCGCCGAGGGCATCAGCCTGGCGTCGACATTCGACGGAAAGCCGCTGCGCGAACGAGCGATCTACTGGGAGCACGAGGGCAACCGCGCCGTCCGCATGGGCACTTGGAAGCTCGTCTCGAAGTATCCTGGCGGCTGGGAGCTCTACGACATGGAGCACGACCGGACTGAAATGCACGACCTGGCGGCCGAGCACCCTGAGAAGGTCGAAGAACTCAAGACACTTTGGGAACGCTGGGCCAAGCGCGCGGGTGTTCAGCCCTGGCCTTTGAAGAAGAATTCGTAAGAGGAGCGGTCGGGACGTGAAGATCAGCCGTCGTGAATTCCTTAAGTCAATCGGCCTTGGCGCCGCTGTCCTGACAATTCCCGGCTGCGCACGTTCTCTGTCACGCGTCTCCGGTGCGACCGACAGGCCCAACATCGTCCTGATCATGGCCGACGATATGGGCTTTTCCGATATCGGCTGTTACGGAGGCGAGATCGAGACGCCCAACCTTGACCGACTGGCGGCCAATGGCCTGCGCTTCACGCAGTTCTACAACGCCGGACGCTGTTGCCCTACTCGTGCATCGCTCATGACCGGGCTCTATTCGCACCAGACGGGCATCGGTCACATGGCGGGCGACCAGGGATATCCATCCTATCGGGGCGTGCTCAACAAGCACTGCGTCACGATCGCCGAAGTCCTTCGAGGCGCAGGCTACCAGACCCTGATGGCAGGTAAGTGGCACGTGGGCAGCAAGCCTGGGCAGTGGCCAGGAACCGGGGCTTCGACCGATTCTACGGGAGCAACACGAGCACGGGCAGCTATTTCGGCATCCACGACGACAACTACGACCGCCGACTGATCCTGGACGATGAGGAGATCGAGCCCCCCGCCGAGTGGTACGCGACCGATGCCTATACAGACTACGCGATCGAGTTCGTCAAGGCGGCCCGAACGGATCAACCCTTCTTTCTCTATACCGCGTACACCGCCCCGCACTGGCCTTTGCATGCGTTGCCCGAGGATATCGCCAAGTATCGAGGCAAGTACCGCAAGGGCTGGGATGCGGTGCGTCGCGAGCGACGCGCCCGCATGATCGAATTGGGCATCATTAAGGAGCGATGGGAACTGCCACCTCGTGGGGGCGAGCCCTGGGAGTCGCTCTCCGATGAGAAGAAGGACGAGATGGATCTGCGGATGGCGGTCTATGCGGCGATGGTCGATCGGATGGATCGCAACATCGGCCGACTCGTGGAGGCGCTCAAAGAGACTGGGGCGTTCGACAACACGCTGATTCTCTTCTTGTCCGACAACGGAGGCAGCGCCGAGGGCGGGATGTGGGGATTCAACCGCGAAGGTCAACCGATCGGTTCACCTCAGTCGTACGCCAGTTACGGGCTCTGCTGGGCTAACGCCAGTGACACACCGTTTCAACGCTACAAGTCCTGGACGCACGAAGGGGGGATCGCGACGCCTCTGATCGCACACTGGCCTGGCGTCATCAAACGAAAAGGCAAGCTAACTCACGAGCCAGGTCACGTGATCGATATCATGGCGACTTGTTGCGATGTCGCGGGTGCTGCTTATCCGCAGACATACAACGGCAAGCCCATCACCCCCCTGGAAGGCAAGAGCCTTGTGCCCGCGCTCAAGAGAGGTCGACGGGACGGTCATGACACGTTGTTCTGGGAGCATGAGGGCAATCGAGCGGTGCGCCAGGGCAAGTGGAAACTGGTCGCCATGCACAAGAAGCCTTGGGAACTCCACGATCTCGACGCGGACCGCACGGAGTTGCATGATCTTTCAGGGGTCTTCCCCGAGAAGGTCCGTGAACTCGAGACACTCTACGACGGCTGGGCAAAGCGTTGCGGCGTACTGCCCTGGCCCATCAAGAAACCAATCGACAACCGAACTGCGTGACGAGAAGGAAGCCTACCTATGAATCGACGCGACTTCTTCAAGACAATGGGACTGACCGCGGCAGCTCTGGCCGTACCGGGAACTCGAAACCTGCTCGCTCAATCAACCGCCAGAGGAAAGCGTCCGAACTTCATCATCATCTTCGCTGACGACCTGGGGTATGGCGACCTTGCCTGTTTCGGTCATCCGACGATCCGCACGCCCAACCTCGATCGCATGGCAGCCGAGGGTCAGAAGTGGACGAACTTCTACGTCGGCGCGTCGGTGTGCACACCCAGCCGGGCGGCCTTGATGACCGGACGGTTGCCAATCCGCAGCGGGATGTGCAGCAGCAAGCGGCGCGTGCTATTCCCCGACTCGGCGGGCGGACTGCCCCAAAGCGAAGTCACCATCGCCAAAGCACTCAAGCCCCAGGGCTACGCCACCGCCGCGATTGGCAAGTGGCACCTGGGCCATCTGCCCCAGTATTTACCCACCAGCCATGGATTCGACTCCTACTTCGGGATTCCATACAGCAACGACATGGACCGCGTCGGGGGCCCGAAAGGGCGCGAAGCCTTCTGGGACCCGAAAAGTGAATACTGGAACGTCCCCTTGATGCGGAACGAGGAGATCGTCGAACGGCCTGCCAACCAGAACACGCTGATCAAACGCTACAGCAACGAGGCGGTGCGCATCATCGAAGAGAAGAAGGACGAGCCGTTCTTCATCTACTTGGCGCACAATCTGCCTCACGTGCCGTTGTTCTGCTCAGACGACTTCCGGGGCACCAGCCGACGTGGGTTATTCGGTGACGTCGTGGAAGAAATCGACGCGGGTATCGGGCGCATTGTGGATACGCTGAAAAGGCATGACTTGGCGGAGAATACGTTCGTCGTCTTCACCTCCGACAACGGCCCCTGGCTCCCCTTCAAGGAACACGGTGGTTCGGCCGGCCCGCTGCGCGAGGGCAAGGGCTGTACCTACGAAGGTGGGATGCGCGAGCCGACGATCTGCTGGTGGCCTGGCAAGATCAAGCCTGGCATCGTGCGTGACATGGGTGCGACGATGGATCTGTATACGACGATCATCAAGCTGGCCGGCGGAGAGGTGCCGACCGACCGCGTCGTCGATGGGCTCGATCTGCGGCCCGCTCTGTTCGGGACCGGCCCCAGCCCTCGCAAGACGATGTTCTACTATCGCGGAACCGAGCTGTTCGCGGTGCGCAAGGGCCCGTACAAAGCCCACTTCGTCACGCAGTCAGGCTACCGGGGGGACAAACCCGTCAAGCACAACCCGCCTGTGCTCTACAATCTCGAACACGACCCCTCGGAGAAGTACGACGTCGCCAAGGACCATCCGGATGTGATTGCCGACATCATGAAAGAGGTCGAGAAGCACCGCGCCAACCTAAAGCCAGGCGAAGACCAACTCGCCAAACGGATCAAGAAAGGCTAACGGTCGGTATCTCGTATCTCGTGCTTCGTATCTCGTATGGCGTCGTGGGTACTGCGTGGGGCGAGCGTCCTCGCTCGCCTGCTCATCCTCCGGATATTGGTGTCAGCGGCCGGCCGTAGCTTCGCAGGGAGTGGTCTCCCCTTGCCAGGCGTTCATGCCACCGGTCATGTCGTAAACCTTCGAAAAGCCGTGGGACCGGAGGAACTCGGCCGCCAGTTCGCTGCGGTGTCCGCTGCGGCAAACCACCAGGATCGGGCGGTCCTTCGGTAACTCTTCATAGCGTGCTTCAAGAACGCCTGAAGTGTACGGATAGTTCAAAGCTCCCGGAATGTGCCCCCGCTTATCGCAATACTCCGATGGCTCCCGCACATCGACAACCACCAGATTGTCCTTAGACGCCACCAGCTTCTGTGCCCTTTCCGGCGTCACATCTTTTGAAGCACAAGCCCCGACGCCGAAAACCGTCAGAAAGAGACTCGCCACCAACAACATCGTTCTGAGTTCCATCTTCACCGGCAATTCTCCTTAATCCTGGAGGCCATCAGATCCCACCCCATGCGTGAGAAGCCTGTTCATCCTACAGGCCATGATAGCATCTCAGCCCCGCCGAATCACCCCTGAGATTCGACGACCCAAAGAACGGCGTCGACGAGCGTATCCGCATCGGTCGTGCCGACGAATTGCACCCACGGAAGTCCGTCGCAGAAGACGATGAGCGTCGGAATAGCCCAGATCCCGTATCGCTCGCCAATGTCCCGTGCCTGGTCCGCATCGAGCCTGGCCACGCGGGCTTGGTCTCCGAGACGCTCGGCAACCTCATCCAGTATGGGGTCCTGCGCGATACAGGCCGGACACCACGTCGCATAGAAATCAACAAGAATCACACCGGCAGCGATCTCGGCATCGAAATTCTCAGCATCCAGCTCTGTGATCGCGGGGGACTCGATCTCTTCGCGTTCCCGCCACAGCCTCGGATAATCGTTGCCATCGTCGATCCACCAGATGTCCTCCGTTCCGTTCTCGGTCTCATCCACAAAATCCCACCCGGCGGCGAGGAAGGTGCCAGCGGTTTGCATCTCCGCCGTCGTCTTGCCTTCTCCGAAGTCACCGAAATCGATGCCACTGGCCTCGGTATCCCAGAAAGATGCGGTCACATCCGATTGACCGCTCGCGACCACCCCCCCAACCCGGTCCGTCCCGTTGACCGCGCCGGCGCTGTAGCACCGTCTGATCGAGCCGCACCGGTTATCACCGATCAGCCCACCAATGCGAGTCTCTCCTTGGACGCTGGCAAGCGAGTAGCTTCTATCCACGTCTCCCGGATAGTTCGTATGCCCCATAATTCCGTTCTGTCCGACCAAGCCGCCAACATCATAGCGACCGCTGACCACACCAGTGCTGTAGCTCTGGGCCACCCTGCCACGGTGAAGTCCAACCAATCCCCCGACCGAGGAATCGCCCTCAACGATACCAGCACTGTAGCAAAAGGCCACAGTCCCATAGGTGGTTCCGACCAGCCCGCCCACATCATAGCCGCTACCGACGACCGTGCAGGTGCTATGGCAGTGTTCCAGGCTGTGCTGGCTATAGCCCACCAATCCACCCACCGCCATATTCCCGCTAACCTTCCCTGTACTATACGATTGCCTGACAATCACGGAGTCGTTGTGTCCAACCAGCCCGCCTATGATCTCCCCTGAGCCGGTTACGTTCACATCCTCCACGCCCATATTCTCAATCCGGGCGTTTGGATCCGCCGGGTCGTCATACTTCACCTCGCCGATAAGGCCCAGGTAGTCCTGCCCCACAATCGTCAGGTGAGAGATCGCATGGCCGTTGCCATCCAGAACGCCGGTGAAAGCAGTTCCTTGAAAACCCGAATCATTGGGATCCATGTCGGGGGCGATGACAGCCCTGTCAAAGACCTTGCCCCCGGGCACGTTCGGATCGAGGTCGATGTCGGCTGTCAGGATGAAGTGCTTGTCGTAATCCTCAGGGGTTTCGCCGAGCACAATCAGATCGACTGTGGTGCCGATCCGGTAGGGATCGCCGTCAGTGCCACTGCCCCCGCCATACTTCTGCCACCATAGCCGAGGATAGCCCAGGCCCTCTGAGATCGTCCAAATGTCATTGGGACCGTTGTCTGTCTCTCCCACGAAGTCCCAGCCAGCCTCCAGGAAGGTGGCGGCCGTCTGCATCTCAGCGGTGGTCCTGCCTTGCCCGCCGGCACTAGTGCTCTGCCCGCTGGTGTCCATGTCCCAGAAGCATCCCTCCACGCTGCCTGAGCCTCTTCCGATTAGAGCCCCCGAGTATTGGGTATCTTCGCCGACCGAGACGGCGCCCGTAGAGTAGCTGTCTATGACCGGCCCCACATTCGTTCCGACCAAGCCGGCGATGGACCGTCCGCCGTCACCGTTGGAGACACTGCCGCCGGCCCAGCAGTTGGCAATGGTACCAAGGTTGTCGCCCGCCAAGCCGCCAAGGGACCAACTACCGTCGCCGGCGGTGACATCGCCGGTCGCATAGCTGCACGTAATAGCGCTGCTCGGATTGCCTCCGATCAGCCCCGCCAGTCTGTCGCTCTCAGCGCCCGCCGAGATATGCCCAGTGGCGGAGCAGCGAGCAATGGTCACGGTCTGGCTCGTCCCCACCAAACCACCGGCGAATCTCAGGCGGTCACCTGCTGTGATGTTTCCGGTGGCATGGCAGTCAGTGATGGGCCCGCGGTTGTCGCCTACGAGTCCGGCCATATTCCAGCAGGACGCGCCACCTAAAATATCCACGCCAGCTCGGCAATCCACAAGGGTCCCTGCGTTCCATCCGGCCAATCCGCCCACATAGCCACTTGATTCCAAGGTGCGTATCTCGCCCGTCACCCGACATCGCTCGACCGAGCCATAGTTGCCGGCCGCCAGACCACCGATCTTCCAGGGTGCGAACCCCTGACCTTGCAGGCTACAAGTCACTTCACTATCGGAAATCGCCCCTTCGTTGCACCCAGCCAAACCGCCGACGTATCGACGACCCGCGATGACAGCGGATTCCAGCACTACCTCATGGATCGCACCTGTCGAGGTCACGCCCCCGAACAACCCCAGGTACTCCCCCTCGCCGGCGTCGATCGTGAGGTTGAGGATCTTGTAGGCGTCCCCCTCGAAAGTCCCGCTGAAGGCCGTTCCTTGAAAATCCCCGTCGTTCGCATCCAAATCCGGGGCAATCAAGGCTCTGTCGAAGACCTTGCCACCGGGCAGGTTGGGATCGAGGTCGATGTCGGCGGTGAGGACGAAGCATTTGTCGTAGTCTTCGGGCGTCTCGCCCAGAGCGATCAGATCAGCCGCGGTGGCGATCTGGTACGGGTCGTCCGGCGTCCCGCTTCCGCCGGAGTACTTGCAGGGGACGGTCTCCCAGAGCCAGGCGTTCATGCCGCCATTCATGTCGTAGACCTCGGGAAAGCCCTGCGAGTCCAGGAAGTTAGCGGCCACGTTGCTTCGGCCCCCACTGCGGCAGACTACCAGGATCGGACGGTCCATCGGCAGTTCCTCGTAACGGGCCTGGAGCACGCCGGAGGTGAGCGGGTAGTTCACCGCTCCGGGAATATGCCCGACCGCATCGCAGAACTCCGCCGGCTCCCGCACGTCGACCACGATGAGGTCTTCCGTGGAGGCAATGAGATCCCAGGCTTGCTCGACGGTTACATCGGTATGCGCCAAGGCACCAGCGTTGGAGAGGAATGCCAGGGAGAGGAATACCAGCAAGCTCGCCAGGAACAGCGACATTCTGAGATGTGCGGTCATAGAAGGTGTCCTCCTCAAAGACAGACTCGGCCGGACCACAGCCCGTGCTGGACGACGGAGAGACGACAACGATGTCCTCGCCTTCCTGCTCCATTGTACAGTTTCGGCACCGTTCTGACAATGCTGGAAGACTGGCGTTCGCAGGTAGGCAAGGCTCCATCCCCGCGGCATGCGGGTTGCCAAAGGCTGGAGGGGTCGCTATGATGGCTCGGATGTCGAAGAAGGAAAAGAAGGGTTTTGACAATCCGGCGGCGGTCAATAAGAAGGCGTACCGCGACTTCGAGCTGGTCGAGAAGTTCGAGGCAGGGCTCTCGCTCTATGGCAGCGAGGTCAAATCGCTGCGCGGCTCGGCGGCCGATCTGAGCGGCTCCTATGCCCGCCTGGAGAGAGGCGAATGCTGGCTCGTGGGGGCCAAGATCGCCCCGTATGCGATGGCCCGGGACGGGGGCCACGACCCGACGCGCAAACGCAAAGTGCTGCTGCACAAGGCCGAACTGCACCGCATCTCGGTCAAGCTCGAGCAGAGGGGTTTCACGCTGGTGCCCCTGCGGATGTACTTCAACAGCCGGGGCCTGGCCAAAGTCGAACTGGCGCTGGCCCAAGGCAAGAGGCAATACGACAAACGAGCGACCATCGCCGAACGCAGCCAGAAGCGCGACCTCGATCGCGCGACGAAGAAATACCAAAGACGCTAACTGTAGGGGCGATCCACCATGATCGCCCGGACATCAAAAAGGATGACCGCTATGGCAGACGAAAAGAAGATCATCATCGACGAGGATTGGAAGAAACAGGCACAGCAGGAAAAGGAGACTCTGGCCGCCAAGGAGAAGCAAGAAAAGGCCGAGCAGCCGCCCACCGAATCGGAAGAGGCTCAGGGCCCATCGGGTCCGCTGCCGCCGGGCGATCTGGCCAGCCTGATCAACATGCTGACGACCCAGGCCCTGTTCGCGATGGGCGTGCTGCACGTCAAGGGCCAGGACCAGCGGGAACCCGACCTGGAGATGGCACGGTACAACATCGACATGCTGGAGACGCTGGAGGAGAAGACCAAAGGCAACCTGACCGACCAGGAAGCGCAAGTACTCTCGAACACGCTGAACGAACTGCGGATGGGCTACGTCCAGATCGCCAATCACGGCATTCCGACGCCTGAGGAGGAGTAATCCTTCCCCCTTTAGGTAACAAGTTCCGCAAGCCGATCGCAGATCAGGAAACGAGCCGTGGCCAATATCTTAGACCAGATCGTTGCCGACAAGCGCCTGGAGGTGCGCGACCGCAAGGCCCAAGTCAGCCTGGAGCAGCTCAAGGAACAGATCGTCGGCAAGCCCAAATGCCGCAACTTCTTCAAGGCGGTTACCAAGCCCAACCGGCGCGGGCTCAACGTAATCGCCGAGGTCAAGAAGGCGTCTCCTTCGGCCGGGCTGATTCGTGAAGACTTCGACCCGGTGGCCATCGCCCAGACGTACGAGCGGTGCGGCGCCGACGCGATCAGCGTCTTGACCGACGAGAAGTACTTCCAGGGCAGACTCGAATACGTCGAGCAGGTCAAACAGGCCGTCGACGTGCCCGTGCTGCGGAAGGACTTCATCGTCGATCTCTGGCAGGTGTACGAATCGCGCGTGGCCGGCGCGGATGCGATCCTGTTGATCGCCGATGCATTACCTCCAGGCGAGATGATGGACCTGATGATCGCGGCCACGGAACTGTCGCTGACCGTGCTGGTGGAGGTTCACCAGGCCGACGTGCTCATGGGCATCCGCAGCCTGATCGGCTTTCCGGAGAAGGGCTACAGCGTGCTCGGTATCAACAACCGTGACTTGACGACCATGACGGTCGACTTGAACACGACGAGCCGACTCAAGGATATGCTCGATGACGACGCTCCCGTCGTCGCCGAGAGCGGCATCAAGACGCGTGACGACGTCGAGAAGCTGATCTCGGTCGGCGTCCGGGCCGTCCTCATCGGCCAAACTCTGTGCGAGCACCCGGATATCGGCGAGAAGTTCGCCGAGCTGTTCGGTTGATCGATCCCACTATGCAAACGATAAAAAGCAAAAGAGACGCTATGAACATCATTCTGCTACTGGCCGTCGGGCTGGCCGCCGGCATCTTGAGCGGTTTGCTGGGCATTGGCGGTGGGGTCCTCATCGTGCCCTGCCTGGTCTTTGTGATCGGCATGTCTCAGCATACGGCCCAAGGCACGACGCTGGCCCTGATGGTCCCGCCGATCGGACTGCTGGCCGCCTGGACCTACTACAAGCAGGGCCAAGTCGATGTCAAAGTGGCGGCGTTGATCTGCTTGGGCTTCTTTTTTGGCGGTCTGATCGGCGCCAAGCTCGCGACGGTCGTCCAGGGCAACCTTCTCAAGAAGCTCTTCGGCGCCGCCTTGATGGCGACCGCTCTCAAGATGATCCTGAGCAAGTAATCCGTCAGGACGGGACTGTGTGAAGATGACAGAGCGGCCCCAGGAGAACGGGAATGCGACACACGGCCCGAAGACTGAGGACGATCTACGCCGCCTTGCTGCTGCTGAGCCTGGGCGCTGTTGCGGCCGTGCTGTTGTGCACGTCGCGCTACGGGATCGGCGCCTCTCCCGATTCATCACACTACATCGCGGCGGCCCGTAGCCTGCTTGCCGGCGAAGGCTTGCGATGTGCCAACGGCCGAATCTACACGCACTGGCCCCCGCTGTATCCCGCCCTGCTGGCGGTGCCCGGCCTGGCAGGCGTCGACCCCATGGTCGGTGCCCGCTTCCTGAATGCGTTCGCCTTCGGTGCGGTCATCTTCGTCTTAGGCACGCTGCTGATCCGCTGCACAACGTCCGAGGTCTTCGCTTTGCTGGGAACACTGGCCGCCGTCGTGTCCCCAGCTTTGCTAACGCCCTTCGTCATGGCCTGGTCCGAGCCCGTGTTCATCCTGCTGGTCGCGCTGTTGCTGTTCACGATGTCACGCTTCCTGCGCAGCAAACGACTGGGCATGCTCGTCCTGGTCGCGATCATCGCAGGACTAGCCAGCCTCCAACGCTACGCGGGCGTGACCCTCGTCCTGGCCGGGACCGTGCTGGTGACTCTGGGCACGAGGAAAACATCCATACTCAGGCGAGGACTCCATCTGCTAATCTTCGGCCTGATCTCCGTGACGCCGCTCGCTCTCTGGCTCGCCCGCAACATGTCGATCGAGGGACACCCGACCGGATCACACCCCGCCCGCCTGGCGCCGGCGTACGAACTCTGGCGGACCTTTTTGGCGGCACTGAATGTCTCGGCCACCCGACTCTTCGGACAGGCTTCGCCTAACAAAGCACTTTGGTTGACCATTGGCCTGACGGCCCTCATGGTCGCGATGGTCGGGATCGCTCGCCAAACGCGGATGACTCAACGAGACAAAATGGGATGGACATATATGGGGTGCGCGGCCGTGTTCGGCCTCACGTATCTTGCCTTTGTCGTCGTGCCCGCTTCGGGACTCTCCTGGGACCCGAAATCGAGAATCATGATCCCACTCTACATCCCCGCCGTTCTGTGGTTCGTGCCGGCCATGGAGGATATGGCGAAGATACTGGGCAAATTGCTTCGACACAAGAAGGCCGGGATGGCACTGGGGCTTGCTCTGTTCGCTCTCTGGCCCGCCGTGTCGTACCGCATCACATCCGCGATGGTTCGCGATTGCGTTCGCAACGGCGCGGGCGGATACAGCGTGAAACTCTGGCGTGAATCGGCGGTGATCAACTGGCTAAGAACACACGATCTGCCTGGGAGGTACTACAGCAACGCACCCGATGCCGTCTATCTGCTAACGGGAACCCAGACAACCATCTCGCCCCATTCCGACCCGGGCGTCGCCGAGTATGCCCGTCGCATGGTGGTCACGCCCCCCACGTACCTCGTCTGGTGTGACAATCTCCATCGGGATGACCTGTACGATCTTCGCGAGCTTCTTTCATTGTATCAGACCGACCCGGTCGCGTCGCTTCCGGACGGCAAGATCTACCGTGTCTTGAAGGAGGGCGGGACACCGGTGTTGAAGGTCTATCGTTTCTGGTCGGACAAGACGCAGCGACACCTCTACACCGCGAAGGAATCCGAGCGGCAGAAGCTGATCCAGTCCGAGTCATGGACCAGCGAAGGGATGGCTTTCTATGCCTGGGGCGAGGCGCATCCACCGGAAGCGCGGCCCGTGTATCGGTTCTGGTCGAATGAAGAAGACGCTCATTTCTATACCATCAGCGAAACTGAGAAGGACCGGCGGATCGCCGAGGACGCAAACGCCTGGACGTACGAATGCGTGGCGTTCTACGCCTGTCCGGAGAACCTGCAAGGCGATATGATCCCAATCTACCATCTCCGCTCCGACCTTCACGGCGGTCACTTCTACACCGTCAGCGAACGCGAGAGAGACAAGCTGTTGAACGACGCCTCGCAACAGTGGCACGATGAGGGCATCGCGTGGTACGCCTATGGAGCCCCGTGACATGATGGTCGGCTGGCCACGTGCCACGTGCAGCACCTACGACGTGACAATCGGCTCACAGCATCGTCGGAGGCATCCCCCGCACCGCGATCACCTTCCGTCTACAGCGTTCGCGCCTCATCAATTCGCGCCTCTTCCGTCGCCCGTCGGAACCTCCGGAATGCGAATCGCCAAGGTCACGAACTGTGCCGGCACCTCAACTCTTCTGGCCCTTCTGGATTTTCGCCCAGGTGTCACGCAGGCCGACAGTGCGGTTGAAAATCAAGGCGTCGGGCGTGCTGTCGGGATCGACGCAGAAGTAGCCAAGCCGCTCGAACTGGAAGCGATCCAGTGATTTCGCCTGAGCCAGGGAGGGCTCCACATAGCATTCCGGCCGCGTTTCGAGCGAATTCGGGTTCAGGTTCGCAGTGAAATCCTGTCCTTCTTCGACGTCGTCGGGGTTCTCCTTGGTGAACAGGTTGTCGTAGAGTCGAACCTGAGCCTTCAGTGCGTGCCTGGCCGAGACCCAATGCAGCGTCGCCTTGACCTTGCGGCCGTCGGGGGCGTCGCCCCCGCGCGTGGCGGGGTCGTAGGTACAGTGCAACTCGACAACGTTGCCATCGGCGTCCTTGACCACGTCCGTGCAAGTGACGAAATACGCATAGCGTAGGCGCACCTCGCGGCCGGGCGCGAGCCTGAAGAACTTCCGAGGCGGCTCCTCCATGAAGTCGTCCTGCTCGATATACAGCTCACGCGAGAACGGCACTTTGCGCGTTCCGGCCGACGCATCTTCCGGATTGTTGATCGCCTCCAACTCTTCGTCCTGGTCCTCCGGATAGTTGTCGATCACCACCTTCAGGGGCTTCAACACCGCCATCACACGAGCCGACGTCTTGTTCAAGTCTTCTCGCAGACAGTGATCGAGCAGCGCCATCTCCACGGTGCTGTTGAACTTGTTGACGCCGATCTTCCGGCAGAAATTGCGAATCGACTCAGGCGAGTAACCACGCCGACGCATCCCGGAGATTGTGGGCATGCGCGGGTCGTCCCAGCCGCTGACGAACTTCTCCTTCACGAGTCTCAGCAGCTTACGCTTGCTCATCACGGTATACGTCAGGTTCAGCCGGGCGAACTCGATCTGCTGCGGGTGATGGATCTTCTTGCCCCACGGCCCGGAGCCGTCGTCGGTGCGTCCCTCGTTGACCGCATCGATGAACCAGTCGTATAGCGGGCGGTGATTCTCGAACTCCAGCGTGCAAATCGAATGCGTGACGCCCTCGATCGAATCCTCGAAACCGTGGGCCCAGTCGTACATCGGATAGATGCACCACTTGCTGCCCTGGCGATGGTGATCCTCGTGGACGATGCGATACATGATCGGGTCGCGCATGTTCAGGTTGGGATGAGCCATGTCGATCTTGGCCCGCAACGTATGCGAACCGTCGGGAAACTCGCCCTTGGCCATCCGCTCGAACAGATCGAGGTTCTCGTCGACCGAACGGCTGCGATAGGGACTGTCCTTGCCTGGCTGGGTGAGCGTACCACGATGCTCACGCGTCTGCTCGGCGTTCAGGTCACAGACGTAGGCCTTGCCCTTCTTGACCAGCTCCACCGCCCAGTCGTACATCTGCTGGAAATAATCCGACCCGTAGAACAGGCGATCTTCCCAGTCGCCCCCGAGCCAGCGGACGTCCTCGATGATCGAATCGACGTATTCCTGCTCCTCCTTCTCCGGGTTGGTGTCGTCGAAACGCAGGTTGAACTGGCCGCCAAACTCCGCAGCAATCCCGTAGTTCAGGTTGATGCTCTTGGCATGCCCGATGTGCAGGTAGCCGTTGGGCTCCGGCGGGAAACGTGTCATCACCCGGCCGCCCCACTTGTTTGTCTTCAGATCGTCGGCCACGATCTGCCGCACGAAATCCAGCTTGCGTTCCTCACCCTCGGCGCCGCCGGCCTCGGGACCGCTGCCCATTACGTCTTTGTCGTCTGCCATGGTTCCAATCACTCAAAACTCTTGGGGTCTCGTGGTGTACCGCGCAATCCGCGCACAACCGGTCCATGCTGCTGGGGCGTCATAGACAGAACAGCCGGTGATCTTACACTCCCCGCCCTCACCCTGTCCAGCCCATACTGCCCTGCTGGCCCCAAACGGGGTCTACGGCCTCTGTTGCCCCACGGCTCGCGACCTGCTTCGGATCGTCGCAAAACCGTGAACCTTTAACCCTTTGGAGCCCTCGAATTTGGCTTTGCTTGGCTTTGTTTTCGCCCGACCCCCACCGCCTTGCTTTCCATTTAATTCTTGCTTTGACACGAGTTTACCAGAAACACAGACTATCGAAATTGGCTTTGTTTTGCGTATTCTGGGCGTAAAAAGGCACCGGGTCGGTGCTTGGCGATCCGTTTTGGGGACAAGACAGGCGAAGATGGGCAGCAGCGTGGCCGCGGAGATTGGCCCGCGCGAGGTCCGCCCGTTGTCTCGCAAGATTGAGTATTGCGTGTTTGGTATCGATATAAACCATTATCGTTTACTATATACCAGACACACTCCCGGCATCAAGGGAAATCCGCTTCGCTCAGGATGGCAAGGCGATCGGCATCGAAATCCTCGCACCGGAGAAACGAACCCTGACCATTTTCAACCGCGTGCTGCGGGAACTAGGCTTCCCGCCTCCTAAACGCGCCGATCCGGCCCCCCCCTCAAAGCCTTCTGAGTCTGGCGGCGAAGTTTTCGTCAGCCACATGGAAGCCTCCTCTTTTTTGGGCTGCCCCGTCTAACGTCTGTCACGCAACGACGATTCAGAAGATGCTGATCCGATGACTAAGTTACCACACGTCGCGTTTTGGCGGTTCATCCGGCGGGGCAGGCAGTTGACAGCCCGAGGGGCCCAGGCATCACGAGCGAAGGTGCTTCCGCGCCAGGAACAGCAACAGAACCGCGAAGATCGCCACGGCGATCATTGCATAGACGATTCGTTGTGTCATCCCCGGAGAGACATTCGCGTCCGGAGAAGGCGAATCGACGGACACTTCATCGGTAGTTACGGCCGCGTTGGCATCGCCTCCAGCCCCGAGCTTTGATGCGGGCTTATCCTCGGTGGCCTCGACCGTATAGCTGGCGTCGGTTGTTTCATCCGAGACTCTCGTTCCGACGGGAAAGGCGATTCGAAAATCCTCATCCTTGAGTCCCTGGTTCAGGGTGATCTTCGTCGCCCTATACGTATTGGCTATACCATTCGGCTCGGAGGTCATCAATCCGGCATCGGAAACCACAAGCCGTCCGAACATTCCTCAAGGCCTGGACATCTACAGAAAAGTCCAAACGCAACCCTCTTCCCTGGGGACCAGGCGAGTAGTACAGATACTGGATGGGCGTGTAGTCATGATCCATGCGCCAGGCGGACGGTGCATATAGGGCTGCTTGTGAACGATCGGAAGGTCCGGCAGGTTTCTCAACAAGTCAACCGCCAAGGCGTTGAAGCCGTTGACCTGTTCGACCTCGTCACCGATCCGGACGAACTCGCTCCGCCGCAACAGTTCGGAAAGTGGCACCTTCTCGTTCATGCAACCCAGCCGTAGGATCGAGAATGCGAGTGGCGTGTGATTGGCCGGCGGGTCGAACCGGCGCCCTTGCGTTACCGTACCCACGGCAATCCTGCGATGCGGATCGTCGCGTATCGATGCCTGCCGTGCCTCGACGCCGTCGTACGATTGCATCATCGTGCTCTCGAAGGAATCGCCCGATGGATCCACCATCGTTTGTCTGTCGATACTCCGTGACCGTTCCAGGAAGGGACGCTTCGTAGCCCAGGTGCATTTCTGAGGACCCTTTCCCACCAGGGTTCTGATCCCGGCGATCTCCCCGACGGTCGGGGCCGGGCTCACGCCCCATTCGCACTCGACCGAGATATCAAGGATAGCCGCTTCCTTGCTTGCGCAAATGTCAGCCAGTTCCTCGGCCGTAATCCCCCACAAAGGCGCTGGCGGCCAGACCGTCATCACACAGACCCCAACCACGAACGCCTGCATCTTCCCGTAGTCAGCCATTGCACATCCCTTCCACTTGCCTCGCCTAAACTGGAAGTCAACCGGATTGGTCGCGCCGGTCCGGTCGTCGCTTATCAAGTTCACGATATTGCCGTCGCCTCGTTCTGCAAAGCGCTTTCTACCGGGATTTGCCATCTGCCTTCATCATCGGTGCTCCTGCACACCACATTGTCACTGATACCCCAATAGCGACGGCTATTTCAACGCTTCTGGCCATCGACACGGCCAGTAGACCCGTCCTAGAAGTCGCCAGACACGCCAATTGGCTGAAAATGCACCATTCTGGCACCTCCACTTCGCGGCGTTCCGGTCGAGATGACAAACGGAGGGTACCCTCACGCCCGGCCGCCTCCACGGCATCCGTTCCCGCCTTGCCTGGTGGATCTCCGGTGACGCGGTTGCCGAGCCAACAGAAGCATGGGTCCACCGGAACCGGAAGGCACGAATTGCCCTCGATGTTTCTTGCCCAGCCTGCCCGCCCACGCTATAATATTGGTGGTAGGCGAAGGAGACTCGGACCAACGTGAACCGGGCGGAGATGCGGTTTTGAGAGGGGCAGCAATGAAAGCTAAGGGTTGGACCATCTTGATGGGCTGGGTCTGCGCGGCTTGCGTGGGCGTGGCGAATGCGGGCGACGTGGCTGGAGATGTGAATGCGGTGGCTTCGCCCGCCAGCATGAGTTTCCCGGTGGCGGTGGAATCGGTGCAGGTCTCGAGCAGGAGCGTCGTGGACGACGTCGACGGCGCGATGGTCTACGGGCCACCTGAACGGACGATCACGATTGTGCTGCGATACGAGCTTTCTGACATGAACAAGCCGGTGGCGATTGACACGTATCCACCGGCCGTGCTCGGCGCGTGGGACGGCTTGGGCCGAGAGATCACCTTTCAGACCAAACGTACCAGAGATCAGCGGGAATACGGGGAAGTGAGGCATGCGTGGTCAGTGAGGCCGGAGGCGATGTGCTGAAGTACGTCCCATCCGGACATCGCCATCGACATGGTCCTTGATCCGAATCAGCCCGTGCCTGCGATTCTCTCCCGGGTAGAAGGCACGATCTGCACGCTGTACGCCGAAGACGTCATCGAGGGGGACATCCCGTTCGAAGTCACCGGAGAGTGGATCGATATCAACGAGAACATTCAAATCTCCGTCTCTGCGACAACCCCACCCGCACCGGGGCCGATCAAGTGGGAAGTCATCCCCGGGATGGAGAACGATCCTTATCGCCAGGGAACACGGCCCGCCGAACCGATCGCACTGTGGCTGTACGACACCTCCGTGCGATCGTCCGCAGGCAGTTATGTTCTCACCCTGGATATGCCGTGGAATCCGGGCAGGACAGTGAGTGACTACGTCTTGATCAAGACGGGATTGGTCAGTACGGACGGGACCTTCATGATTCCGTTCCACCAATTCGCCAGTGCTGCTTCAGACGGTTGTGACTGCCTAGGGCAATTGGAGCAGGGCACCGAGGACTACGACACTATACGTCACGTCCTGGCGGTTCATCCGGTGGAGGTGAGGGTGCCGTTTGTGTTGACGGATGTTCCGATTCCGGCGTTCTGAGTGCGCGGAGAGAGCAGTGTGCGGGAACAACCCTACAGTGCATGCTCTTACGAGCACACTACGAACGAGCGAGCTATAGGTCCTTGTAGAACTGGAGGGCTTGTTCGGCGGCCTGGCGGGCGGCGTCGCGGTCTTCTTCGAGGGCGAAGTTCGGGTTGGTGTCGAGCCAGTGGAGGGTGCCTTCGACGTACTTTTGCAGGTAGGCGATCGACGCCGGCTCGCGCGACCTTGCGGCCATCCTGCAAGAAAGTAGACCGGGTTGGTGTGGGCGAAGACGGACAGCCCTCTTGGCAGGATGCGATTTCTCAGGTCCGGATGGTCGATCGCGCGGGCAGCCAGCCACGCGCTTTCCGTCAATTCGACGGTGGCCTCGACCTCCAGCTTATAGATCCCATCGGCGGGCGGCCTGCGGTGATGCAGCGGGACGGTCTTGTGACCGACCGTCCGCCCGTTCATGATGATGTCGACCGTGTTGATCGGCAGGATCGAACGGACCGTCGCCCGGGCCTTGACCGTCTTGCCCCCCTCGAACTCGATCACGTCCCCGGGCTTGTGGTCTGCCACTTCGAACTCGATGATCGGGCTATTGGTGACGAACCCCTTCCCGGCCTTGACCGCCTTGAGCCAGGAATCGTAATTGGGCGTCCCCGTCACACGGGCATATATCCGGTTGCTGCCCAGCGGAATATCCTCGGCCATCTTGTCGGTTCCGGCGCCAATGGGCAGGCGGAAGCCCGCGTTGAGGAACTGATAGTACAGGTCCATGCTCCGCATGACCGGGAACTCGGCCTGTGAGAAGCCCGAATTCTCCCATGGGCCCCAGTGATTGGGAAACTGCGTCGGGTCATTCCAGTTGATCAGCTCGATCCCGTCGACGAGGCCCAAAGCCAACGCCACAGGCAGTTCCGCCCCGGGCAGCGACGCGATGTGCGACCAGAAGATCGTGCCGTTCTGCTCACGCGTCGCCCGCAACGCCCGGGTCAGGTCCCACTGTGGCCAGCTCTTCCAGTATTCCAGCGAACCGCCCGCATGCGGATAGCCAGGGACCAGCGACGTCAGGCCCAGCAATGTCACGTGGCCCATCTGCCATTCCAGGACCTCCTGGCTGACGTAGATCTCGCAGCCCGGCGTCGAGCAGGCATCCAGCTTGCCCGTGAAACAGGCGTTTATCGCCATCTGAGACTGCGTGTCCGCCACGTACAGAAGCGTCAAAGCGTTCAGATCTTCGGCCTGCATCTGAGGATGGGCCTCCTTGGGCACGGGCAGATGCGCGTGGATATCGCCATTAACATAGCCTTTGCTCGCCATGTCGATCCAGCGGCGAAGGCGGAAGGTCTTCTCGATCTTCTTATCCGATCCCTTGCCCCGAATCTTGACCGACAGAGGCAGCGTCTCAAAACCCCGACGGATATCGATGGACACACCATCAGGCGGTACCGTCAAGGTGAATGAGCCATCCACGTAGCACCAGCGCTTGTCCAGGTACTCCACATGCGCGTGCCTGCCTTTGATCTCTACGAACCTGCCATTGGCATCCGTCACCGCGACACGGGCTGCCAGAGGCTCTTCGTTCGCGTCGTCGACGATGCGCCTCCAGACGGATCGCCGCACGGACAGGCGTCGCCATCATGGCCAGACACAGACAAATCAGGCCCAGGGAAACCGTTCGGGATTTGCCGCCGTCGGAAAGACTGACTCGATGCCGCATGACCATAGTCCGCTTCTCCTCATGACATTGTGGATTGCCGCCGCACACAAACGTCTCAAGTCATACCTCCTGCATTATATCCGCCCGCCCTGCCACCTCAAGCGCATCTGAACGGCAAGGCCTTTTGTAGGTCGTGCGTCCCCGCACGACTCCCTCAGGCGAGCGAGGACGCTCGCCCTACATAAGACCAACCGTCCTCACCGCCATATACCGCCCCGCTGATAATGGGTGGCCTCGGATTTCTCTGCCCAGCCGGTGGACTGGTTTGATACGATAGTGCGCTGCACACGAGAATCCTTTCTCAAGGAGTTGAAGATGAGATTCAAAACGAGTGCGATGCAATTTGACGTTCTTGGCGTCCTGTTCTGTATGGTCTGGTCGGTGCCCGCCATGGCGGCCGAGGACGCTGCCCTGCGCGACGGGACCGTGGTCAAGCGGGTTCTGGATCAGCGCAGTGGTGGGGAGAACCTGCTCAAGGACGATGCGTGGCGGCCCTGGCAGAAGGGCTTCGAGCGAACAGGCGAGGTCTTCGCCTGCGACAACGGCACCGACTCGCGAGTTCAGCGGGGCGCGTCGCAAACCGTGACGCTCGATCAGGTCCGGCCCGAGCCGCTGGTGGCCATCGCCTGGAGCAAGGCCGAGGGCGTCGGGGGAAGCCGGGACAGCAATTACTCGCTATATCTCGACCTGACCTACCAGGATGGGACGCCCCTGTGGGGACAAGTGGCGACATTTCGCGTGGGCACGCACGATTGGCAGAAGGCCCAGGTGACGATCTTTCCCGAGAAGCCCATCAAGACGGTGGCATTCCACATGCTCTTAAGGAGCCACACGGGCAAGGCGTTGTTCCGCGATCCCGAGCTGCGCGTGATCCTGCGCACCGGCCGGCACATGCCTGTTCGACGGTGTCGCGGTGACAACCGAGCATTCTCCCAAGCAAGGTTTCCAGGTTCGCGATGTGGCGGCGGATTCGGACTTCGTCGCGATCGACCATGCCGCACTCGATCTGAAGCTCGACGTCCAGAGCACGCAAGCCGACGGCGCAACGTTCTTCGACGTCGCCATCTCGGACACGAGTGGCAAAGACCGGGCCATCACACTGGTCTATGCCATTCACGTGGACAGGTCGCAAGGCCAATGGTTCCAGAACCCGCGCCAGACGATGGACATCGAAGAAGGTCGCGAGTATCTCAACACGAATCGCTTCTCCGCCGGCGCAAACGGGCAGCTTTCCCGCTATCCCTTCGCGGCTGTCGCCAACGGTGAAGAGAGCGTGTCACTCGGCATCGACATCGACCACCCGGCCTTCTTCCGCGTCGGGTATAACGCTGACACGGAAGAACTGTACCTGGCCTGCGACATCGGGCTGGCTCCCGAGAAGCCTTCGGCTCGCGTGCGGTTCTGCCGATTCGGTTTCGATCGCGCGTGGGGATTCAGGGGCGCGTTGGACCGTTACTATGCACTGCTCCCCAAGGCATTCGAACGCCGCGTCGCCCAGCAAGGGCTGTGGATGCCTTTTGCCAAGATCAGCGAGGTCAAGGGCTGGGAAGATTTCGGCTTCCGATTCAAGGAAGGCACGAACGAGACAGCGTGGGACGATGCGCACGGGATCCTGACGTTCCGGTATACTGAGCCGATGACGTGGTGGATGCGCATGCCCAAGGACATGCCTCGCACACCGCAAGCCGCACTGGCCTATGCTCGCCAACTGGCCGAGGAAAAACACGATCGGTCGGCGGAGGCGTTTCTGACCAGTGGTTTTCACGACGAGACGGGGCAATTCCCGGCCAGATTGCTCGACACGCCCTGGTGCGACGGCGCGGTCTGGAGCATCAATTCGATGCCCGGGATCAAGGGCGAGATCACCGACTTCAAGAACAAGTGGAACGCGAAGCTGCGTGAGACTCTCTACGGCCCACAACGGAAGGCCGATCTCGATGGCGAGTATATCGACTCTTCGGAAGGGTACGTGACAAACGAGCTGGACTTTCGGCGAGATCACTTCGCCGCCAGCGAGACGCCATTGACGTTCTCGCTTGACAACCGCCAGCCCGCCATCTTTCGGGGCCTGATCGTATTCGAGTACGCCCGCGCCTTGGCAAACGACATCCACGGAATGGGCAAGTTCATGATGGCCAATTCGACACCGAGTCGGCTCTGCTGGCTGGCCGGGCAACTGGACGTCATGGGCAACGAGACGGACTGGCATCAAAGTGGCAACTGGCGGCCCATGTCCGACGCCGACATGCTGTTCCGACGGGCGATGTGCAAGGGCAAGCCGTTCTGCTTCCTGATGAACACGCGCTTCGAAGACTTCTCGCACGAGTTGGTCGAGAAGTACATGAAGCGATGCCTCGCCTACGGGATGTTCCCGGGGTTCTTCAGCCACAATGCCTCGCAGGGGCATTACTTCACCCGGCCCGAACTCTACGACCGCGATCGCGACCTGTTTCTCAAGTACGTCCCGCTGTGCAAACGCGTCGCCGAGGCGGGCTGGGAGCCCGTCACCAAGGCACGGACGGACAACGAGAAGGTCCATGTCGAGCGATTTGGAGAGCAATACCTGACGGTCTTCAACAACTCCGGCCAACCCTGCGTCGCCAAGATCACCTTCGAAGGCGACTGCCCCGCCACCAGCCAGGAATTGGTCCACGACCGAACCGTCTCCTGGCAGAACAACCAAGCCGAAATCCCCCTGGCCGGCGAGGACGTCGCCGTCATCCAACTCCGCTGATTCGACGATGGACGCGTGGGTCAAGAACCCGCCCTACAAGCTGGCCCAAAGGCGTCTTATGGCGCTTGACAAGGGGTGTCATCCGGCGTAAGCTGCTGATTTCCATGTTTTTGCGGTTATCGAGGAGTCCTAAGTCGTGTCTGAGAAGGTGGTAACACGTTTTGCGCCGTCGCCGACGGGGTACCTTCACGTGGGTGGTGGCCGGACCGCGCTGTTCAACTGGCTGTGGGCCAGGCGAACGGGTGGAACGTTCCTGCTGCGCATCGAGGACACCGACCAGAAACGCAACACCCCGACGGCCGCCCAGCAAGTGATGACCGACCTGCGCTGGCTGGGAATCGACTGGGACGAGGGCCCCGATGTGGGCGGGCCGAACGGCCCCTACCTCCAGTCCGAGCGGCGAGACCTCTACGACAAGTACATCAGGCAACTGCTCGACGAGGGCAAGGCCTACTACTGCTTCGAGACGGCCGAAGAACTGGACGCCATGCGGAAAGAGGCCGAAGCCCAGAAGAAAGGCTTCATCTTCCGCGCGCCCCGAGCAGCTTCCGACCGAAGCAGACGCCCAGAAGGCCCGCGACGAGGGGCGTGAAGTGACGGTGCGCTTTGCGATCCCGCAAGACAAGCCCATCGTCGTCAACGATATCGTTCGTGGGGAAATCAGCTTCAATCCGGCCGAACTGGCCGATTTCATCATCCTCAAGAGCGACGGCTTCCCCACCTACAACTTCGCATGCGTGGTGGACGACCGCCTGATGAGTGTAACGCACATCATTCGCGGGTCAGGAACACCTGATGAACACGCCTGGCCAGCAGGCCTTGTGGCAGGCGATGTTCGCCGATGCAGCCCTGCCGAAGTACGCCCACATGTCGGTGACGGTCAGCGACAGCGGAGGCAAGCTCTCCAAGGCGCGAGCGGCCCAAGGCCCTGCGCACCGCGATCAAAGCAATGCCAGACGTCGATGCAGCCAAGCTGGCCGAGGTCGGCGGCATCGGTGAGGACGAGGTCGCAGGCGTTTCTGGCCGGCAAGAGCGTGCCGGATATGCCCGCGATCGACGCGATGGCCAAGCACCTGGGCTGTCCACCTTCCCGAGATCAATATCGTCGACTTCTGCAAGAGCGGCTACCTGCCCGAGACCCTGGTCAACTTCCTGGCGCTGCTGGGCTGGAACCCGGGCGATCAGCGGGAGGTCATGACCGTCGAGGAGCTGATCGAGTCGTTCGACCTGACGAGATTGACCAAGAGCAACAGCCTGTTCGACCGCCAGAAGCTCGTCGCCTTCAACACCGAGCACCTGCGCATGATGCCTGCCGAAAAGGTCTTGCCCCATCTGCGGGCTTACCTGACGGAGGTCGAGTCGCCCCTGCTCAAGGCCGACGACGAGATGCTGGTGCGGATCATCGGGCTTTGCGAAGGCGCCCGAACGTTCGAAGATATCGACAACAAGAGCCGCTTCCTCTTCATCGATGACGACAAGATCGAGTTCGACGAGAAGGCGGTAAAGAAGGTCCTGCTCAAGGCCGGCGCCCTGGACGTGCTGCAAATCGTCCGGGATCGGCTCGCGACGATGGACCAATATACCGAGCAAACCCTTGAAGCAATGCTGCGAGGGCTGGCCGAAGAGAAACAAGTCGGTCTGGGCAAGGTGGCCCAGCCGTTGCGCGTCGCACTGTGCGGGACCACGATCAGCCTGTCCATCTTCGACTCGGTCAATCTGCTCGGCAAAGAGCGGACGCTGGCCCGGGTCGATGCCACTCTCGAAAAGTTCCGCGCCTCAAGTCCAGTCGGAGTAGAATCGCCATGTCGCTATTGGTTACCGGTTCGATCGGAATAGACACGGTCAAAACACCCCACGGGGTCAGCGAAGAATGCCTGGGCGGCTCGTCGATCTACTTCAGCATGGCGGCCAGCTTCTTCTCGCCGGTCCGGTTCGTGGGTGTGGTGGGCGACGACTGCCCGTTCGATCTGCCCGAGGTATTCAAGGGTCGCGACGTGGACCTGCGGGGACTGGAGGTCCGGCCTGGCAGCAAGACCTTCGTCTGGCACGGGACCTATCACGACAACATGAACGACCGCACGACGGATTACGTTGAGCTCAACGTGCTCCAGGAGGCACCCGCCGAAGCTGCCCGAGGCGTTCAAGGACAGCCAGTTCGTCTTCCTGGCCAACACGGCACCGGCGCTTCAGACTCCAACTGCTCGAACAGATCGCCCAGCCCACCTTCGTCGCGGCCGATACGATGAACCTCTGGATCGAGGGACATCTCGACGACCTCAAAACGCTAATGAAACGGATCGATTGTCTGATCATCAACGACGATGAAGCCAAGCAGCTTTCGGGCAAGTCCAATCTGATCCAGGCCGCCGACAGACGTGTTGGCCATGGGCATGAAGGTCGTCATCATCAAGAAAGGCGAGTCGGGCTCGCTGATGTGCAGTGCCGACGGGCAAAAATTCCTGCTGCCGGCGTACCCGGCAGCGGCGGTGATGGACCCAACCGGTGCAGGCGACAGTTTTGCGGGTGGATTTCTCGGTTGCATCGCCCAGCAGGGCCAGGCCGATTTCGAAACATTGAAGCTGGCCCTGGCATACGGGACGGTGGTCGCATCGTTTACGATCGAGGATTTCTCCCTGAACGGACTGACGGGGATCGTCCGTAAGGATATCGACGCCAGGCTGGAAGAGCTGAGGCGATTCACGAGTTTCTAACGAAACGGAACGACCGACAATGCGGTGCTTCATCGCAATCGATATTGATGAAACCATCCGAGCCGCATTGGGCGACTTGCAGCAGGAGATTGCCGCCAACGCGGACATCCGCAAGGGTGATGTCAAATGGGTCCGCCCCGAGGCGATGCACCTGACGCTGAAGTTCCTGGGCGAGGTGCGGGACAGTGAGATCGTCGGGGTATGTGATGCCGTCAAAGCGGTCGCGGCTCGACACAAGCCGTTCAATCTGGCCGTGAAAGAAGTCGGATGTTTTGGCGGTCGCAGCGCCCGTGTGCTATGGGTCGGGGCAGGGCTGGAGTGCCAGGACTTGCTGGAACTCCAGGACGATCTCGAAGATGAATTGGCCCTGGCGGGCTGGCCCAAGGAGGCTCGGAAGTTCTCAGGGCATCTGACCTTGTGTCGCATTCGCAACACCAAGGCGGGCTTCGAGATGGCCAGAATGACCGAGCAGTACAAGGATTTCGATCTCGGCGCGATGCGCTGTGGTTCGATGTGCGTCTATCAGAGTGAACTGAGGCCCGAAGGGCCGATCTATACGTGTCTGGGCAGCTACAAACTGCGATAGCAGGCAAGGAACCAAGAAGCGAGACAATTACTGGAGATGAACTAAATGGCAAAAGCAAAGAAAGCAACACCGGCTGAGGGAGCCAGCGGCAAGGACGCTGCTCTGCATCGCGTGATTGCGCAGATCGAGAAGCAGTACGGCCAAGGCTCCATCATGCAGATGGACGAACATTCCTACGCCAAGATCGAAGGCATCAGCACAGGCTCGCTGTCGCTGGATATCGCGCTGGGCGGCGCCGGGATTCCGCGAGGCCGGATCACCGAATTGTTCGGGCCCGAGTCTTCGGGCAAGACCACGCTGGCGCTGCACGCGATCGCCGAAGCGCAGAAAGCCGGCGGGATCGCGGCCTTCATCGACGCCGAGCACGCCCTCGATACGACCTGGGCCAAGCGGCTCGGAGTCGACGTCAGCAGCCTGCTGGTCAGCCAACCCGATACGGGCGAGCAGGCGTTCGATATCGCCCAGATGCTGATCGCTTCGAATTCGGTGGACATCATCATCGTCGACTCGGTAGCGGCGCTGACGCCCAAGGCGGAGATCGAAGGCGAGATGGGCGACACCCACGTTGGTCTTCAGGCCCGCCTCATGAGCCAGGCGATGCGAAAGCTCACCGCGATCATCAGCAAGAGCAAGACCGCCCTGGTGTTCATCAATCAGATCCGTATGAAGATCGGCGTCATGTTCGGTAATCCCGAGACAACGCCCGGCGGAAAAGCCCTGAAGTTCTACAGTTCCGTTCGCATCGACCTGCGACGGATCACCACGCTCAAGGATTCCAAGGGCGCCATCGGGTCGCGCGTCCGGGCGAGAATCGTCAAGAACAAGATCGCCCCACCGTTCCGCGATACCGAGTTCGACATCATGTTCGACAGCGGGATCAGCTACGAAGGCGACCTGCTCGACATGGCCCTGGCGTCAGACATCGCGCAGAAGAGCGGTGCATGGATCAACTACGGCGACGTTCGACTCGGACAAGGCCGCGAGAACGCCAAGACCTACCTCCAGGAGAATCCCGATCTGAGCAAGGAGATCAAGACCAAGGTTCTGATCGATCGAGGACTGATCGAGCCCGACAAGAAGGAAAAGGCCAAGGAAGAAAAGCTGGAGAAGTAAGCTATGGGAATCACTCGCAGACTGTCGAAGAAGATCCGTCTCAGTGTTCTGCTGCTGTGCCTGATGGCGGCATTCCAGACCGGCACGCAGGCATCCGAATCTCGCTGGTGGAAAGGCAATCTGCACACCCATTCCTTCTGGAGCGATGGCGACGATTTCCCCGAAATGGTGGTTCAGTGGTACAAGGACCATGGATACAACTTCCTGGCGTTGTCCGATCACAACGTGCTGTCACAGGGTCAGCGATGGATGGTAGTGACTGACAATCGGCAAGCCGCATTTGATAAGTACCTCGCTCGATTCGGAAACGAGTGGGTCAGGACCCGCAAGAACGACGAAGGACAGACCGAGGTCCAACTCAAGCCATTGACGGAATTTCGATGTCTCTTCGAACAACCGGGGCAGTTCCTGCTGATCCAGTCCGAGGAGATCACCGACAAGGCGCATCTGAACGGCATCAACCTGCTCGAACTGATCAAGCCCCAGGGCGGCCAGACGATGGCCGAGGTCTTGCAGAACAACATCGACGCGGTTCATGCCCAGCAGAAACAGATGGGCCAGGCCATGCTCGTGCAAGTGAACCATCCAAACTTTCAGTGGGCTTTGACGGCTGAAGATATGATCGGGCTCAAAGACTTTCTCTTCTTTGAAGTCTACAACGCCCATGGCTACGTGAACAACGAGGGTAACGAACAGCGGGCCAGCACCGAACGGATGTGGGACATCATGCTGACCAATCGTCTGGCCGAATCCAGGATGGGCATCGTGTACGGCGTCGCCACCGACGATGCCCACAGCTACCACAAGTTCGACGCCCGCGCCGCTAATCCGGGCCAGGCCTGGGTCGTCGTGCGGTCGGCGCAACTGACGCCGGAATCGATCATTCGCGCCATGAACGCGGGCGACTTCTACTTCTCCACAGGAGTAGCACTCAAGGATATAACCTTCGAGAACGAGACACTGACCGTTTCTGTGGTTCCTGAGCCCGGTGTGAGCTACACCACCCGGTTCATCGGTACGCGACGTGGGTACGATCCAGCCAGCCACCCGGTGACCGACGCCGAGGGCAAAGAGATTCGCACGACACATCGCTACAGCAAGGATATCGGTGTGGTGCTGGCCGAAGTCGAAGGCACCGTTGCCCGTTATTCGTTCAAGGGTGACGAGATGTATGTTCGTGCCAAGGTGATCTCCTCGCGGAAGAATGAGAAGTCCCACGTGCCGGGTGAGTGCGAAGCAGCCTGGATACAGCCGACCCGTGGCCCTGGGCTGAAGAACCGGTAGGATCGTCCTTTGTCGAACAAGAACCCCGATAGGTATCGGGATGGAACGTGGATGGAACCGCTATAAACAACCTGACCAGAGGTGCAAAACATCGTGTTGACCGCCCGTGAAATCCGCCAGAGCTTCATCGACTTCTTCCTCGAAAGAGGCCATACCTTCGTCCCCAGTTCGCCGATCGTGCCGCATGGCGATGAAACGCTGCTGTTCACCAACGCGGGCATGAACCAGTTCAAGGACATCTTCCTGGGCCTGACGGCACCGCAGTGGCCTCGCGCGGTCAACAGCCAGAAGTGCCTCCGCGTCAGCGGCAAGCACAACGACCTGGAAGACGTCGGCAACGACACCTACCACCACACGTTCTTCGAGATGCTGGGCAACTGGTCCTTCGGCGACTACTTCAAGGCCGAGGCCATCGAGTGGGCGTGGGAGCTGCTGACCAAGGTCTGGGGCATCCCGACCGACCAGCTCTGGGCGACGGTCTTCGCGGGCGACGAGACGGACGGCCTGCCCAAAGACGAAGAGGCGGCCCGGCTCTGGACGAAGGTCACGGCCATCGCGCCGGAACGCATGCTGGGCTTCGGCAAGAAGGACAACTTCTGGGAGATGGGCGAGACGGGCCCGTGCGGGCCGTGCAGCGAGATCCACATCGACCTTGGGCCCGACGCGTGCGACATGAAGGGCGTGCCCGGTCATACGTGCGCGGTCAACGGCGACTGCGCCCGGTTCATCGAGCTCTGGAACCTCGTGTTCATCCAGTACAACCGCGAGCCGGCGGGCAAGCTCGCCGCCGCTGCGGCCAAGCACGTGGACACCGGCATGGGCCTCGAGCGAATCACCGCCGTGCTGCAGGGAAACGAGCAACTACGACACCGACCTGTTCATGCCGATCATCGATCACACGAGCGAGACTGACAGGCCACAAGTACACCGCCGCAACTTGGCAACCAAAACGGACAATGCCTTCCGTGTCATCGCCGACCACATTCGGACGCTGGTCTTCGCCATCACCGACGGGGCCATCCCCTCCAACGACGGACGCGGCTACGTCATTCGCCGCATCCTGCGCCGGGCCGCCCGATTCGGCCGGGAACTCGATCTGCGTGAACCGTTCCTGTACAAGCTGATTCCGACGGTGATCGACGTGCTGGGCGATGCCTTCCCCGAGATCAAAGATCGCGCCGAACATGTCTCGACCGTCGTCGAAGCCGAGGAGGCCAGCTTCGGTCGCACCCTCGATCGCGGGCTGGAGATATTCCGTGGCGCCGCCGAACCGCGGCCGCGTCATCGGGCAACAAGGTCATCGGCGGCGACGACGCGTTCCAGCTCTATGACACGTATGGCTTCCCGCTGGACCTGACGCAACTGATGGCTCAGGAGCGAGGGCTGGCCGTCGACACGGATCGTTTCGCCAAGCTGATGGACGAGCAGCGGGAGCGGGCTCGGGCCGCCAAGAAGAGCGATGCCCTGCTGGCCAACCTCACCGATAACGAATTGCCGACCACCGAGGACGTACACAAATACCAGGTCGACCGTTGCGACAGCACGCTGCTCGGCTGGATCGATGCGGAGGGCTTCAAGAAGCACGGACAGGTACCTGGCGACGTCGAAGTCGGCCTGATTCTGGATAAGACCTGCTTCTACGCCGAATCCGGCGGCCAGGTGGGCGATTGCGGCGTGATATCCGCCGACGGCAGCGAGTTTGTCGTCGAGACCACGACGCGAATCGCCAACTGCATCATCCACCGGGGCAAGCTCGCCAAGGGCTCCTTCACCGCCGGTCAGACGGTTCGAGGCCGTGGTCAGCAAAGACCGCAACGCGATCAAGAAGAACCACACCGCCACTCACCTGCTCCAATGGGCGTTGCAGGAGGTGCTGGGCAAATCCGTCTCGCAACAGGGCAGCTACGTCGGCCCCGATTACCTCCGGTTCGATTTCACCTATCCCAAGGCGCCGACGAAGGAGGAGCTGGCCAAGGTCGAGCCGCTCGTACGCGAGAAGATCGCGGCGGACCTGCCCGTGACGTGGACGGTGATGGCCAAGGACGAGGCACAGAAACTCGGCGCCATGGCCCTGTTCGGCGAGAAGTACGGCGACGAGGTTCGCGTCGTGGCCGTCGGCGCCGGCAGCGAAGACGAGCTGGACCTGGCGTTCAGCAGGGAATTCTGCGGCGGCACCCATGTCGATCAGCTTGGCTCGATCGGTGGTTTCAAGATCATCAAAGAAGAGAGTATCTCGGCGGGCGTCCGACGTATCACCGCGATGACGGGCGCCGCCCTGATGGCCCATCTGGAACAGGCCGGTGATATCGTCGATCGTCTGACCGCCCTGCTCCAGATCCCAGCCGACAAACTCGCCGATCGCGTCGCCCAGCTTCAGGAAGACAACAAGAAGCTGGCGAAGGAGCTCAAGACTGCCTCCCAATCCTCCGGGCCCGACACGATGGCCGAGGCCCGCGACTTGCTCGACGCAGGCAAGAAAATCGGCGACGCATCGATTATTGTCGGCCGTCTGACGTCTACTTCCGTAGAGCGCGCCCGCGAGGCCGTGGACATGCTCAAGAAGAAGGCGGGTTCGGCCGCTATCGTGCTGGGATTCGAAGTTGACGGCAAGGTCGCCCTGCTGGCCGGTATGACGGACGATCTGGTCAAGAAGGGGCTTAAGGCCGGTGACGTCATCAAAGAGATCGCCCCCATCGTCGGTGGCGGGGGCGGCGGCCGACCCCAGATGGCCCAGGCCGGCGGCAAAGACCCCGCCAAACTCGATGACGCCCTTGCGCAGGCCAAGACGCTGGTGAACGCCAAACTCGGTTCCTAGCGACCGTTTGTAGTGACGCCGTGCGGCGTTCTTCTTCTCATGCTCCTACGAGCACACTGCGAACGAGGATAACAGACCGACCGTCGTCTGGGATGATTCTCGAATCGACGTACGGAGGTCTCTGTCATGGCAAAAGGGCTCAGGACCGGTTTGGCTTCGTCGTTGTTGCTGAACGTGGGCCTTGTTGTCGGTTTTCTGGGCTATCATCGCAGCTACGTCGGAAATCAGATGAAAGAGGCGTTGGCGACATCTGCCCGGTCGGAAACCAGTCTGCTTCAGAGCGTTCTGGCCGATATCGAATCGGGCGATTCGGAGCGAGTCGAATCGCTCAAGGAGAAGCTGAAGGCCTCCATTGAAATGAGCAACAAGACCCTCGAGATGATGCAAGAGGCGGCGGAGAAATAGGACCGGCGTACTCCGCGTCGTAGCCGGGGAAATGTTCGTCGAACACACTACGGACTTCATGCGGAGGGTCTGCATTGAAATTCCGGTGTCCCAACTGCTCGCAGATACTGACGGCCAAGAACAACACGGCCGGTTGGATTCGCACGTGCCCCAAGTGCAAACGCAAGATCACCGTCCCGGAACCACCCGACTCCGAGACAACTTTAAAGGACGTCCGCGATGCAAGGCCACTCGGCCCAATGGCTCTTCGTGACAAGGAATTGTTCGACCATGGTCCCGCGCCAAAGCAGACTAACCGCATTAGAGAAATCTCGTCGCCGATGGGAAGAGGCATGGGCATCGGCTCGTCCATCGCCCGAGCACAGAGGCGAGCGCATAGTGGCTTGGCCCCTCGACATACTGCTCTACCCGGCAAGTCTCGGAGGATTCGATCACGCTGGGGATTACCGTTCTCTTTGTGCCCATCATCCTGATTCTTGTACGTACTGCCGTGGTCTTCCCATTCAGGCACTGGATCCTGCCGGGTGGCATCTTCACATATATCGGATGGTACCTGGCCGAATGCGTCTATGACAGCGCCAAGGGAGGAACTCGGGCACCGGACACTTTGACGCCGGGGCTTGGCGATATGTGGTCCCGGGTAAGCTATCTGTTCGCGGTCTATGGTCTCTTCTTCGCTCCACCAGTCGTGTACTACGCCTTCACACGACAAATCGATCTGATCCTGTTCGGCCTGGTCCTTTGGGCATTGGTCTTCTTCCCCATGGGCCTGTTGGCGATGGTCGTTCTGGATTCCACCACGGCTCTGAATCCCTTCCTCCTGCTCGGAGCGATCCTGCGGACGTTTGGCTCGTACGTCGGGCTACTGGTCGTTCAACTGGCCATCACGCTGGCAACCGTCTTGATTGTTTACACCTTCATCGGTTATCGTCTATCTCTTCTGGGATTTGTGATGGTCCTGGCCCCGCACTTCTACGTTGCGATGATCCAGGCGCACCTCCTCGGCCGGTTCTATTTGCGCTATGCGGAGGAACTTGATTGGGGCCTGTGAGCAGCGTTCGTCCAAAGACGCCGGAGTAGGAGACGCCATGGTGATGTTTCGCTGTCCCAATTGCGGCCAGAAGATCCGAGTGCCGGACGAGCAGGCCGGCCGGAGCGGGCGATGTCCACGCTGTAAGTCCAAGGTCGTGATCCCGCCGGCCGACTTGCCGGAGACGCCTGAGACGACCCCAAAGAAGCCGGCTCTCAGCGACCTTCTCGATCTTTCCACGCCGCCCCAGACGTCTCCCTCGGAAAGCCAACCCGAGGAGGTCATGACGGCCCGAGCCCAGGGCGAACAGCCGCCCGTTATTTCGGCCGATCCACTGACTGAGGTGATTGAGGAATCGTCTCTTCCCTGGTTCATCGACGCCCTGGCCTATCCGATCAGCGTTTCGGGCGCGGTCAACATCGCGGTGTTTGTGATCGTGCCTCTGTTCGTGGAATTCGTAATCGGCCACCTGATCGGATCCGTCGCATCCCGTCTTCCCTTGGGCGGCGCCTCGTACATAACGGGGCTGCTGACGCTGCCGTTCTACATCGCCTTTGGGTGCTATGTCTGCTATTATGTCGCGCACTGTGTCAATGACAGTTCCAGGGGCCACCGACGCGCGTCGGACATCCAGATCGCCCGGACCCTGGATTTTGGCGACCTCCTCTCACAAGTCATTTTGCTTCTGGCCTGTGTTGCGATGGCCTGCTGGCCCGTAGCCGTCTATGCCGGCTACATCGCGTGGATCGAGCGGACCGAGCCGAACGACCTGTGGTACTGGCTATTGGGGTCTCTCGGCATCTTCTTCCTGCCCATGTCCTTCCTGGCCGGGGTCATCTTCGATACCTTCGATGCACTGAACCCGCTGTTGATCGTCCAGTCGATAGGGCGAACGTTCCTGCCCTACTGCGGCCTGGTCCTGTTCTTCTGGGCCGTCACGGCCCTGGCCATTGAAGTCATACCGCTCCTGCCCATCTGGGGATTCGTTCGCCAGGCCATACAGATCTACTTGCTCCTGGTCCTGGCCAACAGCTTGGGCCGATTCTATTGGCGACACCGCGACAAACTCGATTGGGGAATTTAGGCGACCTTCGTGGAACGACGCTGAAGTGAGAAATACCGTGGTGACATTTCGCTGTCCCAACTGCGGCCAGAAGCTGAAAGCCCCCGAGTCTCACGGCGGCTGGATCGAGACCTGTCCGCGCTGTCGGCACAAGATCACCGTCCCGGAATCGACCGCCCCCGGCGCACCAGGGCCTCCGTCATACAGCGAGATACTCGAACGGACGCAGGAAGAGCCATCGAAGCCAGCCCCGGTAGCCGAAGAGGAGGAGCCCGCCAAGAAGCCACGGAGCAAGCTGACGGAGGTGCTGCTGTACCCTTGTAGTCCCGCCGGACTGCTGAATGTCCTGCTCATCGCCAGCCTGCTGTTATGGATCAGACACCGTGATGAGGTCGGCGACCTCGTTGGCGGTCGATCGATCGCTTTGGCTATCATGCTCTGCTTCTACGCATGTTGCTACCTGGTTGACTGCGTCGATAGCAGCACCGAGGGCCGTACGCGAGCGCCGGGGTACGTGCACGACATGGTCGATCCCGACGAGGTGTGGGAGCGGTTGGTCCACATGGGCACGGTCTGCTTGGTCTGTCTAACGCCTGTGAGCGCCTACTATCTGGCCACCGGCAGCACCGATGCCCCGTTTTGGATGGGTGTCGGGTGGGCAGCCGTCATTGGCCCAATGGCCCTCGTGGGTGCGCTGGTACTCCACTCTCGCGAGGCATTCCGCCCTCTCTTCCTGGTCCGCTCGATTGCGCGTGCTGCTTCGCTACCTCGTACTGGCCGTCCTCGTGGCCGGTTCGATGGCCTTGGTCTTCCTCACGGTTCTCCACGTCGGATACCACCCGGCTCCATCTTGGTGGCTCGGCATCGTTCCCGCCATCGCCATGAGCTACTGGATCGTCATTCTGGCCCACCTGATCGGCCGGTTCTATCCTGACAACGAGGAGCGGCTGGACTGGGACATCTGACGTACCCTGTTTGTAGTGTGCCCGCAAGGGCATAAGGGACGCAGAACGCCTGACGGCGTCACTACGAACGCCGGCGGATGGCGACGCTGCGGGCGTGGGCGTCGAGGCCTTCGACTCTGCGCCAGGCGGATGATGTCATCGGCGCTGGCGGCCAGTTGCTCGGCGCTGTACTCGATCAGACTAGTGGACTTGATGAAGTCATTACTCGTCAAGGCGCTGGAGAACTTCGCCCGCGTCCCGGTCGGCAAGGTATGACTCGGTCCGGCCCAGTAATCGCCCACCGCGACAGGTGTGTGAGGCCCGATGAAGATTGCGCCCGCGTTGTTGATCCTGTCGGCGACCTCTCGGCTGCGCGATCCGCACTGGATCTCCAGGTGTTCCGAGGCGAACTCGTCGGCCAGAGCAACGGCCGCACCCAGGTTTTCGACCACGATAACACGGCTGAAGCGCATCAGCGAGGCCCTCGCATCGTCCGCCCGGGGCAGATCTTCGAGTTGAATGCTTAGTTGCTGGAGAATGGCGCGGGCCAGCGGTTCGGAATCCGTCGCCACAACGGCGCTGCTGTCGGAGGCGTGCTCGGCCTGACTGAGCATATCGGCCGCGACCCACGCGGGATCGGCCTCGTCACTGGCCACGACAAACACCTCGCTCGGCCCGGCGATTGAATCGATTCCCACGTAGTCACCCGCAACGTTTTTCTTGGCCGCCTGGACCCAGGAATTGCCAGGCCCGACGATGATATCCACCTTGCGAATGCTCTGTGTCCCGCACGCCAGCACCGACCGCCTGCACGCCACCGATGCGGTAGACTTCCTCAACACCCAGCTCGTGACAAACCGCGAGGATGACCGGATGGATGCTGCCCTCGCACCGAGGTGGGGACACGACCGCGATCTCCTTGACACCCGCGACCTGGGCCGGAACCACCGTCATGATGACCGTCGATGGTAGCGGCGCCGAGGCACCGGGAACGCACACGCCAGCTCGGCGGATAGGCGCGTAACGGATGCCCGTCCCTTCGGAGAACGCGGAATGACGTCCGAGGAAGATCTTGTCCTGGTAGATGCGAACGTTTTCGATGGCCTGGCGCAGCGTCGCCAGCAGATCCGGATCGATCGAGGCATGGGCCCGGGCCAACTCGTCAGCACTGATGCGAAACTCACTCGGACTGAGGCTGACGCGGTCGAACTTCTCGGTATATCCGGCGACTGCTTCGTCGCCCCGCTCGCGGATACTGCGGAGGACCTCGACGACCGTTCGGTTCTGCTCACTGTCCTGGCCTGCCAACCGGGCAGCCTCGAGCATATCCAATCGCAGCTTCGCGATCTTTGCCGCCGACTCGGCCTGCGACGACAAGATCAACAGTTCTTCCAGTCCTTCACCCATGAGAATCCACCCAGCAAGTTCCGTATCTCGTCGTTCGTATCTCGCGAGACACGAGATACAAGATACGCGGTCATCGATTATTGTCCGAAGTTTCCGTGGTTGTACACGCGGATGGCCCGTTGCAGCAGCAGATATTTCTTGCCGTGATATTCCGTGACAAGACCGGCCACGTTGAAACGGATCGGCTGTGGGAACGCCGCCAACCGCTGTTCGGCTCGCTCCAGTGCACCGCATGGCAGCAGCTCGTAGCGTATCTCGGAAACGTTCCAGCCCAGGCCGTCCGGAACGAAGACGGGAAAGCCCTGCGTGAACTCGATAAACCCGATTCGGTCCACCAGAACATGCGTGCGCGCTCGCTGCCCGGTTTGGCCGGCCGCCGCCTCATCCGGTTCTCTTCGCTGAGGACCGCGCACCAATCGCCGATTTCTCAGACTCTCCAGGACCTCTTCCGGAATCTCCAGGGCACCGCCCGGGACGACCACATCATTCGGCGCAATCGCGGGACGTTGCTTGACCTCCGGCGACGATTCAGGCTCATTGGCATCCGTAAATTTACTCAATGGCAAGTAGTAACTGGGGAACAGATAGTTCATCCCCAGGTACCGCGTCACCACGGCGCTGAGTCGGTATCGTGGCGCAAGCCGGTCGTTCGCGTCGACGATCATGTGCTCCAGGATCGACGAAGGCAACACCTCGAGTTGCGAACCGGCCGGCAGCGCACCGTTGACGCCGTTCACGTCGCGGGCAAACCGGAAGAGCCAGAGATCATTGCTGTCGTTGTGCACCAGCGTGCCATCGACAGCCTGAATTACTGTTCCATCGGGGATCGTCGGAACAGCGGGTGAAGATTCGGTCGCACTCGCCGAAACCACTGCCAACAGAACCACCCCAAGAATCATCCGTGAAACTCTCATCCGTTTCGTCCTCATCTTCGCATCCTCGCGTTACTCGCCCAGACCTTCCCTGATCCGCTTGACCGCCTCGGAGGGTTCCCTGGCGATCGCCACGTGCGAGGCACTACGTGGATCGTCCTCGCGCACCAGATCGACCAGAGGCTCCCAGAACCCGCCCAACAGAATGATTGGTTTGACTCGGTCGAAAAACTTCTTGTTCTTCAACTCCCAGACGCTGGCCAGTTCCAGCAGCGTGCCCGTCCCACCGGGCAGAACGACATACGCATCGGCCATCTCAACGAGACTATGGAGCCGTTCCTCAAGCGATTCGGTCACAATCTCGCGGGTGACATATTCGTTGGCGACACTGTTTTTGAACGCCTTGCAGGTGACGCCGATGACTGTACCGCCCGCTCCCGTCGCACCTCGAGCGGTGGCGAGCATCGTCCCGCCGTAACCGCCATTGGCCACCACGAACTCGGCCTTCGCCAGTATCCGCCCAAGTTCCCAGGCGATTTCGAAGACCGGTTCACCGTCCCTGGCCCGGCCCGTTCCAAACACGCTGACAATTCGCTCAGGCATGAGCCTTCTCTCGCGTGTAGCTCAGCAGGCCGGCCGCCAGCAGGATCTCGCGATCCCGGCTCGACAACTCCAGCACGCCGGCGAACTCGAAACCGTCGCTCTTTCGCACGATCTTCACGGTATCGGCGCTCTTGACCGCCCCGATCAGATCGTCGATCGCCAGCTCATCGCCCGCTTCGAGTTTGTCGTAGTCGGTCGGGTCGGCGAACCGGATCGGAACGATGCAGAAATTGATCAAGTTCGCCCGATGGATGCGCTCGATCGTCTTGGCGATCACCGCGCGAACGCCCAGGTACATCGGGCACAACGCCGCATGCTCACGCGACGAACCCTGCCCATAGCTTTCGCCCGCCACGATAATGCCTGCGACACCTTTGCCCTTGAGTTCCAGCGCTCGCTCGGCAAACGTGGGCGACCCCGGTTCGTTGAAGCAGTTGAAGACCACTTTGGCGTACTCGGGCACGTTCGAACGCAGCTTGAGGAACGTTCCGGCCGGCATGATGTGGTCGGTCGTGATCTTGTCGCCGCACTTGAGCAGGATCTGCCCAGCGAGCTTAGCGGCGAGTGGCGGAGGCGTCTCGGGCACGACGATCGTGCGGCCCCGAACGACTTCGGCTTTCTTCGCCTGGGCCTCACCCAGAGGCGGCTCGATCATGCTGTCGTCGATGTGGAACTCCGAGGGCATCTCGATCTTTGGGAACGCAATGTCCATCCGCTTGGGCAGATCACGAGGATCGGTGATCTCGCCCGTCAACGCGGACGCCACCGCCGTCTCAGGACTGACGAGGTACGCCAGATCGCCTTTGGTCCCGGTCCGGCCGGCGAAGTTGCGGTTGAACGTTCGCAGGCTAACTACTTCGTCGCCAGGCGAGAACCCCTGCCCGATGCACGGTCCACAACCCGATTCCAGGATTCGCGCACCCGCCGCGATCACGTCGGCCAGCGCACCGTTCTGGGCCAGCATATTCAGCACTTCCCGGCTGCCTGGCGAAATGCCCAACTCGATCATCGGATGCGTACGGCGGCCCTTGAGCACCTGGGCGACCATCATCAGGTCGGTGTAGCTGGAATTGGTGCAGCTACCGATGGCGACCTGTCCGGCTTTCGTGCCGGCGATCTCCCGAACGGTCTTGACGTTGTCGGGCGACGAGGGACATGCCGCCAACGGTTCGAGTTGTGACAAATCGATCTCGATGACGCGGTCGTACTCGGCACCCGCATCCGCCTGCAACGGTTGGTAATCCTTCTCCCGCTTCTGGGCGGCAAGGAAACTTCGCGTCTGCTCGTCACTGCCAAACAGGCTGGTCGTGACACCCAGCTCGGCGCCCATATTGGTGATCGTCGATCTCTGGGGCACGCTCAGCGTCTCGACGCCCGGCCCGAAGTACTCGACCACCCAGCCCACGTTGCCCTTCGTCGACAGGATGCTGAGCAGCTTGAGAATGACGTCCTTGGCCGCAACCCAGTCGTTCAACCGCCCCGTCAGCTTGACGCCCAGCACCTTGGGGCACTGGAGATAGAACGGCCCGCCCGCCATCGCAACGGCGACATCAAGTCCTCCCGCGCCAATCGCGAGCATGCCGATACCACCACCGGTGGGGGTGTGCGAATCACTGCCCAGCAGCGTCGCGCCGGGCTTTCCGAACCGCTCCAGATGCACCTGGTGACAAATGCCATTACCGGCACGGGAATGGTAGACGCCGCTCTTGGCCGCCACCGTCTGAAGATACAAGTGGTCGTTGTGATTCTCCGGCCCGAATCCCGCCATATTGTGATCAATGTAACTGACGGACAGATCGGTCCGCACCCGGGGCACGCCCATCGACTCGAACAGCAGAAACGCGGTTGTGCCCGTCGCATCCTGGGTCAGCGTCTGGTCGATACGAATCCCGATCGGCTCGCCCGGCGCCAGTTGCCCTTCGACCAGGTGCGATTCAAGTATCTTGTAGGTCAGTGTTTTGCCCAAAGTCGGTACTCCTGATAGATCCAAAGCGGATACTCTACCAGAAATCCCGATGGAATACAAACCTCAGACCGATCCCATCCGTCCGCATCCCATGCAACATGGCGGCCCCGCGACTCCGCAACGCGGGGCCGCCTCGATGTGGGAACTATAATCCCTCAAGCCCGCTCCCTTTGGTTCTCAGCGCCACTTGTCGGGGTCATGGATGAGAACCGAGTCTTTCCGATTGGCCGGCTCGGCGCCGTTCCGGCCTTTAACGGTGGGCAGGGTGCCCCAACTTGCCCCGGTGTTGGTCCCCGCAGTGGCCATCGTGTAGATGTTGTCGTCTTCCAGCGAACAGTACGCCCGCTTGGCAAAATCCACATGGCTATCCAGGAACAGCACGTTCTGGCCGTCGCCCTGATGGGCAATGGCATTACCCGCTTGCGCCTGCTCCGTCGAGCCGTTGAAGGGAGCGATGTCGGGCTTGAACTCGGTGAAGTCAGCCGCTTCTGCCGCCGGACTGGGAAGCCACGGGTTTCGGTCGGCCGCCACCGCCAGACCAGGCTCACTCGACGTCGTCAGGTGATACTTGCCGAACGGATTGTGATACGAGTAGCTGTAATTGTCGTAGGGCGTCTTCCCGAAATCCCAGGCGTCGATCAGCTCGAAATCGGCCGGAGCATCCTGCTCGTCGGCCAGCGTGAACTCGCTCGTCCCGGTGTCGCCCTTGCAGACGAAGGACTTCGGAGTCACCTCGGCGTACTTGACCAGCAGGTAGAAGGACGACCCGATGGTCCCTTTGCCTGCGGTGGTGCCGTTCATGCCATAGGCCGCATAGCGATCGAGGCCCGCCCAGTTGGGCAGTGGTCCCCACGTACCGTTCTTGCCCCCTGACCGGGGCAGCTCGTTGTCGTAGTCATTGGCGTAAATCATCATGGCCTTGCCAATCCCCGACAGGTTGGTCCCGCAGGTCAGCCGGAAGGCCAACTGCCGGACCCTCGACAGTGCGGGCATCAGAATGCCCATCAACAGAGCGATGATCGCAATCACGACCAATAGCTCGACCAGTGTGAAACCTTTCCGCCTCATTTTCGTCCCCTTTCACTTCGCTGAGATCGGCGGGTCAGACCGACTTTGGCAATCGGATCGATACGAATGAATCCGCCTTCGCACCGACCTCTGTGGCCGGCCCGATGGTTCGCAGAGCGCGTCAGCGCCCTTGGGCACAAGGCCTGATCGATGGACACCCGCCGATCCCTCAGGTTGACGCGGTCGGTCCTGTATCAGAGCCCTGCGCTCATTCAGAGCAGTCCTTTCGAGAAGGACTGCCTCGACGTACACGGCAACGCCATCACCGACTTCGAAGTGAGGCGCTCTCTCGCAGATTGCGGGACGATGCGGCGAGAGGCGAGGGGAGGTGAGATGGATAATGGCTATCGGATATCCTCGTCACAGCGCCAAATTGCTCCGCGGACAAGTTCGTTCGTACGAGTGAGCCTTCGACTGCGATCATCGAGCACGGCTGCTGCCTGCATACTAAGCTGCGTTTTCAAAGAACACGCCGCGAGGTTGAAAGCGACCCCGTGCAGGATTCGCACGAGGTCGCCCTCAGAAGAAAAGGTAAACCCTCACGCGAAAGCACCACAGGCACTACGGTCTCGGTCTCCTTCCAGGTGTCATCTCTTCCGGATCGTGAACGAGCAGGCTATCCTTGCGATTCCGGGGCGCGTAATTGGCCGAATAAGCGGGCATTTCGCCCAGTGCATCACCTTTGGTCTGCACCGTCGATCGGGTGTAGATGTTGTCGTCTTCGAGCGAGCAGAAGGTGCGCTTGGCGAACTCGACGTGCGAGTCCAGGAACAGCACGTTCTGGCCGTCGCCCTGGTGCGAAATCGCATTGCCGGCCAGCGCCTGCTCGCTAGTGCCGTTGTACGGACTGATGTCCGGACGGAACAGCGAGAAGTCCGCCGCTTCGGCCGCCGGGCTCTGGATCCACGGATTGCGATCGGCCGCCACCGCCAGCCCGGGTTCGCTCGATGTGGTCAAAGCGTACTGCCCGAACGGCAGATGGTACGAATAGCTGCAGTGCTCGACGGGCTTGCTGCCAAAGTCCCAGGCGTCGATCATCTCGAAGTCATTCGACGGCAGTTGCGGCTCGTCGGCCAGTTGCCATTCGGTGGTCCCGGTGTCGCCCTTACAGATAAACGACTTCGGAGTCACCTCGGCGTACTTGACCAGCAGGAAGAAACAGGACGTGATCGTGGCCTTGCCACCGCTCCCGTCCGTGCCGACGCCGTAGGCCCCGTAGCGATCAGGGGCGCTCCAGACCACCGGTCCGGCCCAATCCGAGAGACGACCACCCGCGCGGGGCAGCTCATCCTCGTAGTCGTTGGCGTAAATCAGCATGGCCTTGCCGATTCCCGCCAGATTAGTCCCGCAGGTCAGCCTGAACGCCAACTGCCGGACCCTTGCCAGTGCGGGCATTAGAATGCCCATCAACAGAGCGATGATCGCGATCACGACCAGTAGCTCAACCAATGTGAAACCTTTCCGCTTCATTTCCGTTCTCCTTTCACGAGACGTCCGATCGGCGGGCCGGCCGTTTTTCAGCAGATCGCTCCATCATCAATAGATAAATGCAAAGGGACGCCTGTGCACAGGGCCGGCCGAGCGATGGTGAGGGCGCACGAAAGGCCCTCGCTGCCGGACTCGGAGAATTGTTGCCCGCCAATCTTCTGGGTTAGGGGGGGATTAAACCGTACGGCCGGTTCCCGAGCCCGAATCAAACTTGATAACTCGCAGAAGATCGACACGTGATGTCGGATGTGCGCGACGGACCTCGGGCGCAAAACGGCCCGGGAAGGAAGAGCGACAACCCTTGGCTCACGGGAGAAACGTCAGATGCAGGTTAGACGTGAACGGAATAATGACCAGCTTGATAGAATCACATCCTGCACAAGAATGCCCGTCTAAGGCAAGGGGATTTGCCGTTCCGCGCAGCGTTAGCACAGACAGTACCGCCCGGCGTTGCGAGGCGTCGCTTCAAACAGGAAAGGATCGACCATATGAAATCGACAATGATATGCGATAGATGATAACTGAAAGATATGAGAATGAATCTGTCGAGTCCCTCACGCCTCTGGCGCGAGCCTGTCATCCGGATTCCTCACAGCAGCTTTCAAGCACCGCCACTGCTTGGCACCACGTTCGAATCCATTGTCAAAGAGCACGCTACACGAAAAAAGGCGGCCCCGGATAATCCGGGGCCGCCATCGAATTCAAACTACGAACTCAGGGTCAAGCCCCGGACTAACGGGTCCGGCTGGTCGTCGCGAACTTGTCGGGATCGTGGACCAGCAGGCTGTCCTTGCGGTTCCTCGGCGTGTAACTGGCCGAGTACACGGGCATCTCACCTAGTGCGTCGCCCTTGGTCGTAACGGTCGAACGCGTGAAGATGTTGTCGTCTTCGAGCGAGCAGAAGGCGCGTTTGGCGAACTCGACGTGCGAGTCCAGGAACAGCACGTTCTGGCCGTCGCCCTGGTGCGAAATGGCGTTGCCGGCCAGCGCCTGCTCGGTGGTGCCGTTGTACGGACTGACGTCCGGACGGAACAGCGAGAAGTCGCTCGCTTCGGCGGCCGGGCTGTTGATCCACGGGTTTCTTTCGGAGCACACTGCCAGGCCGGGCTCGCTCGACGTCGTCAGAGCGTACTGCCCGAACGGCAGATGGTACGAATAGCTGCAGTGCTCGACCGGTTGGCTGCCGAAGTCCCAGGCGTCGATCATCTCGAAGTCATTCGACGGCAACGTGTTCTCGTCGGCCAACTGCCACTCGGTGGTCCCGGTGTCGCCCTTACAGATGAAGGACTTCGGGGTCACTTCAGCATACTTGACCAGCAGGAAGAAGCACGATGTGATCGTAGCCTTGCCGCCGCTGCCGTCCGTGCCGACGCCGTAGGCCTGGTAGCGATCAGGGGTGCTTGAGACCACCGGCCCGGCCCAATCCGAGAGACGACCTCCCGCGCGGGGCAGCTCATCCTCGTAGTCGTTGGCGTAGATCAGCATGGCTTTGCCGATACCCGCCAGGTTGGTGCCGCAGGTCATCCGGAATGCCAACTGGCGAACGCGGGCCAGCGCCGGCATCAGAATGCCCATCAGCAGAGCGATGATCGCGATAACGACCAACAGCTCGACAAGGGTAAAACCTTTTCTTCTCATAGTGTTCTCCTTTCGTTGCTTACGAGATTCGCAGACCGACCGCTCTTTCAAATTGGCCACTTTGGCGATAGGAACAATGAATCCTTTTTGCCACCCGACCGGCAAAAAACTCGCGCCGCGAATCTCCTGAGCACATACGTCATCTGGACAAAGAGTCGGCCGGTTGGTTTCAAACGCCTGTTTTATCGGAACATGAACTCGCGGGCACAGATGGCCCCACACTCCTCACCATAGGAAAATTCGTCCTTTTCCTAACGTTCCGCAGCAGGCAGGCTTTGATATGAAGATGCTGACAAGAATATGATGACAGTCTGAAATATGATATATAGCCTTAGTAAACCTACCTGTCACAAACTGAATCGTACCAGACCCGATAAGGTCTGTCAATCTCTTTTCGTATTTTTCGGCCGCCGGCTTGAATTTTTCTGGGTATCCCGTAAGATCCGGCTATTTCCCGCGTATTGGAGCATCGCATGCAGGACGATCACGGCATGAATATCGACGTTATCAAAGAAAATCTCGCCTCTTGCAGCCAGAGCCATCTTTTGAGCTTTTGGGACCAATTGAGCCCTTCCGAGCAGGCCAGCCTTCTCGGGCAGCTTCGCGACCTGGACTTCGACAAGATCTCGACCTGGGTCGAGACCCTGGTCACGCAGACTCCGGACCCTCCCGTCGAACACGGCGATTTCGAACCAGCCCCGTCTTATGGCATCGAGCCGACGACCGACAGCGAACGCCGCAAATATGCCGACGCTCTACAGCTTGGCAAAGAGCTGATCTCGGCCGGCAAAGTCGGGGGATTCGTGGTTGCCGGGGGCCAGGGAACGCGTCTGGGCTTCGACGGCCCCAAGGGCAACTATCCGATCAGCCCCATCAAGGACAAAACGCTGTTCCAGCTTTTCGCCGAGACCATTGGGGCCGTTTCGCGTCGGTATGACGCCGTCTGCCCGTGGTACATCATGACCAGCCCCTTGAATCATGAAGCCACGGTGGACATCTTTGAATCCAATGGTTTCTACGGTCTCGATCGCAGCAGTGTTTTCATCTTCCAGCAAGGTACACTGCCTAATTTCGGCTTTGACGGCCGCATTTTGATGGCCGACAAGGCCTCCATCGCCCGCTCGCCCGACGGTCATGGCGGCTCAATTCGGCGCTGGCTCGCAGCGGAGCCCTGAAGAACATGAAGGATCGCGGCGTCGAATACCTCAGCTACTGGCAGGTCGACAATCCGCTCGTCAAGCTTTTCGACCCACTGTTCATCGGTCTGCATGCCCTCGACAAGGCACAGATGTCGTCCAAGGCCGTTATCAAGAACGATCCGAAGGAGAAAGTCGGCAATTTCTGCCTGATCGACGGCAAGGTCACCGTTATCGAGTATAGCGATCTTGATGACGATCTGGCCGAGCAGCGCAGCGCCGACGGCTCACTGGCGTTCCACCTGGGCAGCATTGCAATCCACATTATCAGTACTGATTTCATCGAGAAGCTCAATACCGCGGGCTGCTCGCTGCCCCTGCACCGCGCCGTCAAGAAGATCCCCCATATCGATGCGGAAGGCCGGCCGGTCGAGCCGGCGGAACCCAACGGCGTCAAGCTCGAGACGTTCATCTTCGACGCCCTGCCCATCGCCGACCGCTCGATCATCCTGGACATCGACCGCACCGAGCAGTTCGCCCCAACCAAGAACGCCACCGGCGTCGACAGCGCCGAATCGACGCGTGAGATGATCGTCGCTCGGGCCGCCAAGTGGCTGGAATCAGCCGGCGTGCAGGTGCCCAGGAAACCGGACGGATCACCCGACTGCCTGATCGAAATCGCCGCCTCGTTTGCTCTCGAGCCGGACGACCTCCAAACGAAAACAGACCAGATCCCCGCAATCAAGCCGGGGGACCGGGTCTATCTCGCATAGCGTGCGGCGTCGCAGAGTGCCTGGCCGCACGCGGATCACTCATGGTAGTTACTTCGTGCTGAACTTGTACACGGTCTGACTGGTGAACGTCTGCCCGGGCTCCAGCACCGTGCTCGGGAAGTCGGGCTTGTTAGGCGAATCGGGATAGTGCTGCGTCTCCAGACAGAGACCGGCGTGCTTGTCGTAGGTATTGCCCCCTTTGCCGGCCGGTGTTCCGTCGAGGAAATTGCCCGTATAGAGCTGCACCCCGGGCTCGGTCGTGGTAATCTCCATCACCCGCCCCGTACCAGGTTCGGAGACCTGAGCACACAGCTTCATCTCACCGGGTTCGCCCTTGAGGACGAAGTTATGATCGTAGCCGTTGCCCGTTTGGCGGATTCGTGAGCCGATCTTCTTGGGGCGGATGAAATCCAGCGGCATATCGAGCACGCTGGCGATGATCCCGTTCGGTATCAGCTCCTTGTCGATCAGCGTGAACTTTTCGGCGTTGAGCATGAGCTCGTGGCCCAGAATATTGCCGCTACCCTGCCCGGCCAGGTTCCAATAGCTGTGATTGGTCAGATTCACCACGGTCTTCTTGTCCGTGGTCGCCTCATAGCTGATGCGCAGTTCGTCGGCATTCGTCAGGGTATACGTTACCGTGCATTGGAGACTGCCCGGATAGCCTTCGTCGCCATCGGGGCTTACGTGGGTCATCTTGACCCAGGCCTCGTCCTCGGCCGCGACCACTTCGTTCGTATCCCAGACGACCTTGTCGAAACCCTTGATCCCACCGTGGAGGTGATTGGGCCCATTGTTGGCAGCCAGCGTGTATTCGGTTCCGTCCAGGGTGAACTTCGCCTTGCCGATGCGGTTGGCATAGCGGCCCACCGTCGCCCCCATATAGGCGGTGTGCTCCATGTAGCCCTGCAAGTCGTCGAATCCCAGCACGACGTCGCCCAGGTTTCCATCGCGATCCGGCACGTATAAGGAAACGAGTGTCGCCCCGTAGTTCGTGATGCGCGCCCGCAACCCCTTCGAGTTGGCAAGCGTGTATACGAAGGCCTCCTGGCCCTCTGCGGTTTGTCCAAACGGGTCCTTATGCGCGTTCATAGGCACGTCTCCTTCAATGCAGGTCTTCGTTTCAGTTCGATTGTGCTCGCAGCGTTCCTTGTAGACCAGGTCGCTTGGGCAACTGGAGCGGCGTAAGATCTTTTCCGCCATCAGGCATTTGGTTCTCGTAGCGGCGGGAAGGCCGTTGTCGCCTGAATCGCCCTGCAAGCTGATCGGAGTATACCGGCCCTGATGCGGATTGTCAAAGGGCTTTGCCGAGAAGCAGGCATTAACGGACTCGAGGTGTCGCCTAAAACGAGCCGTGGCTCCGGCATTTCAAGCCGGAGCCACGGTGTTGCGCTCTTGAGATGAATACACGCTCGCCCGCTACGGGGCGATCACGCCGATCAACTCGACTTCAGCGATCTGCATGCTGTTGACGGAATCGCCGACCGGGCCGCGAATGGCCGTGAACAGGAGCTGATAGCTCGTGTATGCCTGACCGTTCTCGAACGAGATCGGCGTCGCGTTCATGGTGAAGCGAGGCCACTCGGCCTCCTGGGCGAAATCGACGATGTCCCCGCTGGCGATGAGGGTGTACGGACCTTCGATGCCTTCGTTCGAGCCGTACAGCTCGAACGCGATCGGATCGCGTCCTGGCACGTCGTTGGCGGTCGTGAAGGTCACGCCTGTGACGATCGTCGCGCCGACAGCCGGAGTCACCCGGATGCCGCTGGGACCGGCGTCCGGTTCGAAATCCCCCTTGAAGTGGAGGAACTTCGTGCCCGTGTCGTTGTCGATCGTCAGATCGGGCGTCTCGGCTCCGGGCCAATCCCCATCGTTCGGAACGCCCTGGACGACGTCGCCCGGACCGGTCACGTCCGAGGCCACGTGATAGGCCAGCGGTGTCCCATAGCCAATGTCGTCGATGAACAGCATTCCGCTGCCACCGGCGGTCGGATTGCTGCGGCTGCCGACACCGATGTACAGCGTCTCGACGCGGGCCATGTTCACGCCTGCCAGTTGGCTGTAGGGAACGGTCCAGGCCTGCCAAGCCGCCACCGTCAGTGCATCGGGATTCGAATGTGTGGCGACCGCGATGTTGCCCGAACTGTCCTCGACTGCGACATAGAGCGTATCGGCCGTGTTGGTCTCGGCACCCTGGAAGTACAGCCGCAGCGTGTTGGCGCCGTTGCCCGTCCAGTCCTGGGGCGTGCTCCAGCTCCGCGAGATCTCGGAGTAGAACGGCGCCACCGTGTTATCGTATGTCACCGGCATCGACTGATGACCACCGTTGACAATCGCCTTCTCGGCGAACGGCGCATCGACATAGCCGACGACCGATCCGGTCTCGTTGGTCCAGCCGTCGATCCAGGTCTGGAAGACGGCTTCGCCTGCATCGATGTCGTCGGTGTAGCTCTCGATGTCGTCGATCGTCGCGTATTCGGCGGTGGTGAAGGTCCACACGTCGCCTTCCCACAGCGCGGGACTGGCGGCCTCATTGACGTCATCGACCTTCCAGTAATAGACATTGCCAAAGACCAGGTCGCCCGGCGTGAAGCTGGAATCACCCAAGGTCGCAGCCAAAACCAAGTCATCAGCGCTGGTCCCGACATAGACATCGTGCGAAACCGCTTCGCGTCCGGCACGCCAACTCAGCGCCGTCTCAACATCCACATCGACCGCTCCATCAGCCGGCTCTGGCTCGCGAGCGGACACCGGGATAAACGTGAACTGCACTTCGCTCAAGCCATACTGGCCCATGATGCCATACCCACTATTGACGGTAAGCCGGACGTACTTGGCCGCGATGCCTCCCAGATCGACCGCCGTGTTGTAGGCGTAGGTGGCCTGGCCCGGGCCCTGGGCAAGCTCGGCGTCTCCGAGTGTGGTCCAGTCGACCCCGTCGAGGGAGTAGTCGACGGTAACGTTCTTCAGGCCGAACCCAAGAATGACCTCGAACTGAACGTTGTAGTTCCACACGCGCAGCTCATTGAGCTTGTAAACGCGGTCGAAATCGTACTGAATCCACAGCGGTTCATCGGCCGGCTTGGATGCTAACCACATGTCATCGCTGACCGTCGAGTGCTGGCCGTTCTCGTCGAGCCCGGAACCATTGACCGTATTCTCCGGTCCGGCCCCGTCCTGCGACGCGCCGTTGCTCGTGGCGATTACGTTGGCGATCGGGTAAGCAACCGGCTCGACGGTGAAGCTCCAGACCTCGCCCTTGAAGATCGTGTTGTCGGGCGCGCCGTTGACCTCATCCACGCGCCAGTAGTAGGTTTGCCCAAACTCGAAGACTCCGGGCAGATCGTAGCTGGTCTGCACCTGTCCCTGGCTGACGAGTGCCCCCATTGGATTGCTGCGGTCGGCATCGTTGACGTCGTCCCAGGCCATCCCCAGATAGACGTCGTGGGTCGCTGCGAATTCACCGGGCATCCAGCTCAGTACCGTATCGCGCAGGACATCGGTGGCCTCGTCATCCGGATTCGGTGCGTAAGCCAGAGCACGCGACACGGGGCCCTCGGGCAGAATGAAGTCTGTCGCCGGGTCGAACTCGCCGGTGAACGTCGAGAACGACACCGAGTCGTATTCGCCTATGAGCTGCCGCCCACCATCGACCGAACTGTGGCGGATATTGCCCCACGAGATGAGCGTGGTGATCTGCTGGGGCGAGCCATTGTCGCTTTGGAAGATCTGCTCGCCGTCCATGTAGTAGTCGATGATGTCACCACCGTCATAGACGATCGCGTAGTGGTGCGTCTCTCCCGCGTTAGGGATCGGCTCGATGTTGTTGTTGGACAGGTCCGTGGACCCGTTCCAACTGCCGGCCGAAAGCCCATCATGGAAACGGATGAAGCACTGGCCACCCACGTCGATGATCGGGGCCATCGCGGCGCTGGGATCGGTGCCCGTGAAGACCGCTTCGACAACGAAAGGCGTTCCGGCAAACGACGTTCCGTTGCCGTTGAAAGCCGAAGCGTCGAACTGGAAGCTCTCCTGACCCGCTCCATCCGCATCGGTGAGGATTCCCAACCCGCCGGACACAATTTCCGTTCCGTTGTGAGCGCCGAAGGTGCCGGTCGTGTCGACCTCACGCGATCCGAGGGTGTAGGCGGTACCGCTCAGGCTCCCTCCGAAATCGACGTAGATCACCGGCGTGACCTCCGCCGCGCCGGACACGCCTGCGGCCGCGACGCTCAACAAAAGGGAACAGACTATGCACACGCACTGCTTGGACATGATGTTCCTCCGTCTTAAAGATGCTTGAATCGTTCATCACCGGAACCGGCATCGCGCCGCCCCGAAAATAGATCCGGTGGGGATAATCGGATCTGTCTTCACCTCCAAACCGAGATTCACCGGGTCTGGCCCGGGTTATTCCTCTTTCCGCCTTCCGTCGTTCGCGGAGTATCGGAAGGAGCCTGCTGGGACGCCCGGAACGCGTTGCCCCGATGCCCTTCGGGGTCCCTATAGACGACTATGCCATGAGCGGGGCTACACAAACAACACCCATTTGCGACAGACAGCCTCCACCAAGCCGTGGTGAGCCCGAACGCCATGTTTCCGCAGGTCACTCTATCCCCGGCGTAACAACACGCACAGTCTACCATACAGAGAGGCATCAATCCACCCAAACTGACGGTGATTAGCGGCAATGCCCCGGGTTGCGCTCCGCATTTTGGTTGAAAACCGGCCTGGGTGACAGTAGCTTGAGGTCCGGCGATGAGCACAATTCACGGCGCGTGGGTTGAAAACCCACCTTACTCGGAGGTCTGACGATGAACCTGGCGAACAAGAGCATGCGTCCTGTTTCCCTCGCGGCTGGTCTTCTGACATTCCTGTGCGTCTGCGCAGGCGCTGCGTGGAAGCCGGCCGACGGTCCTCTGATGACGAAATGGGCACAGGACGTGAGCCCTCAGAACGTCCATGCGGAATATCCCAGGCCGCAGATGGTCCGCCGGCAATGGCTCAACCTCAACGGGCTGTGGGACTACGCCATCACGCCAAAGGACGGCCCGCAGCCCGCGTGATTTCGATGGCCAGATCCTGGTGCCGTTCCCGGCCGAATCCGCCCTGTCGGGCGTGATGAAACCCGTCGGGCCCGACAACCGCCTCTGGTACCGCCGCACTTTCGAGGTGCCCAAGGCATGGGGCGAAGGCAATCGCATCCTGCTGCACTTCGGCGCGGTCGACTGGGACACCACCGTCTGGGTCAATGGCCTCAAGGTGGGCAGCCACCGAGGCGGATACGACCCGTTTACCTTCGATGTCACCCACGCGCTCAAGCCCGAGCAGCCCCAGACCATCGTCGTCTCCGTGTGGGACCCGACGAACGCCGGGACTCAGCCCCGGGGCAAACAGGTGCGCGAACCGCGCGGCATCTGGTACACGGCCGTCACGGGCATCTGGCAGACTGTCTGGCTCGAACCGGTCAATCGCGTCTACATCAAGTCCATCCGAATGGCGCCTGATCTTGACGCCGGGGTCCTCAAGCTCAAGGTCGACGTCGAAGGGCCGATGGCCATCCCCGAGAAGTACAAGATCCAGGCGACGGTTGCCGGCAATCCCTCGCAGAGGATCAGCACTGCCGCCGGCGAGGTTCCGACCGGGATCGCAATGGGCGGAATCGGAGAGGAACTCCGGATCGCCATACCGAATCCTCAACTCTGGTCGCCCGATGATCCGCATCTGTACGATCTGGACATCATGCTGGGTGAAGAAGAGTCTCGCACGAGCGGCCAAGCCGGACGGCAGACCGTCAACCTCAACGGCGTCGACAGCGTCCGCACGTACTTCGCCATGAGGGAGATCTCACTGGAGAAGGACGAGAAGGGAGTCAATCGCCTGTTCCTCAACGGCAAGCCCCTCTTCCAGTTCGGGCCGCTCGACCAGGGCTGGTGGCCCGACGGGCTCTACACCGCGCCGACCGACGAGGCGCTGCGGTACGACATCGAGGTGACCAAGCAGCTCGGCATAACATGGCCCGCAAGCACGTCAAGGTCGAGCCCGACCGCTGGTACTACTGGTGCGACAAGCTGGGCCTGCTGGTCTGGCAGGACATGCCCAGCGGCGACGTACATCCGGCGTGACCAGCCCGATATCGAACGAACGAAGGAATCGGCCGAGCAGTTCGAGCTGGAGCTGGAGCCGTGATCATCGACGCCTTCCGCAACCATCCGTCGATCGTCATGTGGGTGCCGTTCAACGAGGGCTGGGGCCAGTACGACACGGCCGCGCATCGTCGACTTGACCAAGAAGCTCGACCCGACGCCGGCTGGTCGACAACGCCAGCGGCTGGACCGACCGCGGCGTGGGCGACGTGCACGACATCCACCGCTATCCCGGGCCCGGCCGCTCCACCCGTGGAGGAATCCAGGGCGGCCGTGCTGGGCGAGTTCGGCGGCCTGGGCCTGCCCATGCGGGGCCACACCTGGCAGGACGAGAAGAACTGGGGCTACCGCAGCTATGAGAATCGCGAGGCATTGACAGATGCCTATCTGGCGTTGATCGCCAATCTGCGTCCGCTGATCGGCGGAGGACTCGCCGCTGCCGTCTACACCCAGACCACCGATGTGGAGATCGAGGTCAACGGCCTGATGACCTACGACCGCGCGATGATCAAGATGGACACCGACAAAGTCCGGGCGGCCAACGAGAAGCTCTATCTACCGCGCTCCGATCGTGACGACCGTCGTTCCAACATCACAGGACGAGGGCCAGATCTGGCGCTATACGACCGAAGAACCGGCCGACGGCTGGCAAAACAATGACTTCGACGACACGAGCTGGCAGATCGGCAAAGGTGGCTTCGGCACAGAGAATACGCCTGGCGCGGTTGTGGGTACGAAATGGGACACGCCGGACATCTGGCTGCGGCGCAGCTTCGACCTGGGCGGCCGCGTTCCCACCGATCTGCAACTGTCCATCCACCATGACGAAGACGCCGAGGTCTATATCAACGGGCAATGCGTCGCGACCGCGAAAGGGCACACGACCGGGTACGTACAATTGCCCCTCGACGAGAAGGCCCAGGCCGCATTGAGACCCAACCTTAATCGCCTCGCCGTCCACTGCCACCAGACCCGGGGAGGCCAATACATCGACGTCGGCCTCGTCCGCATCCAGGAACGCACGCCATAGGATCGGTGACGGCAGAAACGTACGCAAGAAGGGACGCACAAGCAGATAGAGTGTGATATGAAACGGATCTTGTGGATTGCGGTGACGTTGGCAGCAGCGGCGGTGTTGCAGGGTTGCAGTCACACTGTGCCGCCGAGGCTGGCGAGTATCGATGGAATTGTGGATGAGGAACTTGCGGCCGGGCACTTCCCAGGTGCGGTCGTGCTTGTGGGACAGTCGGATCGGATTCTTGTACTGCAAGGCCTTTGGCGCTGCTGAAATCGAACCCGACCGCGAGCCGATGCGCGCCGATACGATCTTCGACCTCGCGTCGATGACCAAGCCCATCGCGACCGCGACGTCGATCCTGATCCTGGTGGACCGAGGGCAACTGGACGTCAATGACCTCGTTGGCACGTATCTGCCCGCCTTCGCCTGCGAGGGCAAGGAAGAGGTCAGAATCAAACACCTGCTGACGCACACCTCGGGCCTGCCTCCCTACACGAATGCGAAGGCCCTGGCGGACGAGTACGGCCGCCCTTGCCCCGAGAAGGTCATCGAGACAATCTGCCGCCTCAAGGCGATGACCGCGCCGGGCGAGGAATTTCGCTATAGCTGCCTGGGTTATATCACGCTGGCCCGCATCGTCGAGATCGTCTCAGGACAGAACATCGCACAATTCAGCCAACAAAATATCTTCGAACCACTGGGAATGCGACAGACGAGATTCAATCCGCCTGCCTCCTGGCGGAACCGGATCGCACCGACGGAGATCGTCGATGGCACGCCTTTGCGTGGCACCGTTCACGACCCACTGGCCCAACTGATGGATGGCGTCAGTGGCAATGCAGGATTGTTCTCGACCGCATCCGATCTATCGATCTTCTGCCGGATGCTGCTGGCGAGTGGAACCTGGCACAAGGCGAAGATCCTCAGTCCCGAGGCCACCCGGATGCTGACGACGCCTCAGTCTCATGGTCGCGCCTATGGCTTCGACGTCAGTTCAAGCTATTCCTGGCCCAAAGGCGCCCACGCATCGGATCAGGCCTTCTGCCATACCGGGTACACGGGCACCAGCATCGTGTGCGACCCGGCGGCCGACCTGTACGTCATCATCCTGACCAATCGTGCCCATCCGCATGACAAAGGCACCGTCCGGTCGTTGCGTGTCGGAATTGCTGACGCCGTGTTCGGGCCATAGCGGAACGACGCACGGGCCACGCTCTACACATCGTCGGGGATCACGAAGGGTTCGCGGTACTTACGACGAATCAGGGCATTAGCCTCGGATGCGAACTCACCCGTAAACGTCTCGGTCTTCGGATCCAGGGTCAGCCAGGGGCCGAGCATTCGAGGCGTTTCCTGGACGTCCACCCCGTTGACGAGCAGGTGCTCCTGCATGCGCTCGAAGCATTCGGTCATCCCGTCGGCATCCTTGATTCGCTCGACGATCTTGTCACGTTCCGCTTCGGCGCCAAGCCGGTATGAGATGTTGCCCATGTGACAGAGGGCGCTGGAGAGATGGCCTTCGAGGACGTCGGCGTGCAGGTCGCTCACCTTGCGGCTGCGAATCGCGTCGATGAAGTTCCTGTGGTGACCCGCGCCTCCGGTGCGGACGAATTGCTTGATCTTCTTCCCATCGTTGTCGTAGGCCCATCCGCCGACGAAGTAACCATTCTCGCAATGCACCACCGTGCCGGCCGAGGTGCCATAGTAGTAGTCCATCGCCTTGTTGCCTTTGCTTCTTGGCAAACCTCGGACCTCGAAGATGATCGGTGCGGGCTTATAGTCGTAGAACACGAGTTCCGTATTGGGCGTTTCGCCATCGTCGATGTACCCAAAGCGACCGCCAATCGAAACGACGCGCGGGGGCAGTTCGTTCTTGCCCAAAACCCAGCGGCAGATGTCGATGAAGTGAATTCCGTTGTTGCCAAAGTCACCATTGCCGGTCGGCCAGACCCAATGCCAGTCGTAGTGCAGGTTCTTGCGCATCAGTGGCACCACAGGGGCCGGACCACTCCAAAGGTTGTAGTCGACCGTCTCGGGGACCGGCTGAGGCCCGTCGACCTTGCCGATGCTGTCGCGACGCACGTAGACAATGCCTCGAACCGACTTGATCGCACCGAGATGGCCCTGGTTGATATAGTCGATGGCCTCGATGAGCCCCGTGTCCGAGCGGCGCTGCGTCCCACTCTGGACAATCCGGTTGTACTTGCGTGCCGCCTTAACCATCTGACGGCCTTCCCAGAGGTCATGCGAGATGGGCTTCTCGACGTACACATCCTTGCCCGCCTGGCAGGCCCAAACAGTGACCAGCGCATGCCAGTGGTTGGGTGTCGCGGTAATCACGGCGTCGATACTCTTGTCGTCGAGCAGCTTTCGCATATCGACGTACGTATCGACGGTCTCCTGGCGGTCCGTGAACTTCTTCTTCTCGCGGTCGATGACGGCCCGGTCCGCATCGCAGAGGGCCACCACGCGGACACCCGGGATGGCGCTGAACCACTTGATGTGATTGCTGCCCTGATTGTGCATGCCGATGACGCCGACGCGGATGGCGTCGTTGGCACCTCGAACCTTCGAGAACGGCATCGCCAGAGACAGACCGGCTGCCAGTGAACCCTTGAGAACTGCTCTTCGCGTGGTGTGCTCCATGACAAGCCCCTTTTCAATCGTCACAAGCTCAAGATGCCCCCCTTCTATCGCTCCTATACCACGATTGATCACCGGCGTCAACTACCGGGACGCATTGAACATGTGTATCCGTGTGGGTGGCAGCCTCAAGCTCGAAGAGCTTGGGGATGGTTCCCAAGCATGCCCAGTCGCACGAAATCGGCGCGTCAGTCCACTGCGCCATCCCCAAGCTTCGCTTGAGGCCATCCACGAACCGGCGGGTTTTTCACGCATGCGTTGCTCATGGCCAAGGGGCATTGTAGAATCCGGTCACATTGTGCCGGGAAAGAGTTGGCCCTCTTGGAAAGGACGAATGCGCCCATGAAGAAGCTGTTGCGGCTATACTTCCAGACGTCTCTGATCTTGCGAATCCTCGTCGGCTTCGTCGCCGGCTCATTGATCGGCGTGCTGTTCTGGCACTTGTCCCGTTCGTCCGAGGCGGCGGTCTCCGAAACGGTCATCCCCTACATCTTCCCCTTCGGGCAGGTCTTCGTTCACATGCTCAAGATGATCGTCGTGCCGATCATCTTCTTCTCCCTCGTGGTCGGCGCTTCGAGCCTGCCGATCAAGAAGTTCGGGCACATCGGACTCAAGACCATCGGCTGGTATCTCTTGACGTCCCTCCTGGCGGCGATCCTGGGAACCGTCCTCGCATTGGCGCTGAACCCGGGAGCGGGGGCCGGTCTCGACGCCTGGCAGAAGCTGGCGGACCTCAAGATGACCGAGGCGAAGGACGTGGTCCAGGGAGTGTCCGAGCAGGGGACACTCTCGCAGATCGTGCTGAACCTGTTTCGCAATCCGTTCGAGGCGCTGGCGGCGGGCAACTTCCTGCCCATCATCGTCTTCGCCATCATGTTCGGGCTGGCGATCCGCGTGCTGATCGAAGCGGGCGAGGAGCGTCAGATCAAACGGCTGGAAGGCCTGATCGATCTGCTCGAAGCGTGCCGGGATGCGATGTTCAAGCTGGTCGACTGGATCCTCGAGTATTCGCCCATCGGCGTCCTGGCACTGTCGATCGTCAACTTCGGTCTCTACGGGCCATCGATCGTTGGGCCCTACGTCAGCGTGACACTGGGCGTTATCTGCGGAATCGTGGCGATGGTCTTCGTGGTCTATCCCTTGCTGCTGTGGATCGTGACGCGGCAGAATCCCTTCAGCATGCTCAAGCGGATCAAGGAGCCGATGATCATGGCCTTCATCACGCGCAGCAGTGCTGCAACGCTGCCCGTGTCCATCAAGACGGCAGAGGAAGACCTGAAAGTCCACAGCGAATTGGCCAGCTTCTCCCTGCCTCTCGGCGCGACGATCAACATGGACGGCGTCTGCGTTCATTTGCCGATGTTCGCGGTCCTGGCCGCCAACATGTTCGACATCAAGCTGACGCTGGGCGCGCTGGTGGTACTCGTGATCACCACGGTGCTGTCGTCGATCGGCGCCGGTGGCGTCCCGGGCGGCAGTCTCATGTTGCTGTTCATCATACTCGAAAGCATGGGCCTGAGTGCCGAACAGGTGGCGGTCATCGTGGCACTGGCGCTCGGCATCAATCCGATCCTCGACATGTTCGAGACCATGAACAACGTCACGGGCGACCTCGTCTGCTCCTACGCCGTCGCCACCAACCAGGACCTCGTCCGAACTGAACCGCGCTGAAGAAGACCGTTCTGTCTGTGCGTGGCAGGCTCAGGCAAAGCCTGGAGATGGGACACCCTCTGGGTACTGGCGGTGACGTCGGCAATCATGGAATTTGCTTGGTGCGATCGTCTCGAACCTGTCGCTCCCAGGCAGACGAGCGTGTAAGACGTACTATGATCCGTCTTTGCACTCCGCTCGGTCACTGCGGGCGGAGTCGATCTCAGTAGAAGTGGAGATGATCAGTGGCTCTTGGCGTTCAGCAGGGCGGCGACCAGAATGTGCCGCAACCGATCGATGTCGATCTTGTCGAGATAGTCGTCGGTGAAGTCGAGCTTGAATCGTCCGCGAAAGTTCTTGATCTTCCTCTTGAGTTCGTTGCGTCCCAGCACGGCGATCGATGTAGAAACTTGCTCGAAACGTCCTCGTGAATACACTGTCGTAACCTTCAGAATCCCTTGGTTGCCATTCGCGGCAGCACCCCCACTGGTGCCCGACCTGCCCATTCGATATCGGACGGGGAGCCCCCCCACTTCGTTTGGAAATCCCCGCCCGGGTCACAACCCCTTGGAATGGCCGATTATTGGTCGGAAAAACTTCTGACGTTTGTGACCACGTCTGATAACATACGCTGATGAAGACAGAATTGTTCGACTACACGCTCCCGCCGGAGCTGATCGCCCAGGCACCGGCGCCGTCGCGAAGTGAATCGCGTTTGCTCCTCCTGAACCGCTCGAATGGCGGGTTATCGGACTGCCGTTTCGAAGAGTTGGGCCGGTTCCTGCGCGGGCGATTGCCTCGTCCTCAACGACACCAAAGTCCTGCCCGCCCGCTTCTTCGCTCAGCGTCAAACGGGAGCCTTGCTGGAAGGGTTGTTCCTCAGTGAACAGGCTGGCACATCGGACACGTGGGAGGTCATGCTCAAAGGCGCACGCAAAGTCAAGCCGGGCGAGCGCATTCGCATACTGGATACGACAAAGAGAATGCCACTGCGAAGCTGAACTGATCGAAAAGAAGCTGGATGGCCTGTGTATCCTCAAGGTGGACAGCGAGCAAAGCGAAGAGGACATCCTCGACGAGGTGGGATTCCCTCCGCTGCCCCCGTACATTCGGCGCGATGGTGACGTCGAGCAGGCCCAGGAGGATCGCCAGCGATACCAGACGGTCTATGCCCGTCGGCCCGGTGCCGTGGCGGCACCGACAGCCGGATTGCACTTCACCGAACCTTTGCTGGCGCAGTTACAGGAACAGGGAATCCGGCGGGCCTCGGTAACGCTCCACGTCGGGACGGGCACATTCAAACCGGTGACGGCGGAGAACCTCGAAGACCACGAGATCCACCACGAGTGGTATGAGATCGATGCGAAGAATGCCCAGGCGATCAACCAAGCCAAAGCGGAAGGCGGTCGCATCATCGCCGTGGGAACCACCGCCACGCGTGTGCTCGAAACCGCCGCATCTGGCCCGCACATCTCCCCGAGTAAAGGAACGACGGGGCTGTTTATCACGCCAGGGTACGAGTTCAAGATCGTCGACGTCATGATCACCAACTTCCACCTGCCCAAAAGCACGCTGCTGGCCTTGGTCGCGGCGTTCGCAGGTCTCGACACGACGTTGGCCGCCTATCGTCACGCCGTCGAACAACGCTACCGCTTCTACTCCTACGGCGACGCCATGCTCATCCTGTAGAGGCAGACGTCAGAGAATCCGGCGGGCGGCGGGGAGGCGGCGAATGCCGGCCGCCAGCGCGAAACACAGGGGGATGAGGATCAGCGAGACGACCGCAAACTTCAGCAGGGGATATAGCGTGACGCCTCGGACCGCCAGCGCACCTATGATAATGACCGGGGCGTGGATGACGTAGGCCGTATAGCTGCTCGCAGAGGCTTCAGCGGCCAGCCTGCCCTGGTGATTGAATCGCTCGCGGAACAGCACCAGCAAACCAATCATCATGGCGATGCCCGTCGTCTGCTCCCACGTCGCCAGGGCCAGGGACTGCCAGTGGAGGCCTCCTTTGAACGGTTCCAGGTTGCCGCTCAGTGCGCCGCCCGAGACAAACAGCAACGGGAAGCCGATCAGAATCATCGCCGCGGCGACCGCCAGCCAGCGTCGCCCGGTCTGTTTTGGGATGTTCATCAGCCAGCCGTGGTCATAGGCGTGAATCCCGAGGATGAAGAGAACGATGTACTGGGGGAAGAAGCACAGTTGCACGTTGAACGGTTCCCAACTCCAGCCCAGTGAGAACCATAAGCGTACGACGAAGCTGGCGATCACGAGTACGAGAATCAAAGCGACAATCTGCCTGTCGCGCGGAGACCGGCAATTCATCGGTACGGTCTTGACCTTCGATGGCATCACCAGTCGCCATGCTGTGTAGATCAAGCTGAAGAACAGCAATGTCTCGACGAACCAGAGCGGTCCGCGTCCCAGGTGGAACGCACTGAAGTACTCGCCCAGCCACCTGCGGCATGATGCCTCCGGCCCGTAGTAGCCGGCCCGCATCAGTGAACAGACCGAGAGCGGATGGAGTATCCAGTCGTAAACGAGCATCGGGATGCCCAGGCGCAGGAGTCGATCCTTCGCGAACCGCCAAGGTCCCTTGCGCTCGTACGCGCCGGCGGTGAAATAGGCCGAGAGCAGAAACAGCAAGCCCATGAAGAATGACTGACAAGAGGCGTTGAACCACGTCAGCAAGGCCGATGAGGCGGTCCCGCTGGGGGCTTCGTTGTAGTACCACCCGCCCTCGCCTCCATACGTGATCGACAGGTGGACCAGAATCACCAGCACGATGACGAAGGTGCGGAGATTATCCACGAACAGCAGACGCGACCTTGCCATAGTCTCTCCCCAGTCCGCTCCGTCTTCGTCGAGGTGTCAGGCCTTAGGTTTCTTGATGGGCCAGGGCCGGACGCCACATTGCGCGGCCCAGACCTGATAGAGGGCTTCAAGTTCGCGTGCCTTGTCGGGATGGGCTTCGATGACGTTGTTCAACTCGGTGCGATCGGCTTCGAGGTCGTAAAGCTCCCACGATCCACCGTGTGCAGAGACGAGCTTCCACTTGCCCTGCCGCACAGCACGGTTGCCCTGGTGTTCCCAGAAGATTGCATCGTGCCCCTTCCTCTCGCCATCACGAAAGATCGGCACCAAACTCTCGCCTTCCAGCGGTGTCACGGCCTTGCCCTTGTGGATCTTCGGATACTCGGCACCGGCCGCATCGACGCACGTGGCCATCACATCGATGATGTGGCCGACCTCGCTCGTGATCGTCCCGCGCGTCTTCATGACGGCGGGCCAGCTCGCGATGAATGGCGTCGCAATCCCACCTTCGTGAACCCAATGCTTGAACCGTCTGAAAGGGGTATTGCTGGCATTCGCCCACGAGAGACCATAGCTCATGTACGAATCGACCCCGCCCGGGGGCAAACCATTCTTGCGATTGTCGAATCCGGTTGGTCCGCCCTCGGCGCAGCCCCCGTTATCGGCCAGGAACATCACCAGCGTGTTGTCCTTTTGCCCCAGCGATTCGATCGTCTTCAGGACCCGACCGATGCCCGCATCCATCCGCTCGATCTGAGCGGCGTAGATCGCCATCTTCAGGTCCATCAATTCCTTGTCCTTCTCGTCCTCCCAGGGCCAGGTCTGCGTGTCACGCGGTGACAACGCCCACTCCTCGCGGATCAGGCCCATCTCGATCATGCGCTGCCGTCGCTCTTCGCGGAGCTTGTCCCAACCCTTGCGATATTTGCCCTTGTACTTGGCAATGTCTTCGGGCCAGGCGTGGAGTGGCCAGTGCGGCGCCGTGTACGCGAGATAAAGGAAGAAGGGCTTGTCGCCTTGCTCCGATTCGCTGAGGAACTCGATAGCGTGATCGGTGAAGGCGTCGGTCATGTAGAAGCCTTCTTCGGGAGGCGTGTAAGGCTGGTCATCCAACGCCATTTGCCTTGTGACGCCTTTGGCCTTGGTCTTGCTCGGATCAAAGTAGTTGGCCGCCCCGCTGATCAAGCCGAAGTAGCGATCGAATCCCCGGTCGGTCGGCCAATGGGAACGCTCCTCGCCCACGTGCCACTTGCCCGCCATCAGCGTGCGATAGCCGGCCGGCTTGAGCGCTTCGGCGATCGTGACACACTGCTCGTTCAGGTAACCCTGATAGGCCGGATAGCCCTGGTTGCCCACCATGAAGCCAACACCCGCCTGATGGGCGTAGAGCCCCGTCAGCAGCGACGCTCGCGTCGGGCAGCAGCGGGCACCATTGTAGAACTGCGAAAAGCGAACGCCTTCGGAGGCGAGTCGATCGAGGTTGGGGGTATGGATTTCCCCACCATAGCAGCCGATGTCGGAGTACCCCATATCGTCGGCCATGATCAAGACGATATTCGGCTTCTTGGTCGCCCTTGATTGAGCGGCCAGCCTTGCTGCCGGGAGGAGTCCACCAAGGGACACCGCCGCCGCACCAAAGCTGGCCGCTCTCAAGAATTCGCGTCGAGTACAGATCGATGATCCCATCGTCTATCCTCGCTGGAGACTTACTTGTACATCTCGTCGAAAGCGTTCTGCGCCATGACGACAGCCGCTCGCATCATGTCCTCGGCCTTGGCGGTCTCGCGCTGGGCCAGGGCCTTCATCAGGGCCTTCGTATTGAGCTTCTTGGCCGCCTGCTCGCAGGCCTCCCAACTCAGGACGCTACGGATCACGCGATCGATGCCCTGCTCGGCATTATCGTACGCGCGGGTCTGCATGTCGTGACCCTTCCAACGCGCGTAGCCGGCCGCCTGGATCAGTCCGGCGATCGCGATGTTCATGCCGTTGACACGGGCACCATGGTCGATGTCGTACTTGCCCGGGCCCCCGTAGATGATCCCGTCATTGTAACCCTGGCTGTTGAGATGCATGTGAACGCACATGCCGTTGTCCAGCTCTTCGACGGTGTCGGCGACGTGATCGAGGCCGATCATCTCGGAGTGACCGAACTCCTTGTTGACGCCCTTCTTGGCGATGTTGACGCCGAACTCCTTCTCGACCTTGTACCAGAACAGCAGCGCACTGGCGACGGTCGGGATGAGCATGGCCGGGTGTCCCTCGTTGGGCTTGGGCTCGAAGCCGATGTAGAGCTCGCCGCCCTTCTTGGCCTCGTACTTGCACAGGCCCGCAACGCTCTCTTTGAGGTTCTGGTACATCTGCTGGATGCCGACGGTGGCAATGTCATAACCAAACGAACCGTTCCAGATGACGAAGCCCGGCGTGATCTCGGGGTGCCACGCTTTCTTCAACGTCCCGTAGGCCAAATCGACGGTCTTGGTGCCCAGCTCCTCGGCGGCTTTGCGCTCTTTCGGATCGAGTGACGCGATGCCGCCGTAGCCAAAGTGCGAGTGCGCACCGGGCGTGATCATCGCCAGGTACAGCTTGTTGGAGACCAGCGCATCCGCCACCGCGGCGGCGTTGTTGTCGTCTACCTCCGCGTCGTAGTGCATCTCGATACCCAGCAGAACGTTCTTGGGCATGCGGGGCCGGATTCTCTTGGCCACCAACTCGATCATCTCGGGCGTGCCGAAGCTGCCGCCCCATTCCGGCCGCATATCGCCCGGCACGAACCCGCCCTTGCCCGGATTGAACGTCCAGCGGCATATGCTGTGTAAGGATTTCTTAGCCATCTCAACCACTCCTTTTGTCTACATCCATCTGCGTTGTCTGTCATTCTACCTGCGTTAGGCCCATTGTCGCCACATGGTACAGCCTCTCCGAAGACATGGCAACCCGTGACCTAAAACCTCGCCCCCCTTGCAAGGAGTCTTATGACCATCAGAATGCCTGCTCTGCCCCATCGCACACGCGTGCCCAACGACCCGGCACCGTGTCCCAATATGAACGGCCTCCGGCTGCGGATCGGATTGCATCCACAGACGGAGGCCGTCTCCGTGATAGGCTGTATTGTCCTTCCCGACGCATTTCTGGCAGGATTGCCGCTAAGCAGCCCTCTTCCTGCGAAGTCTCGCCGGCGGCGCCGAGCCCCAGCACGCCCAGCAACGCTGCCCCGGGAACCGGAACGGGTACCGGCGCTACGCTGCCGTAAAGGACCGAATGATCCAGCCAGACGTCGCCCGTCCCCAGATCATTGTACACCTGTATGGTCACGGTGAGCTCGCCATTGTCATTCAACAAATCCAGGTCGAGAAGCAGATCCCGCGAGTACTGGCCGCCATCGTCCTCACCAACCTCGACCCAATCACTGCCGTCATAGGCGAAACGCACAAACTCACGGTTGTCGTAAGGCGGCACAGGCACAGGAAGGAGCCAAACCCATGTCCAACTCCAATCAAGATTGTAGCCGTCGCCCTCCAGGTTGGCCAAACCGTCGGGATTTGTGAAATCGAGGTTCAGATCGCACTCGTATGACGCGGTATTCTCCCGGAATCTCGAAATTGCTGATGGTGTGTGTGTAGGTCAACGGCTCGTTCGGCCGATCGGTGTGGCGTCCCATATTCCAGGTTCTCCGGACAACGTCCACGTCTCGATCATATCGACGAAATGATTGGGCCCGTTGTAGGCATCCCACGGCTCGGCGGAGGCGGTTTCGGCTTTGTTTCGGTCCACGGGGTAACGACAACTGCCATGCTGACTTTCTTACTCCTGTGTACCCTTCTCCTCAAAATCCAAATGCAATTCGTCCCCCTCTTGCCTGAATCGCCCCACATCCCCACAATCGGCCGTTCTGCCTGACAAATGAGGAAGGTTATCACTATTCGTAATAGACCTCTCAGACTCCTGCTGACCGGCCGGAGCCAAACGGTCTCTGGCGCTGCCCGTCCGTGATCTTGTGGCGATCGTCGAGCCGCTTCGCCGGCCGAAGGGTCTCGCCGAGCACATAGACGCCGGGTCCGCCCGAAGGATTGGAAGACTAAGAACGTGCGCAATTTGGGATAATTTTCTCTTTTCGCCTCACGCACCAACTTACAATCATCACCCCAACTTACACAAAAAGGATATTATACCTCATGGCACCTGCAACACCAAAGCCTAATATGCCCATTTCCCCCAAGCTACACGCAAAGGATCGCACTGCAGTGGTCGAAATGCTCACGGCAAAACTCTGCCAAGGCAGTGCGACCCGAAGTAAGTCCAGGATCGAGACGAGGTTACGCGAATATTGCTGTCCGATGATATCTGGCTGCGTGCAGGGCGGGGCCGGGCTCGGTGGGTATACGCTTGGCCTTCCAGGGCCGTGGCGGGCAGCCCCATCTCCGCCGGGGCCCATCACATGACGAAGCAACAACGGTGCCATGATGGGTCTTCATGCAAAAACCGGGAAAATCTGCGATAGACCGCCTCAAAAATGAACCTGCACGGCACGGAGCAGTAGGGTCACATGTATAACACCAATTGTAGCCCAATTGCGGGCGAGAAAACCCCGATCGAGATAACAAGGTGGCGGCATGCGCTGACGGATGTCTGCTTGACGCCGATATTGAATGAGAGTAGCACGAAAGGATGCACGATGACACAGGCCAACACGGGCTCAAAAGTGAAGGTTCACTATGCGTGTACGCTGGATGACGGCGCGGTGGTGGCCAACTCCAGGGAGCAGGAACCTATCGAGTTCATCCTCGGGCAGGGGAAGGTGCTGCCGGGGATCGAAGAGGCGGTCCAAGGCATGGAAACCGGCGAATCGAAGACTGTGCGAGTTCCGCCGGAAAAGGCGTTTGGCCCCCGTCGGAAAGAACTGATGGAAGAAGTGCCGCGAGAGCAGTTGCCTGATGATATCGAGCCCCAGGTCGGCCAGCGCCTGACCGTGAACCACCCAGACGGTCAATCCACGATCGTAACCATCGCCGATGTCTCGGAGTCGGCCGTCATGTTGGACGCCAACCATCCGCTGGCGGACACCAATCTCAACTTCGAACTGGAACTGTTGGAAGTCTCCTGAGCACGCGGACAGTGTACCAGGGTCAGTCGGAGGACCTGGCCCAGAGGTAGGTAGGGGATTCGGTAACGGTGAGACGGACCTTCCCGTCTTCCGTGAATTCGTAGGCAGCGCTGGTGGCGGGGCCGGACTCGGTAGACATGCGTTCGGCTTTCCACGGTCTGGCGGGCAATTCGACTTCCGCCACGAACTCACGGCCATGGCCCGAGGGAGACCAGACTGCGTAGACCCGATCCGCCGGATCGTCACCTCGAACGTACTCGTAGACGTAGAGATAGTGGTCCTTCTTCTCGATCGCCCGGGCGAACCGATAGTCGCCCAGCGTCTCGAACAGATGCCGCATCGCGTGGCACGCCGGCTTGGGCCGGTAGTCGCGCGTGATACCCGACGAGGCGTGCAGGCTGTGGACATTGCTGTCGTTGAAATAGAATAGGTACGCCCTTCCGAGGTCCATCGACGAAAACACCATGAACGCCCGGACGATGTACTGGGCCTGCTGGGTATCGGAGACGTCGACGAAAGCCGACTCCGGATACTGCGGTGGCGTCGGGGCGGTCGTAGCGTCCCAGCCAAACTCCGTTACCCACACCTCCTTGTCGGGTACGTGACAGTCTGTATTGGTTCGGCTCGGTTACTCCGGCGGCGTTTGCTACTTCAACTCATCCGGAACGATCGCCACCGTTATCTTCTGGGTATAACGAATGAGGCCAATCGTCGATTTGCGGCCGATCATCTCCTCGGTCAGCAGAGCCTGGAGGTTATCCAACCCGGAAACGGGCTCATCGTTGAACGCGATGATGATGTCTCCGCTGCGCAGTCCGGCTCTGTCCGCCGCACTGTTCTTCTCCACAGACGCCACCAGCACACCTTTCTCGATGGACAGGTCGTAGTAGCGGACGATGCGGCGATGCAGGTCGACCGTCTGCCCGGCGATGCCAATGTAGCTTCGCCTGACACGACCTTCCTTGATGAGCTGTGCGGCGATGATCTTCGCCGTGTTGATTCCCGTGGCGAAGCAGATACCCTGTGCCGGCAGGATCATCGCGGTATTGATGCCGATCACCTCGCCTCGTGAGTTCAGGAGAGGCCCGCCGGAATTACCCGGGTTCAAAGCTGCATCGGTCTGAATGACATTCTCCAGCAGCCGGCCCGTGTAAGATCGAAGCGAACGGCCCAGCGCGCTGACCACCCCGGCCGTGACGGTGTACTGAAACCCATACGGATTACCGACAGCGATGGCGAGCTGCCCGACCTGAACGGACTGCGAGTCGCCGAGCACCGCCGGAACGAGATCGGGGGCATCGATGCGGATAACGGCCAGATCCGTTCCAGGATCGTCTCCAATCAGCTCCGCCTGAAGGACGCGGCCGTCGCACAGGATAACTTCGATGGTCGAGGCGTTGTGAACCACGTGACTGTTCGTGAGAACAAACCCGTCAGGCGTAAAGATCACGCCTGAACCGCTTCCGCCCTGATTGTGGTCGGGTCCATATGGAGTCCCGATCGTTTCCTGATGCACGTCGACTTTGACAACGGATTGACTCACTCGTTCCACGGCCCCGACGACGGCCGCCGAATAAGCATCGAGAATTATCTTGATCTTCACTCGTTTCCATACTTTCTAAAGCCCGTCGGCCCATCCGAAGAGGATGGCCTGTTGTCTTTCGCTCTCATTTGTAAACGGCGTCGGAGGCGTGGCCGTCAGAACGCGCTCTTGACGACGCCCCCATCGACGCGTAGAGCTGCGCCGGTCGTGGCCGAAGCCAGCGGACTGGCCACAAACGCCACCAGTGAGGCCACTTCACTCGGAGCCGCAAAACGTTTGATCAGCGAGGTCGGCCGCGCGCTGCGGAAGAACTCCTTCTCGAATTCCTCGAACGTCTTGCCCTCTCGTTTCGCGCTCTTCTCGACGAATTCCGTAACGCCGCGCGAACTTGTCGGCCCGGGCAGCACACTGTTGACGGTGATTCCCGTCCCGGCCACGGCCTCAGCAAGCCCGCGCGAAACGGCCAACTGGGCAGTCTTCGTCATGCCGTAGTGGATCATCTCGGCCGGGATCTGGATGGCACTTTCGCTGGAAATGAAGATGATCCGTCCCCAGTTGGCCCGACGCATCGACGGCAGGTACAAGCGACTCAAACGCACTCCACTGAGAACGTTAACCTCGAAGAAACGCATCCAATCCTTGTCGGAGATATTCTCGAACGACACGGGCTCGAAGATGCCGAGATTGTTCACCAGGATCTCGATGTCCGGATGTTCGCGCACCAGGTCTTCAGCGGCCTGCGACGTCGACAGATCTCCTGCAAAACCTCTGACCTGCCCGGCCACACCGGAACTTAGCCTGGCAACGGCGTCGTCCACTGATCCCTGCGTGCGACCATTGATGACCACCATAGCCCCTTCGGAGGCCAGCGCTTCGGCAATCGCATAGCCGATGCCCGCCGTGCTGCCCGTAACCAGCGCTCGTTTATCTGCCAATTTCAAGTCCACAACTTCCTCCCGCGCCGTCTACCATGAATCGCGCCCGTAACAAGAGGGGCCAGCTAAGGCTTGATATCCATCAGCCCCTCGTTGGTTTCCATGTCGATAGGAACCGAGATGTGTTCGTGGGCGATCAGCCACTTGCCGTGGATCTTGCGGAAGCATTGCGTCCAGCGAATCCAGCAATCGAACGCTTTGCCTTCCGCATCGGTCCCGTTCATCCGGGTCAGACTATGGCAGAAAGCCACGTCGCCACCGACCGCGAGGCTCAGGTCGCGCGTTTCGAACTCGCCCGACTCCTCGCACATCTCGAATCCCAGCTCCCAGTTCTTCCGGTACGCGTTGGCCCCCACACACTGCAATGGAGGCACCATGTCAAATGACACGACGTCCGGGGCATAACAGGCCATGATGCCGTCAATGTCCCTCTCCTTGGCGGCCTTTGCCCAATCGCCCATGAGCTGATGAATCTGGGCCTCGTCGATTTTCGTATCTACTTGAGTTGCCATCGTTCGTCCTCTCTAACGCGTGTACGTTTAAGCGCTGTTCATACCCGGCCACGACGAGCGAAGTGCATAGGCAAAACGCTCGTTCTCGGATCGGGCCAACACCTCATATCCCCCAGAGGTTGGATATTTTCCGCGTTCGAAACGGCCCTCGACCGTATCTATTCTGCGGTGTACGCTCGGCCGTTCGACAGGTTCCGAGAATTGCGAACCGTAGCGGCCTGCGTGACGAGCGACTTCGAATGTCTTACAATATGCGGGGCAGTCCTTTTCAGAGGATGGTCGCGCCGCGACATATTGGAGAGCACCGATGGAGGTGAGCAGATGATCGTGAAGACCGGCTGGCGTGTTTTGGCGTGCCTTGCAGGGTTGACTTGGATTGGGCTGGCATGCGGGCCGGCGTTTGGCGAAGGCCGGCGGCTGCTCAGATCCGGATTCGAGGACGGCGTTCGAATCACTGACGAGATGCAGGACATCGTCGGCGTCGATGCCGAAACAGGGTTTGACTGGGATGCGACACCTGCGTGGATCGATTCCTCGCACTTCGTCTACCTGGTGAATCGCGACAAAACGCTGAGCGATTACATGGCCTCGTCGATCGAGACCGCAATCGGCCCTTTCGGAAACGAGACGCGCGGTGCTGCGCATGCAGAACAAGGCGGATGATCCCGATCATGGCTCGACCAGTCGGAACGAATACAGCTTCTTTATGAAGCCCGAACCCGATGGCTATCGGCAGGGCTACGTCCGGTACTGGATGAAACTCCAGGGCAATCTGGGCGAGTTGTTTTCCAAGGACCAGGCGAGTCCATGGTATATGGTCATGGAGTGGAAGGAGCCGAACTCAGGCATTGTCAAATCACGCCAAGAGTGCAAGGCATGCGGCGAGCGGCCGGGGGGCTCGAACAACTACCGCATCAACGTTCACATTCAACGGGCGGCCGGTGAGACGGCGTTCCACTGGTACCTGACGGGCGAACACCCCCAGCCCTGCCGTAAGACGGAGTGGAAGTATGTGAATCCCGACGTCGAGGTGCCACTGGGACGCTGGTTCCTGGTGGAAGGATATATGAAGAAGGACCACACGAATGGACGGGTATATTTCGCGGTGGACGGTTGCGTGGTTCTCGATACCGATGTCACGCAGCCCGAAGGGTTTGTCGGACGCACGGAGCATGCGGACAATCCGTTGCCATTGCGGTTCTGGTCACCGATGAAGAACTACCACAGCATGGACTGGAATGCCGCCGGGCCGATCAGTCAGTGGTACGACGAGTTTGAGTTGTGGAGCGATTTCCCGCCTGGCCACCCCGCCCTGCGCGACGCGCACAGCGAAAGAGCGGGTGATCTTCGAAGAGCACTTCGACGGCGCGGACAGGCCCCTGCCCGATGGGTGGTGGAGCGAGGGTGATGGTGCAGAGATTCGCAACGGTCATCTGTACGTCGATGCGGACAAGGGACCGGTCAGGCAATCCACGACGTGGTTGAACCGGACATTCTCAGGTGACCTTCGCGTCGAGTACGACGCGTGTGTCCTGGGCTCGGCCGACGTCGCCAATAACATCAACTTCTTCTTTCTGTATTCCTACCCATCCGGCGTGCCGCTATCCGAATCGCGACAGAGCCGCGAGGACGGCCGTTACGCCAAGTACCATGGCTTGAATGGCTACATCTTCACCAACGTTGCCAATGGCAATGGCATGCCGGCGAGGTTCCGCTTCCGTGACTGCCCAGGCTTCAACCTCCTGACCGAAAGTCATGAGTACGAGAACCGCCGGCACACGGTCTATCACATCACCATCGAGAAACGCGGGAACCATCTCACATACGACGTCGATGGACGAATCGTTCTGAATGCGAACGATGAGCAGTTCGGAGCCGTTCACGATTTCGGCCTGATCGGCTTTCGAACCTGGCACACGGAATTGTGGTGGGACAATCTCGTCGTCACGCAACTGTAGGCGGGAACAACAAGCCCATATGCCTCATCGCCGATCCGCCGGCCCTTCCTTTGCCTCTACCGGCGGGCAAAGAACAGCCAATCCGTCATCGTCTCGTCGACGTGCGTGTTGACGAATGTCACCGGCTCAATGCGGACTTCAGCAAACACATTCCGCAAGGCATCGGCGAAGGGGGAATTCTCGGCGTAGGACCAAACGCCCAAAACGCCGTTCGGGGCCAGGTGCCGTCTGGCTCGCCTCAGTCCCGCTTCGGTATAGAATGAATCGTTCCCGTCGTCCAGGCGATCTTCGGGTGAATGATCGACGTCGATCAGAATCACATCGAACGGTCTCGCCGGCGGTTGCCAAAGGCGTCGTACACATCGCCGGATGATACGTGCAGACGCCGCTCACCATTCAAGGACTCCGCCAGGGGAATGAGTCCTCGATCGAGCCAGTCGATCACCTGAGGCAGTAGTTCCACGACATCCACTCGGCCCACCCGATCGCTGGACAGAACCTCCGACGTCGTGTAGCCCAGTCCCAGCCCCCCCACCAGCACCTGGACGTCGCAGCCCTCGACCGAGTCCAACGCCACCGAGGCCAGCGCTCGTTCAGAGGCTGTGTGGTAGCTGCTCATCAGAAACTCGTAGTTCAAGGTCACCTCGGTCACCACCGTCGCGGGGTCAGCAAGCAACCGACGGCGACGCAGACAGAGCGGTCCCAACGGCGTGGACTCGTAGGCGAGGATTTCGATATTGGATGGACACATAAACACGGCACCCTCGCCCCGTCGTCGACGGGTCTTTCGGAAAGCAGCGTTAAGAGAAGAGGATCACTCGCCCAGCAGGACCTCGATAAACTTACGGTCGGGCTCCCCCTGGCGTGTGAGGATGCCGAAGCCCCCTTTGTAGTCCCAATTCGCCCACGCGATGCCGTGCTTTTCCAGATTCGAACGGACATCACGATACCACTGCATTCTCACCTCGCGTGGCGTCGTGGGCAGCGCACCCCATTCCCCGCAATAGAGAGGCAGATCGAGCCTCTGCGCCAGGGCCAGGGGCTTGGCGAGCAGGCTTTCCAGCTTCTCGCGATTGTAGACCCCATTGTTGTTGCGGACGATCTGCGCGATGTCGTCAGGCAGTCCCTCGATATCTTCGGGTTTGACCAGCAGGCCGGGATAGGTCACGGGGCCTTTGTATCGGCCCACGCTTGTCCAGGAGGCCTTGTAGTGCGTGATCAGCATGGGCGTATAGAAATGAAAGCTGAGGATGATGTCGCGGTCGCCTTCCGGGATGCGCAGTTGATCGAACGTGCTGGTGGACTGCCACCGATTCGAGCCAATCACGATCTTGCGGTGCGGCTCGTTCTCGCGAACAACCGCCGTCGCCCTGGCGACGAGTCGATTCCAATCCTCAGGATCGTCGGCCACCGGCTCGTTCATCAGTTCATACGCCACGGACGAGACCGGATATTTCTTCAACTCCGCCGACAGCTCGCGCCACAACTGGAAGAACTTCTCCTGCGCCTCGGGCTGCGTCCACAGCGGCTTCTCGGCGGCGTTGAAATGGTGCGAGCGAAGGATGTGCAGATCGACCACGACCCTCAGCTTGTTCTTCTGCGCCAGCCGATGGCGCTGTGCAGCAGTTCGAACGCTTCGGGCTCCTTGTGGCCCACCTCATCCCACATCTGCTCCTCGTCAATGGGCAGACGGATGTGGTCAAAGCCCAGCGACGCAATCAACTCGACGTCCTTCTCGGTGAACCACTGCCGCCTGGCCTCACCCCGCCGGTTGCTCTGCGAAAGCCAGTGACTGATGTTCGTCCCTCGATGAATCTCGAATGCGTCATCGTTCTGGCTCGCAACAGCCGGGAAACACACCGACGTCACCACAATCAAGATCGCCAAGTAGCGTTGCATCTGAAACCTCCCACACTCAAAGGTCACCGGTTGCCATGCGATGCCATCTCAGTCGCTACTCTTTCATAAGGATGACATTGCTGGCCTTGACGACGGCGCAGATTTCGACGCCTTCGGTCAGTTCCAGGTTCTCGGCCGACGACTTGGTGATGACCGAGACGATCTGAGCGCCGCCGGGCAATTCAACGACGACCTCCGTGTTGACGACGCCATGCGTGATCTCGACCACTTTTCCCTTGAGTACATTCCGTGCGCTGATCTTCATCGTTAGCCCTTTCTCTGCACGGCGGGCCAAACACGCAACCTGCCTCAAAGAGGGTGTGCAGTGCACACCCTACGACTGTTTCTTGAGAATCTGCTCCCAATTCTCGTAGGCAGCTTTGTAGGCCTTCTTGAGTTTCTTATTGGGCTCAACCTTGCGCACGGGTTCGAGGCCGACGAAAGCATCCTGCGGGCCTTTGTAGAGACCGGCGCCAATGCCCGCGCCGCGTGCGGCGCCTTGTGAACCATCGGTGCTGTAGAGTTCCACGGTGGCCCCGGTGATCGTGGCGAACGCCTCGGCAAACAGCGGACTGAGGAACATGTTCGCGTTGCCTGCCTTGACGGTCTTGAGCTTCGTGCCCATGTCACGCATGATCTCTAAGCCGTAATTGAGGGCGAAGACGATGCCTTCCTGGGCGGCACGGAGGAAATGAGCCTTCTTGTGGATATTGAAGTTCCAGCCGTGGACCGAATGCGCCGATATTGCGGTTCTCCAGCGTCCGCTCGGCCCCGTTGCCGTAAGGAAGGATCACCAGCCCATCGGAGCCGACGGGGACGGTGGCGGCCAGGTCGTTCATCTGCGGATAGTCCAGGCCTTCGCCTGCAACGTTGTGCTTGAGCCAGCTATTGAGGATGCCGGTGCCGTTGAGACAGAGCAGCACGCCGTAGCGCGGCTTCTTGGTCGTATGGTTGACGTGGACGAAGATGTTCACGCGGGACTTCGGATCGTAGTTGTTCTGGTCGGTGACGCCATAGACGACGCCCGAAGTACCGGCGGTGACAGCCACCTCGCCCGGCTTCAGGACGCTCAGCGACAGCGCGTTGTTGGGCTGATCGCCCCCGCGATAGCTGACGGGTATCCCGGCCGCCAAGCCCAGTTCCTCCGCCGCGGCCGACGTGAGCTCGCCCTGCACGGAGAACGTCGGGACCGTCTCGGCGACCAGATCGCTCGATATCCCGTAATTGTCTAGGACGAAACCAGCGAGCTTGTCCTTGGAGAAATCCCACATGATCCCTTCGGAAAGGCCAGATGGAGTCGTCTTGATCTGGTCGGTCATCTTCATCGCGATGAAGTCGCCCGGCAGCATCATCTTGTCGATCTTCGCATAGACCTTGGGCTCTTTGTCCTTGACCCATTTGAGTTTCGACGCGGTGAAGTTCCCTGGGAGGTTTAGCAGTCGCTTGAGGCACTTCTTGGTCCCGATGTCCTTGGCCGCTTTCTGGCCGATCTTCACGGCCCGGCTGTCACACCAGATGATCGAGGGACGCAGCACTTCCTTGTTCTTGTCGACCAGGACCAGGCCGTGCATCTGGTAGGAAATGCCGATGGCCTTGACGTCGGCCGGATCGAACTGCACGGAGGCCTTGATCTTCTGCGTGGCGAGCTTGACGTGCTCCCACCACGTCGCCGGGTGCTGCTCGGCCCAGTCCGCCTGCTGGGCGATAATCTCCAGTTCCTTGTCGGGCGAAGTCGCCGAGGCCAGTGCCTTGCCCGTTTCAGCGTTCATCAACGTCGCCTTGACCGACGAACTCCCTACGTCATATCCCATCAATAATGCCATGTGTATGTCCCCTTCCTGCTATTCGTAATTCCATTTCAAGATCCACGGGTCCTTGGTCTGTTTCTGGAAGGCCTTGAGCTTGGCCTTCATCTCGGCAAGCTTGTCCTGATACTTCGGATCGTCGGCCAGGTTGACGACCTCGTCCGGATCGTTCTGGAGGTCGTACAACTCGAACTTCGGACGATGCAGGTAGGCGTCGATCGTGCGCTTGCCGTATGTCTTATTGCCCCGCTTGAGATTGCCCTGCCAGGTGGCCGACGCCCAGAGGTCGCTGGCAAACGGGTAATCCAGCCCATGGGCAATGTTCCAGATCAGTTTGAACCGCCGCTCGCGCACCACGCGCATCGGATAATACATCGTGATCTCGTGGAACGTGTGCGATGCATAGGTCGTATCCCAACCCTCAGCGTGCTCGCGTTCAAGCACGGAGTTGAACGAGCGACCGTGAAACTCATAATCGCTCGGCATCCCATTCGCAAAATCCAGAATCGTCGGCGCCAGATCAGCGTAGTTGACCAGCGCATCGCAAGCGATGTTCTTGCTCTTCTGCCCGGGCACGCGGACGATGCACGGCAGGTTCATCCCAGGCTCGTACAGCGTTGTCTTGGCACCAGGAAAGGCGATGCCGTTGTCGGAGATATAGATGATGACCGTGTTGTCGTATTGCCCCGCCTGTTTGAGCAGATCCATCAGGTGCCCAACGCCCTGATCCACGCGCGAGACCGACTGGTAGTACTGAGCCAGTTCAGCCCGGCACTCGGGGATATCGGGCAAGAAGTCCGGGACAATCACATCTGCGGGATCGCACTTGACCTCGTTGATACCTGGATAGCCCTGCTCGCGGTTGCCGAATCTATCGGGCTGATAGGGCAGATCCGTCGCTTTGCCTCCGCCCCGATGCGGATCGGACGTGCAGAAGTAGAGGAAGAAGGGCTTGTCGTCGCCCGCAATGAAGTCTTTGCAGTTGTTGGCCATCTGGACGGGGCTGCGGCTGTTGCCAGGCAGTGCCACGTCGAAGTGGTAGATCTCCTCCGGCGCGACGTGGTACTTACCGATGCGGGCGGTGCGATAGCCCGCCTGCGTCAGCAGCACGGGCAGGCTCCGCACGGTGTCGAAGCTGCTGAAATGATGATAGCTGTGCTGGTGTCCGTATTGGCCGTTGGAGTGATTGTACAGGCCGCTGAGGATCACGGACCGGCTGGCGCTGCAACTGGCGGTCGTGCAGAAGGCATTGGTGAAGCGCACGCCCTCGGCCGCGAGGGCATCGAGGTTGGGCGTCTTGATAACGGGATTGCCATAGCAGCCCAGATCACCCCGGCCATGGTCGTCACTAACGATCAGAACGACGTTCGGCCGTTTCGAAGCCGCCGCAGGAACTCGTGACGTGAGCCACGACGAGGTCGCGAGCACTCCCGCACCCGCCATGCAGCTCTTGACGAAGTCTCTTCGGGACAGGGATCGGTCGGTCATGGTCTTCCTTCTCCTGTGTTAGACGGTCCGACGCAACCTTCGGCCGACTTCGCGCAACGTCTTGACATCGTCAGGATGGATCGAGCCGTCGGGCAGCGGGCCCGTATTCATCAGCAGGTTGCAGTTCGCAGCCCAGGCGGCTTCGAGACGCTTCTGTACTTCGTCGGCATCGAGGTGTTTGCTGTCGTCGGCCTTCTTGTATCCCCAGACGCTCGGCTGGAGCGTATCGCAAATCTCGTTGTGCTTGTCCTTGTTGCTCTCCCACGCTTTGCGGGCGACTTCCTGATGCACGGGATTCTTCAGGCGCTCGGCCAGCGAGTGACCGCTGCGTTCCGGAGCCGCGAAGTCTTCCGTTCCGTTGGCGCCCTGCTTGAACGAAATGAGCACCTGTGGCTGCAACGACCGCACGAGGCTATAGGTCTCCTCGCTTGGGAACAGGTCAGGCCGGCTGTAGAAACCCATGATCGGGTCGAACCAGATTCCCGCAATCGGGCCGTAGTTCGTCAACAACTCACGCAACTGGGCGTGGACGTAGTCGATGTAGATGCGGAAGTCCTCGTCCCTGGTCCATTTGTATTCGGGTTGCGGCTGATCGTACGCGGGACGGGCATTGGCCCAGCCGGCCTCGCGGGCATAGAAATAGGGATGCCACCAATCGGCTGCATAGGAATAGTAGAGGAACAGGCCCAGCCCTTTTTTGTGACAGGCCTCGGACAAATCTCCGATGATGTCACGACTGGCCGGAGCAGCGACGCTGTGGTAGTCGTGCTGCTTCGTCTCGAAAAGACAGAACCCATCGTGATGGCGTGACGTCAGGTTGATGTACTTCATCCCTGCGTCGAGGGCCAGATCGGTAATGAAATCGACGTCGAAATTCTGCGCCGTGAACTGGCCCTTGAGCTTCACGTACTCCGCGACCGGAATCTTCTCGCGAAGCATGACCCATTCGCCTCGCCCCAGGAGGCTGTAGAGCCCATAGTGCATGAACAGCCCAAATTTCGCGTCGCCGAACCAGTCCCAGGCCGCCTGGCGAGGATTTTCGGCGTAGGATTCGCGGTAGTCCTTGAGGTAGGAAGGCACGGCTCCAGTCCTGGCCGCTCCGCCCTGAAGGCTCTTGCATCCGCCCAGGGTCAGCGCCGCTGTGGCGCTGGCAGAGAGTTTGAGAAATCCCCTTCGATCCATGTTGGACTGCATATAACACTCCTTCAGACGCTTGGCAAATCAGGGCGATCCTACCAAATTCCGCGCCAACAGGCC
>CAVSCO010000004.1:0-73788 GCA_963726475.1 uncultured Phycisphaerae bacterium | reverse complement strand
TCCGGTTGTCGGATTCCCAATGAAGGACGGCCATTCTGAACCTGCTAACCAGTGAGGAGCGTGGTCGAGGAATGGCACATCTCGGGGACGCATGACGAGCACACCCCAGACGAATTGTGTTCTGAACATCAGGAGAAGGACACTGAAGGAGAAGAGGCTCCTATTTCTTCCCCCTGGAAGGTGGTTAGGCAACTATAACGCTCGGGACAGCTGCGCCCCTTTGAGCAAGACAGTTTTATGCGGCGGCGCGGGTGATGAACGCGGCCGCGACTTCACTTGGTGTTTGGTAGTTCAGCGCCGAATGGGGGCGCTGGTTGTTGTAGTACGTCACGTAATCCTCGATCGCCTGGCGGGCCTCGCCGAGGGTATCCCACAGGTTCGGCCAGATCTCTTCTTCCTTGATCGTGCGCATCAGGCGTTCGACGTACGCATTGTCGTCCGGGGCGTCGTAGCCGGTGTACTGGCCTTGGACGCCGTGAGAGCCGAGGAACTCCACGAATTTCTTCGAGCACGGCTGGGAGCCATTGTCGCTGCGGAGCACCAGGCCCGAGGCCTGACAGGCATCCTTGTCCATCAGGCCGCGGGATTCCAACGCCGTGCGCACCGCCGCGGTCCACTCGCCGGCCCGACAGCGGCGGTCCAGCGTCCAGCCGACGATCTCCCGCGTACAGCAGTCCATCACGGTCACCAGGAACAGCGGCGTCAAGTCGCTCAACGGCAAAGCTGGTCATGTCGATCTGCCAGCCCTGGTTGGGCCGCGTCGGCCGCATCTTCTCCACGCGTTTGGGCCGCTGCGGCTTGTACGAGAACTTCGGCCGTGACAGCCCCAGGTCCTTCATGATCCGTCGAACGGTCTTGTGGTTGACCTGCACGCCGTTTCGACGCAGCAAGGCCCCGATCCGCCGGTAACCGAACGTCCGATGCCGTGGCTGATCGGCCAACGTCTGGACCTGCTGACGCAGGGTCGGCTCATCACGGACGGGACGTTGCCGGCATGACTTGGACACCGGCGCTGCCTCCGGTTGGAGCCATCGTCCGACGGTCGAAATCGGTTCCTCAAAGGCCCGGGCCACACGGCGAACGCTCAGTTCTTGCTCATGATACATCTGATCGACCTCTACTCGTGGCCGCGCGTTTTTAGATACCGGATCGCCAACGCCTGGTCGCCGGCCAACTGCTCCAGGTCGGTCACCCGTTTGGCGAGCTGCTCGGTCTTGGCATCACCCCGGCCCACAGGGCGGCCGATGCCGTCCCGCAACAGCTCGAACGCCCGATCCTTGAGCTTGTAGGCATAGGTCGAGCTGATGTCGTACTTGCGGCAGACCTCGGCGTGTGAGAGCTTGCCGCCCAGGAGATCCAACGCAATTTGCAGTTTCTGTTCATCGGTAAACTTCGATACTCGTGCCATAAACACCGTCTCCTTGGGTCGCGGTTGCCTGCGGCTCCAGTCGCCCTAGGGGCTCCTTCCGCCTCAGGCAACCCATTCTAACCGTCACCCTATACGGTGTCTCACTACTTAAGGGGTTCAGTATGAGGCTCCACCTCTCAAGCTTCCCATTCGCCCAGAAGCCTGGGCATATTGACACTGACGATTGTTGTGCTACCATAATCTCGTATAGACTTGCATGCTCGGGACTAGAAGCCTCAGAGAATAGTCTGAAGATACACTACGAATTCGACTCTGATACCAGGGAATTCACGTGTCGAAAGGACATGGTCATGTGTACTCAAGGGGCACGGTATTGCTGGAACTATCTTATTTCGCTTGGGAGCATCGTGTGGATAGGTCCATTTGTGATGTCGAAGTACATCGAATGTGCCGGAATGGGGGAATTCATGGTCGATATGCAAGTTGCTATGCACGGTGCGCCCAAGGTTAGCGAACCCGCTGTTCATATTGCCTTTTATCCCTTCTTGCTGGGTTCTATACTCTTGGCTACCATACTCTTCCTTTGGGTCCGTTTTCTGACATTCAGATTGTGGCCGGTGAAGAACGAGGGGTCGATGGAAGACGAAGGGAATTGATTCAAGAAAACGGGGACAGCCACGAATGGCGGTCCGTTAAGGGAATCGAAGAAAAAGGTCTCCCGTGGCCGATAGTTGTATTGGCGACTACGACGATCGGTAAGGAGACCCAAAGTATGCGTACCCATAGTATCGGCCAGAAGGCGGTGAACCCTGTAAAGATTTCGGATGCTCTCCCAAGCGTTCTCTTTCATTCGATTCGGAACGTGATCTCCGACGACCTAGTCGAGCAGACCTGCCGAGAGGTCCACTACGACTTCCGCAAACGCAAGATCACCCCGGTGGTGACGGTGTTGCACATGATCATGGCGGCCATCTGGCCGGAAGAATCCTTCAACGCCTGTTGGCACGTGCTCTGGGATACCTTCGTCAGTTGGTTCCCGCAGTTCGCGGGGCAGAGTCCCTCCCGCCGTCGCGTTGCCGAAGCGCGGGGGCGGTTGCCTCTGAGCCTCTGGACGGCTCTGTTCCAGAAGATCTCGCGGCGCGCCCAAGCGCGTTCGGATGGATACGCCACGTGGAAGGGCCATCGGGTCGTCCTGGCCGATGGAACGTGCCTGTCCATGCCGCATACGCCCGATCTGGTCAAGGCCTTCGGAGTCAACAAGGGCTATCATGGCTGGGGACGCTATCCCTTGGCACGCCTGGTCACCCTGTGCCTGGCCGGCACCATGACGATCCTGGACTATGCCGTGGGGCAATACACCCAAGGTGAATGGCATCTCCTCAGTTCGATCCTCGCCTCGTTGCGTCAAAACGATTTGCTCCTCGCCGACCGGCATTTCGCCAGCGCGCACTACTACGTGCGCTACCAACGCGAGGGGCTGCACTTCCTCACCCGCGCGCATCAACGCCTCAAGGTCTCCAAGGTCAAACGGGGATTCGATACGAGGCCCATGACTTCGTCGGCCGACTGAATGTCAACAAGGTGTATCGTCGTCAGGACCCTGCGCTGCCGGCGCACATCGATGTGCGTTTGCTCAAGGCGGTCCTGCGTATACGAGGGCGACGGCGGACCGTCTGGTTTGTCACCTCCCTGCTGGACCCGCAGCGCTATCCGGCTGATGAGATCATCGCTCTCTATGCCCGTCGATGGCGAATTGAGACCCTCTTCCGAGAGGTGAAGATCACGCTGAGTGCTGACGTTCTGCGAAGCCGGAGTCCCGACGGAATTCGCAAGGAAATCGCCGCTCGCTTGACGGCGCTGAACGTGGTGCGCACCGTGATGCTCGAGGCGGCGGCCGAGGCGCAACTCGAAGATCCCTTGCGTCTCAGCTTCGTCCACGCGATCCGCGCTCTTCTCAGTTTCAGTTCGGCTTTGGGCCACGCGCCGTTGGTCACCGTCCCGAGCATCTATCGCGCGATGCTGACCGAGATAGCCAGCCATCTCAACCCGGACCGACCCGGTCGATTGGAACCGCGCGCCTATCGTCGCGAACGTCATCATTACCCTTCACTTCGCATTACCCGAGCCCAATGGAAGGCCCGACACCATGCCGCTTAACGGACCGCCATTCGTAGCTGTCCCTTGTTCGCATCACCTTTCGCGTCCCTATGCTCTATCCATCCGATCACCGGCAGCAACCTGGTTTCTTCGGGCATCGTTTCACACATCCCCTGACCCTGGCGGCCCGGACTCATGGTGGAAGACGGGCCGTGGTAAGGGGGATCGAAGGCGATTGGCGTCTTGCTTCACTGGATGAATCGTCCTACAATGCCCCATGCGTTAGGGGCAGGCCCCGCTCTGATGGCGGCTGGCCCGCCAATCCACCGATGCTCGCTTGGGCCGAGAGCAATCTGAGCCAGGTAGTAGAAAGGACAGCATGGAAATGACTTCACGCCGATTGATGATTCTGAGCCTGCTTGTAGCCATGTTCTCGACATGTGTCACTGCATCGGAGACGATCCGCCTGGCCGCCGATCCGGCGCTGTCGCCCGATGGCGAGACACTCGCCTTCGTCTGGCGTGGGGACATCTGGCTGGCGCCCGTCGAAGGCGGTTCCGCTCGGCGTCTGACGCAGCACGAGGCGAATGACCGGACGCCCCTCTTTTCGCCCGATGGCACGGAAATTGCCTTCATCAGCGATCGCGACGCCGGGGATCAGGTGTACGTCGTGGACGTGGAGGGTGGCAAACCGACGCAACTGACCTTTCATACGGCCGGCTATTCCCTCCAGGACTGGGACCCGACCGGGCAGACGCTGCTGGCGAGCGGACATCGGGACTACTTTTGGCGCAGCAGCGGGCGATTTCTGCGAATCGCGCGTGACCAGCGGCAGGCCGAGCAACTGCTCTTCGACGCCGACGGGGCCGATGGGAGGCTCTCGCCCGATGGAAAACGGCTGCTCTTCACCCGAGAAGGGATGACGTGGTGGCGAAAGGGATACCGGGGCTCCCGTGCCAGCCAGGTCTGGATGTACGACCTTAACACGCGCGAGTACACGAAGCTGCTCGAGCCCGAGACGGGCGCATGCTGGCCCCTGTGGAATGCCGAAGGTGACGCCTCCTACTACGTGACGGCCGAAAGCGGCTCCTTCAATCTCTGGAGGTGCGATCTGGAGACGAAGAAAGAGCGGCAACTGACGTCATTTCAGGACGATTCGGTCCTCTTCCCCTGCATATCGAGGGATGGCTCTACGATCGTATTTCGTCATCTCTTCGATCTCTATCGCTACCACCCGGGCAGTGACGCCGCTCCGGTCCGCATCGATCTGATCGATCCGGGCGACGCCGTGGATTCGGCGCTGGAGCGAAAGCTCGTCAAGGAGGCCACGGACGTGGCGTTCTCCGACGATGGCCTGGAAGTGGCGTTCATCGCCGGAGGCGATCTCTGGGTGATGGACACGGAACTACGGGAGCCCCGGCAGATCACGGCAACCCCAGAGGAGGAGCACGGTCCGGTATTCGGCCCCAAAGGCGGTGCCATCTACTTCACCAGCGACGCGGGCGGACAGCGTGACATATGGAAAGCCCAGCGCAGCGATGCAGAGAAGTACTGGTGGCAGAATGAAGCGTTCGAGCTCAAGCAGTTGACGCAGGATGCCGACGTGGAAGCCGATCTCAGGCTGAGCCCCGACGGGACGCGGATCTCCTTCATCAAGGGTCTGGGCGATCTCTGGACGATGACGCTGGAAGGCAAGGAAACCAAACGGCTGCTGCGTTCGTGGAGTCCCCCGGATTACAGTTGGGCGCCCGACGGCAAGTGGATCGTCTACGCGGTCGACGACAACAACTTCAACCGGGACATCTGGATCATCCCCTCCGACGGCTCCGCGGACGCGGTGAATATCTCGCGGCACCCCTACGACGAATACAATCCGGTCTGGCGTCCGGACGGCAAGGTCATTGCCTTTGTCGGCCAGCGTCTGGATCGGGAAGCGGACATCTTCTACGTCTGGCTCGACGAGAAGGAGTATGAGAAGGACAAGCGGGATCGCACGCTGGAGAAGGCTGTGAAGAAGATGGAGGAGGCCCGCAAGAAGAGACGAGAAGAAGGACAAAGACAAGGACAAGAAAGAGGCCGCAGAGGACGAGGATGCGGAAAAGCCCGACGACGAGGCTGAGTCTGGGGATAAGAAGGAAGACAAAGAGAAGAAGGACGAGAAGAAGCTGCCCGAGGTCGTGATCGATTTCGACCGCATCCATGAACGCGTGCGCCGGGTTGAGATCACGGACGGTTCGCCTTCCAATCTCTTCTGGTCGCACGACTCCAAGAAGCTCGCCTTCGCCGCCCGGATCAAAGGCGACCGCGGCACCTATACCGTGGAGATCCCGGACGAACTGGAGCCCAAGCTTCTGACCAAGAAGACGGGCTCACAAGCCCGCTGGTTGAAAGAAGGCAATCAGATCGTCTGGCTCTCCGGCAATAAGCCCGCCAGCCTCTCGGCCAAGGGCGAAGAAACGGCCTACCCGTTCACGGCTCGTCAGGCGGTCGACCGCAAGGCGCACTTCCGGGCGGGCTTCGATCTGGCCTGGCACTGATGCGGGACCACTTCTACGACGAGCGACTCGGCAACCGCAACTGGGATGCCGTCCGGCGTAAGTATGCCGACGTGGCGGCCGCCGCTCCGGATGTTGCGAGCCTGGGCATCGTGGTCAATCTCATGCTCGGGGAGCTGAATGGCTCGCATCTGGGCTTCTACCCCTCTGGCTCCTCTTCGCGATCCGCTGACCAGTGGAGGATCAGCACCGCGCACCTGGGTGTGCGGTTTGACCTCGATTATCGAGGCCCGGGCCTGAAAGTGCGGGACGTCCTGCCCAACGGGCCGGCCGATCGCGAGGTCAGCAAGATCGAGCCGAACGAGGTCATCGTCAGCATTGACGGCGTCAGCGTCGATCCGCAGATGGACTTGAGCAAGGTTTTGAACGGGCCACTCGAGCGGGATATTCACCTCGACGTGCGCAGCGTCGAGGGCGAGGCGCGAACCGTCGTCTTGCGACCGATCTCCTATGGCCAAGCGCGGGGGCTGCTCTATGAGCAATGGCTCCGCCACAACCATCAAATGGTCGAGGATCTTTCCGACGGCCACTTGGGATACATCCATATTCGCGGGATGAACTGGCCAAGCTTCCAGAAACTCGAGCGTGAGCTCTACGCGGTCGGGGCCGGCAAGGACGGGCTGGTGATCGACGTACGCAACAATGGCGGCGGCTTCACGGCCGACCATGTCCTGACGCTGCTCTGCCAACCCGCCCACGCGATCACCGTCCCGCGAGGGGGCGGGCCGGGCTACCCCGAGGACCGACGCGTCTATGCGACGTGGAGCAAGCCGATCGTCATGCTGTGCAACCAGAACAGCTTCAGCAACGCCGAGATCATCAGCCACGCGATCAAGACCCTCAAGCGGGGCAAGCTCGTGGGCGTGCCGACGGCCGGAGGCGTCATCTCGACAGGCGGAACCTCGATTATGGATCTCGGGTTTCTCAGGCTGCCCTTCCGTGGGTGGTATGTCCTGCCGACGGGCGAGGACATGGAACTCAACGGCGCGGTGCCCGACGTGATCCTCTGGCCCGAGCCAGGCCAGATGCCACAGGGCAAGGACATCCAGTTGGAAAAGGCCGTCGAGGTCCTGCTCGACGACGTCACGCAGTGGAAAGCCCGACCCCAGCCCGCACTCCGAAAAGCAAGCGAGCGGCCGCTTCCCTGATTTGCGTCCCGTCAGCACGACGGGGACGAGGTTGCCATCGAGCTAAGAAACAGGGGACAGCCATTCGTGGCTGTCCCTTGTGTCTTACCCGACCTTTTCTACGGAGCTGCCGCACTCCTCTAATCCCCGTCGCGATTTGCACATTCCTATCCAATTAGGCTCGTGCCTATCTCGACGCGATACTGTTGAGCGATCTCTTGCCAGCACAGTTCCCATGCCTGTACTCCTCAGCTATATGATGGTTTCTCACCCCGAAAGCTCTAGGTTTTCGATGAAGTCGTTGATGAGGATCTTGAGGTGGTCCATAGTCGTTCAGCCTGTCACCCCTCCTGCTGTATATTTTCGATATTATGTCAGGTCGTGGGAAGGGTCCTTGCCGATATAGGACTATGGTACGTAGTTACAGGTCTCTCCACTATTTAGCCCAGAAAGACCTTCTTCTGAAGCAATGTAGTCGGGGCTCCCAAGGCACATCAGCGTCAAAACCATTAAAGAACCTGCATATAGTCTCATCGTTTCCTGGCGGCACGGGAGCCTTTTCCATGCCGTTCTTCGTCGGCTCATTTCCCTCGCATGATGAAACCATGGTGCATTGCAAAAATACAATGCATGTGAATCGCAAGAAAGCGTGTGAGATGTGGGATCAACTCAGTAGCTCTGTTCATCACTGAGCGCATACGGCAAGGCTTAGCATGAATGCTCGGACTACACATCGTCAACCTCATACTTGGATGTTGTCTCATGAGACGTTCCTTACAGTAATAATCGAAAAGGGGGACCGTCTCGAGGGTGTGCACCGCACACCGATGCCCTGTCTTGAAATGGCCCGGTGTGCAATGCACACCCTATGCCACTAAGGTTCATCAGCAGTATTCCGCAGTTTCCAGTGGAATCGCTCTTTGAAATCCTGATAGCACGTTTCGCAAATCCAGTAGTAGTCGCCATCTGTTGCATAGCCCTCGTTGAGATCATTCTCCAACTCAGAGATCGTTACGTTGCAGAATTCACAATGGTCGTGCTCCCAGGAATCGCGGTATTTCGAGTATTTCTTCTTCGTCAGCCAGACACCCATCAGACAGCTTTCCTGGTTCCTGATTCTCCAATCGTCGTCCATCGTGCCGCTCCAATTCTATCACTTCAGTTCCATGCTGCCATCTGGGTAGTCTTGTAGGGTGTGCACCGCACAACGATGCCCCGCCTCGAAATGGCGCGATGCCGGATGCACGCCGTACGTCACTTCAATTCCCGGAGAACCTTGAGAAGAACTCAGGCAAGGCTTCTTCGCCCCTGATCTCTCCATTGCTCCGGAACACCTCGACTTCGACCGTCCCATCGTCCATATACTCGATCTCCCAACGCTCACCCGGTACATGGGCCATGATCATCAACGCATCGTCACGCACCCGCAGGAGCGTGAAGTAGATCTTCGCACGTTCCAGGCGACGCAAGAAATCCAACACATTGTCAAATTTGTCCTTCATCGGTCGAACCGTCCATTGCCCAAGCGCTTTTTGTGTTAGATACGAAACCGCCATGCTCGTTGCAGAGCAGGACACTCACCCATTGAATGGTGTAGCAGATGGGGGCTGTCCCGAGCGTCATAGTTGCCTAACCACCTTCCAGGGGGAAGAAATAGGACCTCTTCTCTTTCAGTGTCCTTCTCCTGATGTTCAGAACACAATTCGTCTGGGTGTGCTCGTCATGCGTCCCCGAGATGTGCCATTCCTCGACAGCGCCCTCACTGGTTAGCAGGTTCAGAATGGCCGTCCATTGGGAATCCGACAACCGGATCTTGGGGGCCCAGGGCAATCGCATGAACGGATCTTCTCGAAATCCCCGAATGTCAAAATAGGGGGCTTGCGCGAAGGGCTCTCATCGAGTAGGGTGCTCTTTCTTTAGGGCAAGGCCTTGCAAAACATCGTGATCAACGCCCTTCGGAAGGAGCCCTTCATGGAAGATTCGGCTCACGCGCTTTTGCTGCGCCTATTTCGTGACATGCCCGATCCACGCATGGTCGGCAAGGTCTCGCATAAGCTTCACGATATCCTGGTCATCACCGTCTGTGCCGTCCTCTGTGGTCTGGATCACTGGACCCAAATCGAAGACTTCGGCCAGGCCCACCATGGTTGGTTCGCCACCTTCCTGGACTTGCCCAATGGCATTCCCTCTCATGACACGTTCGGCAAAGTCCTGGGGGCCCTGGACCCCGATGCCTTTGAGCAGCGGATTCAGCAGTGGATTCATGCCTTGCTGGAGACCAATACCGAAGGAAAGCACATTGCCATCGACGGAAAGACCTTACGCCGTAGCTTCGACCGGGCCTCGAACCGAACGGCCATTCATATGATCAGCGCGTATGTCCACGAGAATCAAGCGGTCTTTGGTCAGTTGAAAGTCGATGACAAGAGCAATGAAATCACCGCCCTTCCTTCGTTGCTGGAGATGCTCCAGCTCAAGGACGCGACCGTCACGATCGATGCCATGGGCTGCCAACGGGACATCGCCCGGAAGATCCTCGATCGTCAGGGGCACTACGTCTTGGCCTTGAAGGGCAATCAGGGCACCTTGCACGAGGACGTCCAGATGTTCATGGACGAGGTGATCGCCTGCCCGGCCCAACATCACGCCGACTCCTACGAAACGGTGGAGAAGTCCCACGGCCGGATCGAAGTCCGCAAGTGCTGGACGTGCTGGGAGGTGGATTGGCTGAATCAACGTCAAGGTTGGCCGGGTCTGAATTGCATGGCCGTGATCGAATCGACCCGAACCGTCCACGGCAAGACCGGGACCGAACGCCGTTACTTCATCAGTTCGCATTCGGGTCGCCAAGCCCAGAAGCTGGCGACGCTGATCCGAAATCACTGGCGTGTGGAGAACCAACTACACTGGACGCTGGACGTTTGCTTCAACGAGGATCAATGTCGCCTTCGCGTGGCCAATGCCGCCGAGAACCTCAGCCGCATTCGCCGGATCAGCCTGATCCTGCTCAAGCGAGAAAAGACCTGCAAACTGGGCATCAAGAGCAAGCGAGCCAAGGCCGCCTACGACCGAAACTACCTCCTGAAACTCCTGGGCGTAGACATCACAGACAGAACGGATGGAGCCTGACCCATTTCATGCGATTGCCCTGTCTTGGGGGCGTAGAAGGTTGCACGGAATTCGGCCTCATCTCGCTCGCGGCCAAGAAGCCACTCGGCCAGTTCGTCTCGGTGCTTGTCCAGCCTCGCCAGTTCCGCATCCGTCGCTATCACACCGCCAGTGCCACTGGTAAGAGATACGACAAGGTCGAGAAAGCGGAACAGCGACTCCTCGTGGAAGAAGTCCGCCGCAGAGAAGCGGTAACTCGCCAGCACTCGGTTGATGCCATCCATTTCGGCAGCATGATTCAGTATCTGATACGAGCAACCATCGGTGAATACAATAGCGTACGTTCCGTGGCGGCCATCAATCGAAAAGAGACGCCCGTTCTTGAGCCAGTCATATTCGTGCTCATAAACGCTCCACCTCGACGTCGGTCCGCCGATATGCTTCTTTACCTGTCGAACAAGGTCAGATGGCAGGCTGTCTATCTGAGACATTAAGATGTCCTCCGATTGTTGACAGGGACAGCCGCCTACTCGGTGGCGTGACGTCCCACAGAAGTTGGTGGGTGTCCCTTGTGTTGCGTTTTCCGATCCCATCATTGCGGAATCGAAGGTGCCCGGACGTTTCAGGGCGCGGATCGCAATTCTATCCATCTTGTTGCTTTGTGTTGCCGCGTTGAATTCACCTGCAACGCGCCATCGATCGACGCTGCCGTTGGCTCTGAACACATTGAAGACGACGGTCCAGTCGTTTTGCTCAAATGTGAACTCGGGGTCTTCACACAGATCCAACAACACGCGTTCATCCTTTTCCCTTCCGCCAAGCCAACCATCTATTCCATCGCTGTTTTCGAGTACTCTAATGAGTACGCTTGACCCGATGTAACGATCGGGCCCCTGCCACAAGCTCACGATGAGTCCGAGGAAGGAGTCGACCTTGTCAGGGTCGCGAAATTCCGCTCGCGCGAAGGTGAACTGACTCAGAATCTCGTTCATGACCGAGCAGTCACCCGGGGGATTCACACGCACATATTCGCCGGCCCTGTGGAGAAACACTGCGTGACGATCGCTATCGGTCGAGAATCGTATGAGCTCCCCGGTCAGCCATTCATAGTCGTATTCCCATGCTCTGACAACCCGCTCGCCCAAGACGTCATGAGCCCTGGCGAGAAGCTCGGGAGGAAACTGCTTGTTCGCGACGAAGAACTTCTCGGAGGGCACCGTGCAACCGGAAATGCCCAGAAGCGTAACGGTCAGAACTGCGATCACGCGCCTGCCACCGTTGCCTACATTGGTCATATCATCAATGCACGCGTCAGTTAAGACCATACGCCCCTCTCCTTTTTGTTGAGTCTCCTTTGTCCATCGACTCCCTCACGTCCGCCCTATGGTGGTGCGGAGATCGCTGATTTCAGGGGATGTCCAGTTCCTTGCTTCTGCTGTCTTGAGAACACTTCCGGCTGCGCTGAGAAGCTGTTCCTCTAAGGTCTCTGCATCCACGCTGACCGATCCCGCGATATTGTCCCCGTCTCTCTGTTCTATGGCCTTCAATGGTATTCGACCCTTCCGGTTGGACGACCGGATTACAAAAGGCCCATCCATGAGGTCACACTCGGTCTCCCCGCCCGGTGAAGACATCATCGAACCCATTTGGACGGGCTGTCTCGATAGTTTTTGTTATTGTTGGGGTCAGCCATTTGACTGCGTGACATCGTAAGAAGCCGGGTGGCGGTCCCTATGTCCCTTATCGAAAGGTGATCCGGCTCACATTTCGTTGCTGCAACGGCTCAAGATCTCCGAGTTCCTGCAATCGGCGTCCGCCGATCACGACGTTGTCGAATACGAAGTCCTGAATGGAACCGTCGATGAGCAGATAGTTGTCCAATGGATCGTCGGCGCTGCCGTTGCCTTGTGGACAACCCAACGGCTTCTCAAACCAGATGTCTTTGAACAGGAAATTGCTCCAGGTGCCACGATTGCCCGGCATGTGGAAGTTGATGAACCGACAGACCTGACCATCTACACGGATATCTCGAAACTCCACATCGGACACATCGACCGTACTCTGTTGGACACTGCCAAAGATCCCGTTGTTCTGTCGTGCGCCGCCGTCCGCAGTCCATTCACCACGAACCACGTTGTTCGCGAAGATCCTGCTTCCTCCCGGACCACTGTCGTTGTCGCCCCAGCCTCCCTGATAGATCGTCCCGTTGTTCATGCCCCAATGGGTGTTTCGCTCGATCTGCCGGTTGCTGGAGCAGAAGTAGATGTGATCGTCGTTGACCCGCGTAAAACACCCTTTCAGGACATCGACCTCATAAAAGCCATCGCTGGAATACCGCCATCCAAACGCCTTGAGGTTGGTGCTGATTCGGCCTCCGCCGAAACAGAAATGGTACGGGTGCACAATCATGACACCATCGAACGTGCCCTGGTTGGCTTGCAGGATGCCCACGACGCGCTCCCCGTCCGGCGTAATGGGATAGAATTCCTGCCAGTTGGGATCGGACTTGGGGAACGGCCACCTGGACCCCACGATGATGCCCCGCCCCATGACACGGACGTTCGGCTTTGTGATCTCAATCCGTCCGTTCACCATCGTGTCCATGGGAATGTAGATCGTGTTGTAGCGACTCCTCTGGTTGATGAGGATGCGGTGATTTGAATCCATGGCCGGATGGTCGGGCTCTATGATTCCTGGCGGAAGAGCCAAGACATTGTCTCCCGAAGGGACGGTGAAGAGCGGATTGACGAACACCATGAGCCCGTGATTGAGATAGGGTGAGTCCGCGGGGTCGTTGATCTCCACCAGTACGTGTTTGGTGACGTCGTCTGGTGCGACTTCGAATTCCACCCAATCTTCCCCGTGGGATTGGCTCTGCCTCATCTCCTCGTACCGGCTTGGTTTCAGTTCCAGGGATTCGATCGGTGTGCCGTCGACGATCTCCACGCGAAAACGCACGGGTGCGTTCGCATCGACTTGCGCGATGTGGACGTGGTTGTTTCGATAGATGCTGGGAACGGTGTCGGGGTCCACATAATCCGGCCACGCATCGTAGACAGCCGTCTTGTGTGTCTCGACACTCCATGGCGCCGGATCGGAAGCCAGTTTGGCCAGGACGCGATACCTGGAGGATACGGCGATGCCTCGGGGATAAGCCGATTGAGGCTCGACTATGGGATAGCGAACGATGTTGGCCTGCAACACGGATATGGCCAGCGATGCCATAGCCGTCGGATAGGTGTCCGGTTCATCGCCATAGTCGAACACCATGCCGGGCTCCGCGGAGGTTGTCCACAGATCGCGGGTTCCCGCTGACGGGGCGGACACCCAACCGGCCCTTGTTCCATCGGTCCGAAAGACCACCGACAGGTAGCCCTCGCCGGTCGGCAGTCCGGTCGTATGGATTTCCATGCGCAGGCGGTAGAGAGGATGCCCCTCGACCGTTCGTGCTTCCAGGGGAGCCGCGTACACCGCTGCGATCCTCAAGGCAACGTCACCCTCACTCTCCAGGGGGCTCAGACACAGCGACTCTCTGCTGGTGTGATAGACACTCAGAACCCGCAGGTAGCCGAGCGGCCGTTCGACCGTGTTCGGACAACGAACGCCGGGATCGTCCGAATCGTGACGCGCGGGGCCCGGAAACGGCATCACCGGCGCGCACGTCGGATCGTTAGGGTCGGCACTCGTTGCGAGCATCACCTCAGCGTCCTCCATCCAGAACGCCCCTTCGATCGACAAGGCCTTGGTACACGGATACGTGATATTGACGTGTAGCGCTGTGGTCTCGTACAGGCCATTGCCCGCATCGTACGACGGCATCACAATGCCTCCGTTTACTTCCTCCAGGAAGGTGTCGCCGAGCACCTCTGGCCTCCGGTAGGAGTCCGCGCCGTCTCGAATCGAGAAGGAGGCGCTGTGCTGCACCGATGGTTGAGAGGATAATCAGGACGCAGGAAAAGGCACTGATCTGTCCCATAAGAGGTCTCCCCTGATTTCGTCCGCGATAGCCGGTAAGAACGCCACGACCAGCCCTTATTATAGCTGATGTTGTCGTGAACACCAAGTCACCTTTGGACACGACGACCCGTTTCACCGTTGGGGGGAGAGGAGGCCTCCTTTGAACAGGGAAACAGGGGAGGCGCCATTCATGACTGTCCCTGGTCTCACCTGGGCGAGATCCTCCTGGATCTCGCCGACTTGTGGAGCGTCTCACTGAACGACGGTGCCGTCGATGTCACCTCCCTAGGCCGTTCCACTGTCGCCACCGAAGACGTGGACGAGCAGCTTGTACTTGTCGCCGATCGAGTTGCCCTTCTCCACCAGTTTCAGTTCATCGACGTGGTAAGTATAGATTCGTTCGCACTCTGCGAGCATGAAGTTGGGATCGAATCGCTTGGCTTCGTTCGGATTCTGCGTGGGGTCGTCGCCATATTCCCTGCTCCAGAAGATGGCAACGTTGTCCCCCTGGGCCATGCGGACCGGCAGCACCGCGACGGCGAACGGTCTCATGGAAATGGAAGATGGTCTCATGGGGTACCTGCGTCTTTCGCTCATACGCAAGCATGTCGTGCAACGCGCATGACACAAAATGACTCAGAGTACGCGAGTTCATAGCGTAGGCCTTGTTGCTGATGTCCGAAAAGTGACACTTCCGCTCGCCCTACAGGGTTTCTCGCCGTATTGCGGCTCAGTGCGGTCGCAGCCATGCGGTTGGGTCGTGGGAATTGACTCAGAAAATCGAGCATCGGCCCTTGTCGGAAACAGGACGGGTCTATATTCTGAATGGCACAGGTGACGAGCGGCAAAAGGCGGAAGTTGCGTGAGTGGCAGTCGGAATGGACGATGTCCAACGCCAAAGCAGACTGCGTAAACGACGGGAATCCGGAACTCAGGGAAAGCGGGTGCGAGATATGGTGGAAACGCTATGGCAAGACCTTCGGTATGGCTTCCGCATGCTGCGCAAGAAACCGGGCTTCACGGCCATCGCGCTGGTGACGCTCGCGATCGGCATCGGCGCCAACACGATCATGTTCAGCGTGGTCAATACGCTGCTGTTTCGACCGCTGTCCGTCAAGGAGCCCGACCGCCTGGTGCGTTGCGAGATTGGCGACTCCCGGATCGTCCCCTATGGGGGCTACGTCGACCTGCGTGAGAACAATTCGGTGTTCAGCGATCTGGTCGCCAACAGTTATGGCACCGGGAGCGCGACCCTGGTACGTGACGGCTTGGTAAGACATGTGGAGCCGCTGTACGTTTCGGCCAACTATTTCACCGTTCTCGGGGCAGCGCCCCTCCACGGGCGGACGTTCCTGCCTGAGGAGGAAGTGGGTGGCGCCGAGCCGGTGGTGGTCCTGGGCTACCAGACCTGGCAGCGTCTGGGGGCCGAGCCCGAAATCGTGGGCCAATACGTGCTTCTTAATGGCGAGCACTGTAGAATCATCGGCGTAGCCCCCGAGGCATTCACCGGCGCATCCGTCATCGGCCCCGACCTCTGGTTGCCCTTGGGGACGTACGGTCGGGTGGGCCGCTGCTATCGAGAGCGGTGGGAGGACGAATCGGATGAAACATGGCACTATCCGGTATCGGCCTTGGTGGGACGGCTCAAACCTGGTGTGAGTCTTTCTGAGGCACAAGCGAGGCTACAGTCCATGTTTCCACGCCTCAAGCAGATGTATCCCAGGTGGCAAAAGAGGTGGGAGAAACAGGGCGCCACGTTTCGCCTCCGCCCGTTGCCCCGACTCAGCGCCGGTGCTCTCGACGACGACACGCCCGCGTTGGGTCGTATCAGCCTGGCGTTGATGGGCGTCTCCGGGATCGTCCTGCTCATTGCCTGCCTGAACCTGGCGAACATGATCGTCGTTCAAGGTGCGGGACGCCAACGGGAGATCGCTATCCGTGCGGCTATCGGAGGGGGACGTTTGAGGATCGTGCGGCAGTTGCTTGTCGAATCGCTTCTCTTGGCCGTATTCGGAGGGATTCTGGCCGTGGGCGTAGCGCTCTGGGGCGTCAGAGTTCTCAAGCTGTGGGCCGCGATGGGCCGACTGCCCATGGAGTTAGGCTCGGCCCTCGCCTCGGGAATCGCGCTCGACGTTCGCGTCCTGGCGGCCACCTTGGGTTTCTGCCTGATCGCCACTCTGCTCTTTGGCCTGAGACCGGCGCTGCGCCTATCGGGACGGGATCTGGTCGCTGACCTGAAGGAATCCGGCAGAGGCGTACTCCAAGCGACGCGAAGAAGGCGATGGATCTTCCCACGCGGCCTGTCGGTGCTCTGTCAGATGGCCCTGTCCGTCGCGCTGGTCATGACCGCGACGCTATTGGCCCGAACCGCGCTGCGGGCCACGCGAGCCGAACCGAGTTTTGGCCTGGATGGGAAAGTGGTGGTCAGTCTGGAGCCATTCGCGGGAGGTTACAGCGTGCCTCAGGCAGGGCAAGCCTGCCAGACGTTGGCCGAGCGATTGAAGGAGGTCCCCGAGATTCAGGCAGTGGGTCTGTCTTATAGATCTCCTGTGAGCCTGGGGTCTCACTACGTTCATGAACAATTCGTCGAGTATGTGCCAGGCCGCGACGACGATGCGGCAGGCAGCCTGGTGACGAAGGGATTTGACGAGTACGAGGTGGATGGCGATTACTTCCAGGCGATGGGAATTCGACTCCTGCAGGGCCGGCCCTTCCGCCCTCTCGACAGTGCCCCCGATGCGGAGGACGTCGTGATCATCGACGAGCTTCTGGCTCGCAAGCTCCGCCCGGATGGCAAGGCCATCGGCTGTCTCATCCAGTATGGCACGGGTGGGTTAACGTCGCCCCATCGAGTGGTCGGAATCGTGCCGAACCTGAAGAGCGTTTGGGGCAATGGCCAAGTCCAACCCCACCTTTACAAGGCCATCGAATCCCACCACGTGCCCGTATCCATTCATCTGCTGGCCAGGAGTACGGCCCCGGGAGCTGAGGCCGACCTGGTGCGGACGATCGCTGAGCGGATTCGGAAGATCGATCCTCGCTTGCCGGTCTTCTCGGTCGCGTCTCTGGCGGACCGACATCGCCACCATCCCACCGTCTTGTTCACGCGCGTCGTGGCCCGACTGGCGGTGATGTTCGGGGCCATGGCCCTGTTCCTGGCCGGGATGGGACTTTATGCCGTCAAGAGTCACATGGTCGCTTCGCGGACTCCCGAGATCGGCATCCGCATGGCGTTGGGCGCCACGAGGCGGGACATTCTGGCCCTGGTACTGCGTCAGGGCGCCGTATCGACGTGTGCAGGGTTGCTGGCCGGCGCGTTGCTGGCGTTCGCCATGACGCGGGTGATTCGCAGCGCGGTCGAGGGCATCAGCAGCATCGATCTCGTGAGCATCGCTATCACCATGGTTGTGCTCGTCGCGACGTCGCTGCTGGCCACGTACATCCCCGCCCGTCGGGCGCTCCGAGTCGACCCGAAAGCCGCCTTGCAGTATGAATAGGAGCAGACCCGCCCCTCTTGTCCCTGGGCTCTACTTCTCTGCCACGATGTAGGCGATCCAGGCCGGGTCGGCATCGCCCTTTCGCGTGCGCGTATACACACCGTTCCCTTCACCGTCCTTGCCTGTGCCCTCCCAGTATACGCTGGGTCGATACCCCACCTCCGCGAGCAGGTCCGTCAGCTCGGGCAGCGTCCAGAGACGCCAGTCGTAGACAAAGGCATCTTTCAGGCGGGAACCGTCGGCAAACTTGAAGTGAATCTTGCAGCGGTAGTCACCGGTAATCGGATTGTACCTGGCCTGATCCCAGGTATACGTGAAACCGTCGTAGGCATGTTTCTCCTTGCGTTCTTCAAAGGCCTCGTACCCACCGAAGCAATCCAGGAAGAAGATGCCGTCCTCCACCAGCGTCTCGTACACCCGCTCGAAGTAACGCTTCAGGGTGGCTCGTTCCTTGAAAAACCAGTAGCTGAAATTCATGGCCAGCACGATGTCAACCGGTTCGGTATCGACCTCCAGGACGTCCGCGTGGATCAGTTCGATACGCTTTCGTTGAGTCTCTTTCAAACCGGCGATATGGTGGTCCCTGCCCCACTGCTGTACCTCAGCATCCAGGTCGACGCCGATGGCCCGATTCCCTGCACGACGGCGGACCCACTCGCAGGCCGAATTGGCCGTGCCGCAAAAATCTTCGCGCAAAAAGATGCGCTCGACGTCCGCGGCATTGTTTGAACGTGCCATCTACAAAATCGATCTCCGCTTCACTACACTGCACCGCGCGCTCGTACAGCACGTGTTTGTCGGCTTGGGAGGCCAGCGTTGATCGATGCGAACGGGTCTTGTCCTTCTTCTTCGACTTGCTCATAGGCGTTCGGAGTTCCTTCAGTTTCAACAGCAGTTTCAGACAGAGTCAGATGCCTCTGACCACGCCCCCAAAGACGGGGGTCCGTGGGCCCCATCGATCTTCTCTCGACTCGACCGATCGAAGAGCTCAAACGGACCATGACCTGCTATGCTACCGTCTGCACCTTCCAAGTCAACGTTTCTAAAACATACCTTCCCGGTCTTGTCGCGTCTGTCACGGTTTCATTCGAGGTCGCCACGAAGTTCGCGGGGCTCTGGCTCCCACTCCATCGTCAGTATGATCTGGCCCGTTTCCTCTCGACGAACAGGTCTCGGATGCCCCCTCCCGCAGTCTCGTCTCGCGCGTCCTCTCTTGCCGGTCGGAACGCGATGAATCCCGCGACTTGTCCTTCGGTCTCGAACACGTATACGTCCGCCGCCAGGGCGGCATGAATCGTCCCTGCCAGGCAGGTCCCCCAATACTGCTCGGGGCTCTGATCGGTGTGCTCGCACACAAAGGCATAGTCACGGATACACGTATGGAGCCAGATATCCGTCACCTGGTTCAGGTCTGCATATCGCATCTGGCGGATCTGCCCCACGCACTGACTCATCTCTATCTCGCCTCAATCGCGCCCAATGAAAAGCCCGACGCCATGCCACCTGCTCACCCGCAAGCTCCAGTCGCTACGTCACTCTCCGATTCACCAAGACGACGGAATCTGCCCCTGGTATCTACCCTGATAGCCGGGAAGATAGCGCTCGAGGGGCTCGGTCAGATTTACCTTGATTTCACCAGTTTTGGGGTCGTAGAACCATCCACCGCTATCGTCCAAATGCCCGCGTTCCTGGGTGTTCCCATTGGGGTCAGAGACACACTCGGTGCCAGTCACTTCTACACCCAGTACATCTTTCAGATATGCCCTCAGCGTGTCCATCGAATCCGGCGGGCGGCCGTGCTGCTCCAGGTATTCGCCAACGCCAAGACGGAGCAGATCCAACTGGTTCTTTGTCCCAATAACTCTTCCCTCTCCCCAACGGATTCTGCGTACATCATCTGTACCCCAGAGGAATATGGCCGCCACATACGTACAACAGACCAGGGAGAGCCCAATCACGAGACACACCTTGATTGTTGAGATGCCCTTCATCCGATCGCGCATCACTCCATCTCGCTCTCCAGTACGGCCGTGCGGACTGTTTCACTGCCCAGTTCGAGTATCCCGGCCTTGTATTCGGGATGGATCACCCATAGCCAGGCGAGTACCTCGTCCCGCGTAGGCCGCCAATGATTGGGACAGAACTCAACCGAGTCTTCGTTCATCCCGACGATGTCACCGACTATTCTGTCCACCGCGAAGAAGCGGTCCTCCATGGTTTGGAACTGCTGGATGTCCGTGAACGGGACGGTCCTGGGGATCTTCCTGACCTTGGCCAAGGCCGTTCGATCTTCTCAACGGCTTCGCGTCGGTCCAGTTCTTGCATCGAGGTCGGAGCGGCCTTCTTTGGAGGACTCTTCCCCGCCATCAAACCCTCATAGGATTGGAACGCTCCACTCTCCCAGCCGAGTATGGCCATTTCCGCGTCCAGAGAGGCAAGAGACTCCCCCTCGGTGGCAATGTGCCGAAGTGTCTGCATGGCCGTTTCTTCGGCACATTCGAGTATGAGCAAGCCAACGGCGGCGCAGACCTGGACCCACTCGCTTTCGTCATACAGCAGATCGAGCAGCGCCGCTTCCCGGCCGCGTTTTGCCAACTCGCGGTCCACTCTCTGGAGTCGTTCCGAGCATCTGTTGGTAACGCGCACATGGCCTTCAGCGATAGCAGCCCCATAGCTGACAGCCGCCTCGCGGAACTCATCCAGGAGACGGGCAATATCATCTTCGACCATGCCAAGCTACCCTCACATGCCAATGCCACGAACTCATACTATTCCGTATTATCAAGGACAACTATTCGTGCCCGTCCCGATTCATTCTATGGCTCAATCCGCCCTTTTGGCGAAGGGATCGGTGTCGCTGTTGTAGATCTCGACGGCGATCTTGAATGTGCCGTCGGGTTGGCGTCTCCAGATGTTGACGTATTTGCCAATCTGATCCAACGGTTCATCAACACCCGGCATGAGAATGGACTGGCGAAATGTCCCGACCTCGTAGACGATGTCGCCACTGCTCATGAACGTCGATAGGCGTTGATTCGAGTAATTGGAACTTCATGCCCATCGCGAGAATCGCCTCGGTCTGACGTTTCAGGTCGGCCTTGCCCTTTATCATGGGATGGAAATTGGGCATGGATATGACATCGTCACAGTAGTACTGCAACATGGCATCGATATTGCCCGACAGGAAGCACTTCTCGACCTTGTTGCCGATATCATCGACCGTTGCTTCGAGATCCTCCTTCGCCTCGCGGCCCAGAAGAAGACACGCGCTCTGGAGAAGCAGGATCACACCCAGGATCACGATCACGATGTTCTTCATGATAGACTCCTCTCGCACAGAACGGGAATCGGACTGACCCACGTAAGAACCTCACTTCGCACTGCCGCCGCACAATTCACTCCACCCGTTGTCTGGGTCCGTATGTAGCTCGCCGGGTGGCACACGTCAAGCAAGAAAGCACGGAGCCCGGGGCCGGGTCCAAGACAACTCCAAGGAGGCATGCGCGAAATGACAAACGGATAGCGCAAAATGGTGTTGACCTGATGGCCTGCCATGCCGATGATAGGATACTGAAGTTCCCTTGGTCTCGGGACCCGAGAGTGCGGTTATCGGGCGAGGCCGGCGGGTCGGTGCGGTGTTACAGAGGAGGATTGTTACCTGATGTCGTAAGTCCATTTCCCCGGCGTTCCCAGTGTTGCCATGGCCAGCAGGCCGTCTGGTCGGCGTCCACGCCGGATCGTGCGAATCGGTCTTTGGAACAGGAGGCGACGATGTGCAAGAGAAGACTGTGTGTGGCAGCGTTTCTGACCTTGGCTCTGGCCGCGGGGTCGGCCTTTGGCGACATCACGACTGGTTTGGTGGGGTATTGGCCGTTCGATGGCGACACCCTGGACGCCAGCGGCAACGGCAACCACGGGACGATCAACGGCGCCGCCACGCTGGCCCCGGACCGGTTTGGTACGCCCGACGCGGCGATGTACTTCACCGGTGAGCAGGATGCATACGTCGATGTGGGAAACGCTCCGATACTTCGCATCACCGGCGAGATGACGCTGTCCGCCTGGGTTTTTCTGAACAGCTCGAACATCAATAACGGCCGCATCATCGCCAAGCAGGCCGGCAGTGGCAGCCGGTCGTGGAACCTGAATATCGAAGGCGAGTCGGGCGGCGTTGCGAATCCCGGGGCCTTCCAGGTTTCGGAGACAGGGACGGCCATCGTGACGCTCGTGGACAGCGAACCGCTGCCCACGGACCAATGGGTCCACATGGCGGGCGTCTATCGTCCGGGCGAGGCAATGGAACTGTACGTCAACGGCCAGTTGCACGCGAGTCTGACGTCGGGTGTTCCAGCCGGCCAGTTCAGTGACAACGGCATGCCCGTCCTGATCGGGGCACGGAGCGGCTGCGGGAACTGCGGCTGGGACGGCTTCATCGACGAGGCCCGCATCTACGCGAGAGCGTTGAGCGCCGCCGACATTCAGGAGGTCGTGCGGGGTGACCGCAATCTCAGTTCGGCCCCCTATCCGGCTGACGAAGCGACCGACGTCTCCCGTGACGTCGTGATGTCGTGGACGGCTGGTGAGTATGCAGCGACGCACGATGTGTACTTGGGGACCTCCCTGGACGATGTCAACAGCGCCAGTGCAGGTGACGGCTCGGGCGTGCTGGTCAGTGCGGCCCAGACGAGTGAATCATACGATCCGCCCGGCATGCTGGATTTCGGGATGACCTACTACTGGCGGGTCGATGAAGTGAACGCTCCGCCCGATCGGACGGTCTTCAAGGGCAACATCTGGAGCTTCACGACGGAGCCGGTTGGCTATCCCATTACCGGTATCGTCGCCACCGCGTCGGGTTCGCAGGCGGGATCGGAACCGGAGAAGACCATTGATGGGTCGGGACTCGACGAGAACGACGGGCACTCGGTCGATTCGACGGATATGTGGCTGACGCCCAGCGGCGCGGGCCTGCCCGCCTGGATTCAGTACGAGTTCGATCGCATCTATCGGCTGCACGAGATGTGGGTCTGGAACTACAACGTCCAGTTCGAGCTGGTGCTCGGGTTTGGCCTCAAGGACGTGACGATTGAATATTCCGAAGATGGCGAGAACTGGACGGCCCTCGGTGACGTCGAATTCGCGAAGGCGACGGCCACGGCGGGTTATACGCACAACACGACCATAGACCTGCAAGGCGTCAGCGCGAAATACGTCCGGCTCAACGTCAACAGTGGCTGGGGGATGCTGGGGCAGTTCGGCCTCAGCGAGGTTCGCTTCCTCTACATCCCGGTCCAGGCCCGCGAGCCCGAGCCGGCCGACGGTGCGACTGGTGTCGAGCCTGATATTACGCTGAGCTGGCGTGCCGGCCGAGATGCCGCGATGCACGACGTCTATATCGGAGGCAATCCGGAATCGCTCAACCTTCTCGACTCGACTGCTCAGACGAGCATAACGCCTAGCGACCTCTCTTATGGTCAAACCTATTACTGGCGAGTCGACGAGGTCAACGACGCTGAGGCGGTCCCTGTCTGGGCAGGTGAGATCTGGAACTTCTCGACGACCGAGTTCGTCTTGATCGACGGGTTCGAGACGTATACCGACGACATCGACGCAGCCGAGACGATCTTCGATACCTGGATCGACGGCTGGGTCAATGGGAACGGCTCGACCGTGGGCTACTTCGATGCCCCGTTCGCTGAGCGGACGATCGTCCATAGCGGCACGCAGTCCATGCCTCTAGCCTACGACAACTCCGCTTCGCCCTTTTACTCTGAGGCTCAGCGCGACCTGGGCGGGATGGCTTGGGATGTGCACGGCGCCGATACGTTAAGGCTGTTCGTCTACGGCCGGACGCCGGGATTCGCCGAACTGGCCGACGGAACCATCGTCATGAACGGCATCGGTGCCGACATCTGGGGCACAGCCGACGAGTTCCGCTACGTCCACAAGAGCCTCAGTGGTGACGGGACTCTGGTCGCCCGCGTCGACAGCCTGGCCGACAGCGACGTCTGGGCGAAGGGTGGGGTCATGATCCGCGAGACGGTCGACCCGGGGTCGGCGTTTGCGGCGGTGTACCTGACGGGCGACAATGGCGTTCGCTTCCAGGCGAGGACAGAGACCGATGCGTCGGCAGTCAGTGACAGCGACGTCGTCACCACCGAGCAGATCGCGCTGCGCGAGCCGGTCTGGGTCAAGATCGAGCGCGTCGGTAACACCTTCAATGGCTACTACTCGACGAACGGAGCGGACTGGACCGCAATCGCCTGGAACCCGCAGACGATCGCCATGGCCAACGACGTCACGATCGGACTCGCCCTGACCAGTCACAACGCGACCGTCAGTACGGGCGCGACGTTTACGGATGTCACGAGTACGGGTAACGTCACCGGCAACTGGCAGGTCGCGGAGGTCGGCGTGGCCCAGCCAACGGAAGGCAACGATCCGCAACCGCTGTACGTGGCTATCGAAGATGGCGCCGGTCACGTCGCCACGATGACGAACCCGGACGTGGCGATCCGCTCGGGCTGGAACGAATGGCAGATTCCGTTCAGCGATCTGATGGGTGTGGACCTTGGCAACGTCCAAACGATGATGATCGGCCTGGGCGATCCGGACAACGCAACCCCCGGAGGCACCGGCCTGGTCTTCATCGACGACATCGGCTACGGTCATCCGGCCGGTCAGTAGAGTCCGGATAGCACGACAAACCCGTGGGATGGGCACCTCGCGTGCCCATCCTGCGTCGATCAGAAGAGCGCCGCAGGACCTGCGGTAGCTTCGCCCTGAAACCTGCTCGTAGCCTTCGTCGACGGGCAGATCTTTGCGGGCGGCGGCTTTGTTCGCGAGCGCGTCGCAGGCTTCGTTCTCGGGATGTCCGGCGTGGCCTTTGACCCAACGGAAGGCGACATCGTGACGCGCGCACACCGCCAGCAGTCGCTCCCAGAGATCGACGTTGACGGCGCGGTCGGTCTTGTTGCGTTTCCAGCCGTTGGCCTTCCAGCGCGTGACCCAGCCCTTCGTCATCGCGTCGACGAGGTATTTCGAGTCGCTGTAGAGCGTGACCTCGCACGGGTCCTTCAGGGCTTCGAGACCGGCGATGGCCGCCATGATCTCCATGCGGTTGTTCGTGGTCAGGCGGTACCCGGCACTGAGCTTCTTCTCGTGCGGACCAAACCGCAGCACGACGCCATACCCGCCCGGCCCCGGGTTGCCCAGGCACCCGCCATCGGTGTAGATACTGACTTTCTTCTTCTGGTCGTCCATAAGACGCGGCATTGTGCCATGTTAACCGCCTGGCGTCAACTCCCTCGGCGGCTTGAGATCAAATGGGTGGATGGCAGCGGCAAGCGTAGCCCGCGCAGTTTGCCGATAGTCTGAGCCCCTTTCCACGCTTCCATCGGCAAGCTCGACGCTTGCCGCTGCCACCCTTGGACCTGTGTGTTAGCCTGTAAAGTGGGACCTCAACCATGCGTCATCGCCCTTCCAAGCCACAGGGCCCGGTCCTCAGATGGACGCTTCGCCGTGATGATGCCGAATCTCTTCAATGAGATCAACATCAAGGTTGCCGGCCAGGAGTTCTCATCGCTGACAGCCCGCTTTCAAGACGCGAAGTTCACGGCGAGGGCGATGCCCTATAAGGAACCAGGCAGAGAACTGGCTGAACGCCGAAAGGACTTTCTGGAGGAAATGGAGCAGACCCGAGGCGGACATGTCCGGATCGCCGAAGACGGACTCTATGGGGAGACCTATCCGCGTCTGATCATGGAGGGGCACGTCAAGGCCGATGATTCGGACGGTATGCGCAGGTCGTTCTGATGGAAGAGAGAGGGTATATGCTGACCGTGGAGACGAAAGAACTGACAGACGCATTGCGTACGGCCGCCTCGCGTTTCTTCCAGTCTTTTGAAGTCCTCACGCCGGACCCGAACACGGCCATGGCTCCCGACATGGGCGACGCCAGCTAAAGCTTCTAGGGTGGGTTCTCAACCTACGCGGCACGGCCCTTACGAGACACATGAACGCGTGGGTCAAGGACCCACCCTACGATTTCGACGGGCTATGGCACCAGCGGATGGCCGATCTGGATGTCGTCGATGTAGATCAGGCCCGTGCCACCGGCGGTTGGATTGTTCCGGTCGCCCAAGCCGATATAGAGCATCTCGACGCTGGCGAGGTTGACGCCCACCAGGTCGCTGAACGGGATGCGCCATTCCTGCCACTGTAAAACGCCGGTCGCATCGAGATCGGAATGGTTGACCACGGCGACTCGAACTCCCAGTTGCGAAGCTGGTTTGCTCCGTGTGCGACCGGACACAAGCCGATCAGAAAGACCAAAGCGATTCGTGTTCTCCACATGGCAATCCTCCTTCAGGAAAGCTCCTCAGGACCTTTTCCCCGTGATGTGTTGTCCTGCGGCGCGGGCCGGGCCATATCCCGGACGGCCGGCATGCCGGCGCAACGACAGACACGAATAACGCAAGGATGTGTTCGCCTGGTGTTCGCTGTCCTTCATGGTGTCGAGCCTCCGTTTGCGGACGGTGACGCTCCCTGCCCGGGCACCCTTTTCGCATGAGCATAATGCTCGCCATACGCACGTGCCATATTCGATTGTACCGGGCTTGGCCATCCCAGCCAACGACATTATCTCATGGCCTCGCAGAGGAGAGAGGGTGGCAGCCTCATGCTCGAAGAGCTTGGGGATGGTGCATGGAGTTGCCCTATGCAAACGGAATGGGTGAGACAACAGGAACCATCCCCAAACGCCAAGGCGTTTGAGGCTGCCACACCACCTCACGGAGACTCGTCTCCTCGTGTATCAGGAGGTTGATCTTTGCACTCGTGGAATGCTCTGGCAAAGGTTACAATACGTGGGCAGCGCTGTGGATGCCGTACGAAAGAGACAATGAACTCTCAAGCAAGAATGGGGTGACCATGAAGCGAAAGATGGCCATGTGGACGATACTGATCGGATTATTGGCAACCGGACTGAACGGTCTGGCCTCAGGGGCCTGGCGGACGGCAGTGTCCATCGAGGGCAAGGACTTTCTCATCAACGGCAAACCGACGTACGAGGGGCTTGCCCCCAAGGCCTCGGGCAAGCTCATGAACGTGCGAATGGTGAACGCCGTCTTCGACGATGAGAACCTCGTGGTCCGGCCCGAGGGACTCGACCCCGAGGCAAACACGGCGCGATTCATCGCATCGATGGACGAGTACAAGGCGCATGGGATTCTGGCGTTTACACTCAACCTTCAGGGCGGTTTCCCGGGCTACGAGAATGCGGTCAATTCCGCCTACGAACGGGATGGGAGCCTCAAACCGAGATACATGCGGCGGGTCGCCAGCGCGATCGAGGCGGCCGACGCCAGGGGTATGATCATCATCCTGGGGTTGTTCTACCAGCGCCAGGATCAGATACTGGCCGATAAGGATACGGTGCGCCTGGCGACGCGTCACGCCATCGAATGGCTCAAAGAAGGAGGGTATACCAACGTGCTCATCGAGATCGCCAACGAGTATCGCCATGGCGGATTCAATCACGCGATCCTTCGCGAGGAGGCAGGCGAAGCAGAGCTGATGAACCTCGTGCGATCGATCCATCCGAAGCTGCTGGTCTCGACGAGTGATCTCGGCAGCGCTCAACTGCACCCGGATCTGTGCAAGGCGGCCGACTTCATTCTGCTGCACGGCAACGGGACCGAGCCCGAGGATTTCCCCAAGCGGATCAAGGCGGTCAGCGGGTATGGCAAGCCGGTCGTGTTCAACGAGGATTGGTGCTTCAGCGACGACAGCCGAGGCGTGGCGGATGCGCCGACCAAAGCGAGAGTCGCGTTCGAAAACGGTGCTTCCTGGGGGATCATGAACCAGATTCGCAACCAGCAGTGGCCTTTCGTCTTCGGCATCGGCCGGCCCGACGAAGGCCAGAACGCCAAGGAAGACTTCGCTGCCTACGAGACGATCCGCCAACTCGTCGGCATGCCGGATGTACCGAAGTGATACTTGTAGGACGAGCGTCCCCGCTCGTCCAACCCATAGTCGTGCGAGGACGCACGACCTACAGCGAGATGTGGTAGCCATTGTGGAGGGACACCATGCGAGGAATCGAGCGTCTATGGATTGTACTGATCGGACTAGGTCTCCTGGCCGGATGCTCCGGGCCCGTAGCGACGGAGACGGCGTTCAGAGCCGAGGCCGAGGTAGCCAACTCGTACGCCGATGTGTTGGTTGAGCAGGCCCCTCTGGCCGGTTCGCTCTTCGCGTCCGACACGAGCCTGCTGAGCAACGAGGCGGTCACGAGCGTGCTCAGCACCCCGGTTCGCTTGCCTGACGAAGCGAAGGTGGCCTTGCTGAATCTCACGCCCGGCGGCGTGGGCCTACGCGTGTATGGTTCCTACTGGCGAACTGAGGAGTACATGGACCTGCAGCACCGATACGTCGAGGCGTTGAAGGACCCGCTGTCGGAGGCAGAACGCATCCGCGAGGTGGTCGCCGTACCCAGTGTCATGATCGACCGGGATATGACACTGCCCCAGATGCGGGAAGCCGCCGCGAGACTCCAGGCTGATTTGCTGGTGATCTATGGCGTTCGCAGCGACATCTTCGAGAAGACGCGTTTCTGGGAGAAGGATCAGGTCAAGGCGTATGCCACCTGTGAACTGCTGCTGTTCGACACGCGGACCGGCGTGATTCCCTTTACCACGATGCGAACGGAGAAGGTCGTCACGGAGAAACAGCCGGAAGACTTCAATTGGTCCGAGACGGTACAAAGGGCGAAGTCCGAGGCCACGCTCCGCGTTCTGAAGCAGGTAGGCGTTGAAGTCGCACAGTTCCTCAACGAAGTCGTGACACGGTCGCAGTCGCTGCACTTGCGGACCAGACAAGCGAAAGGACGATAGCATGGATCGCAGGACGTTTATCAAGGCGGTGCCGGCGATGGCGGTGTTGGCCAGTGCCGCGCCGAGCAAGGCAGAAGAGTTGCAGGCGATCTCGCTGCCTCACCCTGAGACCGATGGGGGCAAGTCGGTCCTGGCATCGCTGCTGGCGAGAAAGACGAACCGCAATATCAGCGATCGAAAGCTGCCCATCCAGACGCTGTCGAATCTGCTCTGGGCCGCGTTCGGCATTAATCGAGAGAACGGATCGTTCGGCAAACCGGGCAGGACAGCGCCGTCCGCCAGTAACTCGCAGGAGATCGATCTATACGTGGCTCTGCCTGACGCGGTATATCTATACAACGCAAACTGGCATCGCCTGGACCCTGTGGTGGCCGGTGACTTTCGCGCCAGATCCAACCGGCGGGCGGCGACGACCGCGCCGGTCAATATCTTCTACGTGGCGGACCTGACGCGCTACGATATGGGGCCGGACCAGCCTGATCGCAGGATCGGCGACCCCGAGGTGCAGAAATCATACTACTACTGTGCGACCGGCCTGATCGCGCAGAACGTCTATCTGTTCTGTGCGTCCCAAGGACTGGCGGCGTGGTTCCACAACTGCGACAAGGAGAACACCCCTAAGGAGTTCAACCTGCGGCCCGAGCAGCGGGTGCTCTTCGCTCAGACGGTCGGTTATCCGGCGTAGTGACGGCGTGATATCCGCCATCCGCAAGTCCTTCGAGTGGCTCAGGAGGGCGCTTCGCTGGAGGTGGCCACCCATGCGTCTGGCACCGGTGATTGCTGAGCATATGGCCAGGCGTCTGTTGTTCGTGAGAATGGTTTTGTCCTTGCCTGCCGGACGGATCGATACCACAATGCTCGACACAGTAGGCGTGGCGGTGCGGACGCCGGCCCACATGGTGCTTGAGACGAGTAGGCGAAAGACGGAGAGAGACAGCCATGACAACGATCGCGAAGTACTTTCTCGGTGTACAGCTCTGTTTGCTCGGACCGATCGGCTCTGTGATCGCTCAAGCTGATCGGGCAGGTCCAATGTGCAAACCGATCTGGCAGACGGCGGCCGTGTTTCGGACCCCTGAGGCGGTGCTGTACGACGACAAGCGTGATGTATTGTACGTGAGCAACTTCAACGTCGATGGTGGGTTTTTGGCCGCTCGCACTGGGCCAAAACGCACCGAGTTCATCTCGAAGGTCGATCCGGATGGGAATGTCCTGGCCCTGAAATGGGTCTCAGGGCTGGAGGGACCGACCGGCATGGCCATCCACAGCGACACGCTCTACGTCGTCGAACGGGGCAACCTCGTGCGAATCGACATCGACAATGTGCGCATCGTCGAGCGCGTGGCGATACCGAACGCGAGTTTTCCCAACGACGTCGCCATCGCCCCGGATGGAACGGGCTACATCTCCGACAACGGACGTCAGCCCAAGACGGGCATCTATCGCTACGCCGACGGCTCGATCAAGCCTTGGATCCTCTCCGATGAAGTTAACAGTCCGAACGGATTGATTGTCGACGGAAACGAACTGATCGCCTATGACAACAATCGCCATGCGCTGGTGGCAATCGGACTGGCGGACAAACATGTGCGAACCGTCGCGCCGATCGTGTCCGACGCCGGCGCCATAGGAGATGGGCTGGTCAAGATCGCAGAGAAGACGTACCTGGTGACCGCCTGGTCCGGGCCGAGCTGGCTGGTTCGGCCCGATGGGAGTGTCACCGCCCTGCTGGATACGAGCCGGCTCAAGTCCGCTGGAGGCAAGCAGGTCAACAACGCCGACGCCGGGTTTGTCCCTCGCAAGAGGCTGTGGGTGATCCCCACCTTCATGGACCATCGCCTCTTGGCGTATGAGCTTGACGCAGCCGATTAGACTCATCAAGCAGAGACCATCGTGACGCATATCGTAAGGAGCATATCGATGTCAGAATTCGAGCAATTGGAATTCATGGAGACCGAAGTGGCCCCGACTCTGGCCGTCCAGATTGCCGGAGAATGTGGGATGGACCCCAGCGAAATCAAGCCGGCCATCTCGAAGGCCTTCGATACGTTGGGCCAGTTCCTGCGATCGCACCCCGTGACGACGGTGGGGCCACCTCGCACCATCTACACGACCTACAGCCCCGCGGGGATGAAGTTCATCGTGGCTGCACCCATCGCCTCGGCCCCTTCCGAGCCCGTCGATTCCGACGAAGGTTTCGTCGGAGCGATAGAAGGCTGCAAAGCGTTGCGGTTCACGCATCGCGGCTCCTACGACGGCCTGATGGGGACATACGGCCAGATCACCGCGTTTTTGAAGGCCAAGGGCCTGATGCAGAGTGAGGCGGACTGGGCCCGGTTCATGCCCATGTGGGAGGAGTACCTCAACGACCCGCACACGACGCCGGAGGACGATCTGCTGACCTACATCTACCTGCCCGCGCCTTGAGCCGGATGCTTGTACTTCTCGGCGGGAAGGGCTATAATAGGCTTCGTGAGTCTTTGGAGGCAAGCGTACGCCTCTGGAGAGGAGTGTTTCGGAGAGCCGCGAGGATCGGCGAGGTATTGAGAGGGAGGAACCAAGATGAGTATTTGTGCTTCGCGTCTGTTTCCCAGAATGACGGCAATCGCAATCGTGCTGATCGGCACGGTGACCGCTTCGACTCTGTGGGCGGATGATCCCAACGAGCTGCGAGATGGAACGGGTCTGATCACGGCATCGTGGGAGTCGGCGACCCGCAACATCACGACGTACAACCCGAGCGTCCGTCCCGACCTTCCCGAGGGAACGGCCCTGACGACACTCAAGGTTTCCGGAAGCGTCGAGGTCCTTGATTTCAATGACCTGATTGCGGTGTCAACCACCCATGCGACTGCTTTGTGGGCCTTCGACCAGGATGGTGACGCGGTGCTGTTCGACCCCAACGCGGTGGTCCGCCCTGCCGGCAATGCCTGGGTGCTTGGGGATCGGCCCAAGACCTTCGGTGTGGAGTTGCCCCTGGATCTCGATCAACCGTATGTCGCATCGCTTTCGGAACTGGCCTTCACGGTGGACGCGCTATATGGCCAACCCTTTGCCACGATCGACGTCCCGATCGAAGTGAGCGAGGATTGGATCGAACTGGTGCCCCGCTACCGGATTCGGATCACGGACGTCAACCAGAGCGGTGGCTTCTGCTGGTTCACGATCGACGAGGAGATCACGGATGTCCACAGCCACATGGGTTGCCGCTTCGATCCGAACTTCAGCGGTTGGGATGAAACCACGCCCAGATCCCCTCGAGGCGGTATTCGCAGGGTCACTGATTACGATTTCATCGATAACGTCCAGGTTGTTGATGTACAGGGCAATCGTGTCAGTGTCCAAGGCTTCCACAGCGCGTCGCACCCGACAGACAGTACAGTCACGGGATTGCGCCAATACACGCTGTACAACTGTGAAAGCCTGGATGCCGTGCGTGTCCGCTACACGATTGCCATGGACCCTTATGAGGTGCCGATCCTACTGACACTGACCGATATTCCGATCCCCGGGCTATAGACAAGTCTCAGCGTTTGAAGACCGAAGCACGGTGCCTGAGGATGTCGGATCGGCTGATGATGCCCACCAGGCGGGTTCCATCCAGGATCGGCACGCGGTGGAAGTCGTTCTCGATCAGGCACGCGCAGATTTCGTACAGGTTGGCGCGGCGATCGAACGTCACGACGTCCCGCGTCATGAAGGTCTCGACGGGGGCCTCAATGGCCTCCGGGTCGGCCAGGCTGCGCAGCACGTCCTTTTCCGTGATGATGCCCAGAAGGTTCATGCCGCGATCGACAATGGGCAGCCCTGTGACGTGATGCCTGGCGATCAGGTCCATCGCGTCGTAAAGCGGGTCGTCGGGATACAGTGTGAGCAAGCCGAACTTCATGGCGTCTTCGGCGAGCAACTCGTCGGGATCGTTCAGTCCTGTCCCGTCGGCCAGGGAGCGGAATCGCTCTTTGACCACACGCACGAGGTCCGCCCGCGTAATCATGCCGGCCAGCCGACCCTCGTAGAGAATGGGCACACGCCGGAATGAGTGTTCACCCAGGTACTCGTGGATCGTCGAGAGCCTGTCTTCCACGTCGAAGCTGGTGACCGGAGAAGTCATATAGTCCTCGACCAACCCGGGCAGATACTGGCCTTCATAGAGCAGCTTGAGCAGGTCTTTCTCGGAAAGCATGCCGGTCAAACGTCCCTTATCGGTCACCGGCAGGCCGCTGATGTTGCGTTCGATCAGCAGGGCCACCGCCTTCTGCACCGGTTCCTTGCGGTCGATGCTTACGACGCCCACCTGCATAACGTCCCGCGCCAGCAGTCCGGTCAGATCGTCGAGAGGCGTCGCCAGACAGGTTGTTCGTTCGTGCTGTTGGTTCTCGCTGTGGATTCCGCCTACCATCGGCTTACCCTTTTCAATAGCTGTCCGCGATTTCGTTCCGCTGATGTGGGGGTCATCTCACAAATGTGCGATGTACGCCCTCCTTATCGACCCATCGATAGCGTCACTCCACCGGATTCGCCGTCTCCGCCAGGGAAATACGTAGTCCTACGTAGTCTTCGGACGCCGGCGACTGAATCGCGGCGTCCAATGTGAATGCCGGACTTCATGACAGAAGCGTCGGGCAGCGCTTTTGCTGCTTCACAGGCCTCTACGCGTCGTCTATCATATCGTCACTACGGTGGCGATTCGTGCGCAAGCGACGTGGCCCGTGGCATGGCTTGGTGGAAACATCGAACGGCTATGAACGCATCCGATCCATTGGGGGCCGGTGCCGAACCACCCGCGAAGCGGCCCAGGCGGCCTCGCTATCGCGGGACACACCCCCGAGAGTTCCGTGATAAGTACAAGGAGCACGATCTCGAGGCCCATCCCGAGATCGGCCTGCACCTGCGGGCGAAAGGCAAGACGCCGGCCGGCAGCCACGTATCGGTCATGGTTCAGGAGGTCCTTGCCTGTCTGCATCCTGCGCCGGGTGAGATTGTGGTCGATTGCACACTCGGGTACGGCGGTCACACCCGCGAATTTGCGCAGCGTATCACCCCGGGCGGTCGGCTGATCGCCTTCGACGTCGATCGAGTCGAACTGGAGCGGACGCGAGCGCGACTGGCGGACCTCGGCATTTCGGTGAGTTGTTATCGGAGCAACTTTGCGGGACTGACCAACGTCCTGGCGAAAGAAGGGCTCGACGCCTGCGATATCATCTTCGCCGACCTCGGGGTCTCCAGCATGCAGATCGACAATCCCGATCGCGGCATGAGCTACAAGCACGAAGGCCCGCTGGACCTGCGAATGGACGACCGGCTCAAGCGGAGCGGCGCCGACCTGCTGGGATCGCTGACCGAAGACGAGTTGGCCCAGGCCTTGCACGATCTGGCCGACGAGCCCGATGCGGAGGCCGTCGCGCGGACGATCGTTGCGGCCCACGTACGAGACCCCATCACGCGAACGTCGCAGCTTGTGGAGCTGATCCTTGCTGCCAAGGGCCTTACAGTCAGAGACTGGCAGAAACGCCGCGCTTCGCGTCCCGATATGCTTCATCCGGCCGCGCGGACGTTCCAGACGCTGCGCATGTTGGTCAACGATGAACTGGCGTGCCTCAAGCAACTACTGCGACTGGCCCCCTATTGCCTGCGTCCAGGAGGCCGGATCGGCATCATCAGCTTCCACAGTGGAGAGGATCGCCTGGTCAAGCGGTCCTTTCGCAATGGGTTGCGAGATGGTCTTTACCACGCCATAGCTGAAGAGGTCATCCTCCCCACGAAAGCGGAAGTCAGGTCGAACCCACGCAGTGCCTCTGCCAAGTTCCGCTGGGCCGCCACGCCAATTCCGCCTATCCATACGCCCCCGACGACATTCGAGGGGTGATTGCGGTTGTCAGATGTCCGGCCGCGCGGTATGGTCGAGGGCGTGTAGGACGACGAACGCATTGTTCACGTAAGGAGATGACTATGCCGCTGATCCAGCTTGAGACCACCTGCGATTTATCCGACCCGAGCAAGAAAGAATCCGTGGCCAAGGGCCTGTCGCGTCTGGCCGCTGAGGGGATCGGCAAGCCCGAGCAATACGTCATGGTCTGCGTCGAGGACAAGGCGGGCATGACGATGGCGGGCGAGACGGCCGCGTGCGCCTTGGTCAGCGTCAAGTCGATCGGGGGCCTGAACAAGTCCATCAACCAGACCCTCACCGGTCAGATTTGCCAACTGCTCCAGGAAGAGCTGGCCATTCCCACGGATCGCATCTACGTTACGTTTCAGGAACTGGCCCCTACGCACTGGGGCTGGGATCGCCACACCTTCGGATAGGTTCCGGCCCGGAAACGGCAGGCTATGTGTTGTCCGGCTTGTGTGCGAAGGCCTTGAAGAAGGTGTAGCAGAAGACACCGTCGGGCTCGGCGGTGCGATAGAGGTCTCTGACGCCTTCGTCGAAGTCGGCCGCGTCGATTAGCCCCGCCTCCAGGGCGGGTGTTCTCACACCCTCGACCATCGCGGTGAACGTCTTGCGCGTGAAGCCATCCACCAGGGTGGGCCGGCTCGCGTCGACGTAGACCATGCGGGGCGAAACCCTCACCGAATCGAAGCCCGCCTTATTCAGCAAAGGAAACAACTCACGCCCGATGTTGGCATTGCCTCCCGCTTGCCTCTGGAGCTCGACCTGACAGCGAATCGCGCGGTGGGCCTTGTCACTGTCCGGGTGAAAGTACGTCGAGCCATGATCGCCTTCGATCACCGTCATGGACCCGCCGGGTTTGAGCAGCGTCTTGAGCTCGGCCAGTGCGGCCACGGGATCGGACAGATGCTCGAGGACGAAACAGACGAAGATGTGATCGAACGACTCGGGCCCGAACGGCAGATCGAAGATGTCGGCCTGCCGGAAAGTGACGTTGGTCAGCCCGGCCGCCTCCAGGGTTCGTCTGGCCTGGGCGACGGACGCCTCGGAGATGTCGATCGATGTGATAATGGCCTCGGGGCTGTTCTTCGCCAGCGTGATGGTCTGAGCCCCGACGCCGCAACCGGCCTCCAGAACGGTACTCCCCGCCGGATACGTCGTATCCGAGTGCAGCAGTTCCACCAGAGTGGACGCCTGGTCCTGCAAACGCGTATTCTCACGTGGATCGTATCCGTGCACGTAGCTTCTGGTCATCGATCCCTATCCTTTCGCTCAAATCCACTCGCAGTCCGCAGCATGGGCCGGAGAGCTGAAGGCCCGGCAACAACGTCAGGATAGAATAGTGACACGATACGCGCGGATCAACGGAAAAGCCGGCTGATGCAACGGTGCGCTGGTGTTGCCATGAAATGACACGGGCAGGCACAGTGGCCTGCCCATGCGGCATTCTGTCTGAGATGTGAAAGCGACGCTACGAGTTCATCGCTTCGAGTTTGAGAAGTACGGCCCCAGAATGGAATGCCCCCGTTTCTTGGCTTTCTTGTCCGAGGCTTTCGGCCTGACCCAAAGCCGGTAACAACTCAGTTGCTGCTCTTTCATGTCGGATTTTTGCGGTGAACTCATATCCCTACCTCTCTCCAGTGCTCATGCGTTCGTGTTGGGCGACGGCTCGTGCATCAAACGGCACAGGATGCGTACGCATGCACCGGGCTGTCGCTCGTTTCCAGGGAATCGGGATGGCTTTCGAAAAGGGTGTGGTCCGCGTCATGCTCGGCGCGGCAATAGTCATCCCAAATGTAGTCGGCGTTGGGGTGGATGTCGAAATACGGTCGTGTGGTGTTGACGATCGGGAACTGCACCATTTCGTGCACTTCGTCGCGTCGCTCTCGAATCTCACGAAGCACCCGCGTGATCTGTCGGTCGTCGGGGATTTGCAGAGCCGCTTTCAGGTCGTCATAGCTGATCGTTGTGATCCCCATGCTCGCCTGCTCGGCCACCCACGTGCATACCTGTCTTTGTTCGCGTGTCACGTCGAATGTGAATGCACCGATCGAACCGTATCTCATAACCATCGTCTCCTTTCTGGTTGGTCTTTGTGGCCCCTTGCCACGATCCGGTCATCGACCGTCGTGGGACCGACCTTGAGCGAAGACGGGGCAGAAATGCAGTCAACCGGGCGGATGAATCCACCGTCCTCTAATCTCCGCGCAGATTCCCGGTGAATGCGGACGTCGCGTTGTCTTGCCCGGCGAAGAGAATGAAGGCTCGAAAGATTATCGGAGGCAAACGCAGGCGGGGTACGACGGTGAAAAGGCGGGATTCAATTCCGGGAAGAATTCACAGCGCAGCAGCCGAGTGATTCCGGAGGGGTTGCGCCCCTCGAATCTCACCGTCCTGGGCTGTCTGCCCGGGCCCTCCGCACGTGCGCCGACGTTCGCCACCTTCCCCCCATCTGGCGACCGCCTGCACGATGTATTGCTGAGACGATAGCGGTGCTCAGGATGCCTCGGAGCGGAATGTCACGTGATCGGCATCGGAAAGTCTCGCATCGTTTTCCCTCACGCGCCCGAAGATGTGAAGAATCAACTCGACGCGGTCGTTCAAATCAAACTTCTGAAAGAGTCGTCCCAGGTGTGTTCGCACCGTCGGTATCGAGATACTCAGCTCCTTGGCGATCTGCTTGTCGGACTCACCCAGCAGCAGATGTCTCACGATCTCCGCCTGACGTGGAGACAGTCCGAGACCTTGACGAACCTGGACCCATTCCTGATCGGAGAGGAAGGATTTTTGAGTGGTTACTGCCATCGCGCCTCCTCCTAAGGCCGGGCGTAACCAGGAAGGCTTCAAGCCCATCCACGTGGGGGCCGCATCCTTCTGGCCGTGTACCCGATATTATCACCTAACCTGGACGGCATTATAGGCAAGCAGCAGAAAAAGTCAAGGCAAAAACATGCAACTCTACACAAAATGGGCTGAGTTGAGCAGGTGCGATGCGCATTGATCACGTTCGCACGCACCTTTATGTCACCGGGCCACAACCCATTAGGATCGTGGCCCGGGATAACTCAAAATCTGTCAAGGAAACGCTCGCGATGTCTCGCGGTCAGAGCTCCTTCAAGGTCATTTCGCGAACGATGATCTTCATCGGGCCGAACTCTTCGCCCGGGTGCACCTGGAACCCGATCTTGCCCTCGGCGGTTGTATCATCATGCACGTCCGCGACTTGCCGACCGTTGAGCCAGATCTGTGAGTGATCGCCCTCGCATCGAATCTTGAACGTGTTCCAGCCATCGCGATTGACCAGGGTCGGGTCCTCGTTCATCGCAAGGAACATCTTCCCGGGGCAATACAGCGTCCCCGAATAGCAGACCGGATTCTTATACTCGAGGATATCCGCCTGATAGGCCTTCCCGGGCGATTGATAGCGGAACCAGACGCCGCTGTTGCAGGGCCATTGGACCTTCCACGTCACCGTCAGAAGGAAGTTGTCATAGCTGGCCTCGGTGAAGAGATCGCCCGGGGCGTTGTTCGGACCCTGCGTGCCGATCAGCAGCCCGTCCTGCACGACCCACTTGGCGTCGCCTTCGGCTTCCCATCCGCTTAAGTCCTTGCCGTTGAACAACTTCACCGTATCAGGCGAATCGCTTCCCAAGAATTTTTGACAGCCTCCGAGGAACAGAAGCATTCCTGCGATCGAAGCGATTGCGGCGAATCTACGTGACATCGTGTCGGTCCTTTCCTTACGTCCGTGTTGTTTGCTTACTTGTTATCCTGCCAGATGTTAGCCGTTCTCTTCTCGACGCCGGGCATGGGGGGCAGCGGCGCGCTGGGAACCGGCTCGTACCAGAACGTGGCAGTCGACCAGTCGTCCTGCGTCTCGGCCAGCCCGCCCTTCCATGCGATTTGCTGGATCGTGATCCGGCACTCCTTCTCCCAGTAGATCGGGTCGGGCAGGTGCCAGCGGTACATCGAGACGAAGTTGTTCTGGTCGAGGCTGCAGCCGTTGTACAGGAACGGCGTCTGCTGCATCCCGCAGGACAGGCCGACGTAGTCTTCGCTGCCCGTGCCGAAGATGGTCGGGAACTCGGTGTCGCCGTCCATGTAGACCTTGATCTCGCCTTCGCCCCACCATTGACCGGGGTGCAGGTTGCGGATGCCGATCACCGAGCCGATGAAGCGGCCCTTGCCCGTCCGTTGAGGCAGCAGTTCGAAGTCCTGCTTCTCGGTGGTCGGGTTCTCGCGGCGGAACAGCACGTGCAGCCGGCCGACGTCCGACGGGTGCTTGTCTTCGATCGTGTAGTCGATCTGGTAGAACAGCGGGACGTTGGCCTTGCCCTCGTTGGTCAGCGTGATCCGGGCCCGCCTGGTGAACGGCATCGGCAGCCAGATGTTCATGCCTGCGTTGCGACCGACCGAGTGGACCGCCGAAAAATAGGGCATGACCTTGCCGTGGGCGAACCCGAAGAAGTCGCCGATCGGGCATTCGATGCTCGGATGCTCCTGCCCGTCCCACCAGGCGCGGATCACGAGCGACCGCAAATTGGTGGGATCATTCCGGGTGGTCATCCAGATATGCCGGATCGTGCCGGAGCCATAGATGTCGCAGAGCTGCACCTCTTGCCCCGCCTTGAGCGTGATCGACGGGGCTCCTTTCCGGCCCACACCCAGCTTGCTGGCGGCTTTGCCCCCCTGGCCCGCCGCACCGGAAGGATTCTCGAAAGAGATCGAGCGCGAGGTCAACCCCGTGTTGAGCTGATAGGGCTCCGTGACGAGATCGCCCTTGTGGACGGACCCGCTATCACAGACGTCGCAGCCGATGCCGAAAGTGACCAAGGCGAAGAGACAGCAATACAGCAGAACTCGTGCTACAGCAAGTCTGGTCATGGTACATCCTTTCCGTCACGGTTCTTTAGATGAATGGAGCCGCTCGCCAATGAGAAACCACCGTCAATCTAAACGGTCTGCATTCTGTCGTCAAGACATCGTGTGACTCACAGTGGACGCTCCAAGCCCAGCCCGCTCAGACGTACTTCTGGATGAACTCAACGGCTTTGCCGACCGTCTTGACATCGAGGGCCTCTTCTTCGTCCATCTCGATGTCGAATTCCTCTTCGAAGGCCGCCACCAGCTCGACGCTCTGGATCGACTCGGCCCCCAGGTCTTCCACGAATCGGGAATCGTCCTGAATGCGCCCGGGATCGATCTTGAGCGTTCGGGCGACCACGTCTCTGACTCTCTTTTCCACGTCCGTCATAGATTCACTCCGATGGCATCTGGTTCCAGAGGATTATTCGCGTAGGACGTCGTCCTGCCGCTTGCGTCATTGCTTGTCGGCCAGGATCGTCTTCGGGTCCAGATTGCCCTTCTCGATATCCTTGAAGTAGTTGACCGTTCCGACCTTCATCTCGACGGTCGCCGAGTCGTCGCAGACAATGATCCCATGGGGGTGGAGTTGCAGACAGGACACCGTCCACATGTGGTTGACGCCGAACTCGACCGCCTGTTGAAGGGCGCGGGCCTTGTTGTGCCCCGAGACGATGATGAGCACTTTCTTGGCATCCATCACGGTCCCGACGCCCACGGTCAGCGCGGTCTTGGGCACTTTGTCGAGGTCGCCATCGAAGAAGCGGGAGTTGGCGATGATGGTGTCCTTCGTCAGCGTCTTGATGCGGGTGCGGCTGGCCAGCGACGAGCCGGGCTCGTTGAAGGCGATGTGCCCATCGGGACCGATCCCACCGACGAAGAGCTGGATGCCTCCGTAGCTCTTGATCTTCTTCTCGTAGCGGTCGCATTCGGCCTGGAGGCTCTTGGCGTTGCCGTTGAGGATATTCGCGTTGGCCTTCTTGATGTCGATCTTGCCGAAGAAGTTGTCCCACATGAACGAATAGTAGCTCTGCGGATGCGACTTAGGCAGGCCCACGTACTCGTCCATGTTGAAGGTCACGACGTTGGCGAAGGTAACCTTCTTGGCCTTGTTCAGACGAATCAGCTCCTTGTACATGCCCAGGGGCGACGAGCCGGTAGGCAGACCGAGGACGAACGGCTTTCGCGGCGTCGGCTTGAATACGTTGATCGATTTGGCCACGTAGGCGGCCGCCCAGGCGCTGGCTCTCTCATAGTCGTTTTGGATGATGACCCTCATGACGTCCTTTCCTTTCAATCACAGACGAATGCGTTTCGTTCCTTTTCGCTGACCGATGGTCTTTTCGATGCGTTCGATACGCTGTTGCAGTTGCTCGATGCTCTTCTTCATGTCCAGGACGAACTTGTTCTCTTCGTAGAGGCCTCGTACCTCGCGGAAATCCTTCTCGGCATCGTCGGGCTCGCCATCCTGACCGAACCCGAGCCGGCTGGACTCGGAGAACTCCTTCTGGGCGTCGGCGGTGACGAGGTTGAGGAACTTCGACTTGACTTTGAGCAGCATCCTTGCCGCCTCGCAGGCGTCGTCATCGGTCAGTTCTTCGGGGGCGACGTCGAAAACCTGTTTGTAGGCGCTCTTCACCCACGCCCACTCATCGTTTGCGTAGCGCTTCTGGATGTTAGCGATGGCGGCTTCGAAGGCGTCGAGCGTCGCGACCGAGCCCGTCTCCAGAGCGTCTTCGAGGTCGACGAGACGCTTGCGAGGCATGAGCTGGCCTGCGATGTCCACCCAGTCGGCGCTGTAGACCGCATCGGCTCCGCTCGTCCGGGCGGTTTCATCCTCGCCAACCGGATCATCCAGAGCCGCTTCGATTCTCGCGACGACCTTCTCCAGCAGGTACATCTCGATGCCCGTGCGATAGTACTTCTGGCTGGTGCGGAGTATCAATCGCTTGACCAGTGCCCCACCGATGGAGACCTCTTCGACGGACTTGTCCGTGCTGTCCTGCAACTGCTTGAGGTGCTTGGTCGCCTTGAGCATCTTGCCGACCGTGTAGGGGCTGAAAACGTCGAAGGAGATGGCGTCGCGTTTGATCTGACCTTTGCGACGATCCCGCTGGGGCCATTTGGCGCCGTCGCGAACCGTCCCGACCGTCGTCAGGTGAAGACCGGCGATCATCATGCACTTGCCGTCCGACCGCGCTTCCAGGTGGCTGAAGGGGAAATCGCCGGTGTCGAATGTGGTGCTGTGTTTGCCCAGCACGACACTGAACGGCCCGACCCGACATGGCCACATCATGTAGCTGAACGATCCGGTCTTGCAGCCCCGCGCAATACCTTGCCCTCGTGAGCGGGGCCCAGCTTGTACATGTGGTTCGACTGGTTCGTGCCACTGCCGGCGTTGTAGAAGCTGAACAGGCCCGCGATCAGCAGGGTCGACTTGTGGTGCGTCACGGTGTAGGGGCCCGCGAAAATCGAGCAGGCTTCGCCATGGAAGGCCTCGCAGTTGGCGAAGAAGGCCGAATTCTCGGCTGAATACTGCCTGCCGACCTGGCAGCCCTGGCCGACGAAGACCTTGCTGAGCATCGCCCCGCCGGTAACGGAGGAACTCTCGGCAACGATGAAGTCCTCTGCGATGACTTTGACGCCGATGGTGGTCGGGGCGTCTTCGGAGCTGAGGATGGTCCCATTGCGCAGGCTCGACGCATGACTGACTGTCGCATGCGGACCAATCCGCACGTCGACGATCTCATCGGCCGAGCAAATGCTGGCGCCGGCACCAACCGTGCCACGATTCGACCGAACGGATTCGACGTACTCGCACGCGATGTTGCGAAGCTGCTCGATGAGTTTCGGACGGTAGCGGTGCAGGCACATCAGGTAGGCGAACTGCGCCGACAGGCGGTCGAACAAGATGATCTCCCGTCCTCCGGCTTCATTCAGAATGCTGATCTCGACCCCGTTGCCAAAGGTCGCGTCCGGATGGGTCTGCATCGTCGCCACGTTCTCGATGCACACGTTCGGGCCGATGTCGTAATTGGCGAGGTGCACACCGATATTGGAGATGCGGGTATCATCGCCAATGGTACAGTTCGAAATCACGGCGTCGTAGACCCCGCTGGGTTTCTCGAGTCCGCCCGCGACCTTCACCGTGCCTTCAAAGCGTCCCAGCCGCACCGAGCCTGCAAACTGCGAGTTCCGAACGTACGCCGGGTCGAACCCGTCGGCGACCTCGATCTGCCCCCAGTCCTCAGCCAAGCAGCCTTGCATCCGTAGCAGTTCGACCTCGCGACCGCTTAGACTTCTAAACGATTGTTTATTGTCCATGGTTTACACCGCCATTTCTTCAAACGCACCCGGGGCTGCACCCGTGCGTTCTCTAAAGATGATCGTCGAATCCACTGAACGGCACCCAGGCGCTCTTTTCCGTCCGGATGATCGTGCTATAGGAATGCAGCATGCCGTAGTTCGAGCAGTCGATGGAATACCACTCGACGTTCCGGTCGCGGGCCAGTTCTTTGCGGAGCTCATCGACCACCACGACGCTGGTCTTCTCCTGCGAATGCACCTTCTCGATGATGAACTGCTGATCCTCTTCACTAAGGAACGAGAAGACCGAAGCCAGCACGTGCCGGTCGACCATCTCGACCAGATCCTCTGGATAGATGTCCGCATGGCTCTGGACGGCGATGTCCAGCATGCTCAACTGCCCGAACAAGCCCTTGGGGCTCTTGGCGTTGGACGCCGGATAGGTCGTAATACAGGGCACCTGGATTCGGAAGACTACCGCGGCCGGATCGTCGGCCGAATGGGCCTTCGCGGAATACTGGCAAAGGTATCGCACGAGGCATTTCTCGCCTGAGACGGGTGTCTGCTTCTCGATGAAGAAAGGATAGTCGAATTCGATCTTCAGCGCCGTCGCCTCCAGCTCGGCGATGTAGTCGCCCAGGTTGTCGCGCAGCGTTTTGGTCCCGATGTTGTCGCGATGGCTGTGCAGGATATGGATGAACCTGTCGATCCAGCGGGCCTCGAACGTCTGCATGATCCGGGCGTTGATCGAGATGTCCGCAACCGTAGCCTGGCCCTCTGCTTGTTTACGGGATACCGCGTGGATCGGGAAAGGCAGGTTCCGCAATCCCACATCCACGAGAAACCGTCCATCATTCTTTGTGTCTGTCATACGCCGCTCTTCGTCTTATCTCCGTTGGCCTGGCACGCAGTCGGCCGGGCTCATCATACTGACGCTTCTTTGTCGGCGACCAGTTCGAATGCATCTCGCGCGATCGCCTGCTCTTCGTTGGTGGGGATCACCAGCACCTTGACCCGGCTCTCGGAGGCGCTCACCTCCGACTCGCCTCCGCCCGCACTGGCGTTGGCCTTCGGATCGAGGGTGATGCCCAGGTGCTCGAGATCCCGGCAGGCCAGTTCGCGTACGAGCGACGAATTCTCTCCGATGCCTCCCGTGAAGACAATCGCGTCGACGCCGTCGAGGACCGCCGAATAGGAGCCGATGTACTTGCGAACGCGATAGCAGAACATCTCGATCGCCAGCTTGGCGCGTTCGTCGCCATCGTCGGCATGCTTCTGGAGCGTCCGCATGTCGTTCGAGATGCCCGAGATGCCCAGTAGGCCGCTCTTCTTATTGCACAGCCCGTTGAGTTTCGCCAGGTCGTAGCCTTTGTCGGCCAGGTAGAACAAGATCGCCGGGTCGAAATCGCCCGTTCGCGTTCCCATGACCAGGCCTTCAAGTGGGGTAAAGCCCATCGACGTGTCGACCGACTGGCCCTTGCGCACCGCGGTCATCGAGCAGCCGTTGCCCAAGTGGCAGGTGATGGCGTTCAGGTCGTACTTGTCGCGATCGATCATCACGGCCGCACGCCTGGCGACGTAGCGGTGCGAGGTCCCGTGGAAGCCATATCGCCTGACGCGATGCCTCTCGTACAACTCGTAAGGCAAGGCGTACATATGGGCGACCTTCGGGATGCTCGTGTGAAAGGCGGTATCGAAACAGGCGACTTGCGCCGTGTCGGCCAATTTACGCATCGCGGCCCGGATACCGACGAGGTTGTGCGGGTTGTGCAGAGGCGCCAGTTCCGCAAAACGTTCGATCGAAGCCAGCACGCGATCGTCGATGACAACCGATCCGGTGAATTCTTCCCCACCGTGCACGACTCGATGCCCGACCACGGCAATCTCGGAGAGGTCTTCGACCGCTCCCTTCTTGGGATCGGCAAGCACCTTGAGGATGAGTTCCATCGCCCTTTCGTGGTTGTCGACTGGCTCTTCCCGTGTCGTCGAGTTGTCCCCGCAGACGTGGGAAAGTCTTCGATTTCTGATCACCGATCCGTTCGACGAAGCCTTTGGCCAGGACCTTTGCCTGAGGCATCTCGAAGAGCTGGTACTTGATCGAGGAGCTTCCGGCGTTGATCACGAGCACCTTCGTCACGCCTGCCCCCCTTCCTGGACCTGAGCCAGCGTGATAATCGTGGTGGTCACGATGTCCTCAACCGATGCGCCCGCGAGAGGTCGGCCATGGGCTTGGCGAAGCCCTGGAGGAACGGGCCGATGGCCTTGGCGCCCGCCAGGTATTGGGTCAGCTTGTAGGCGATGTTGCCCGCGTCGAGGTCGGGGAAGATCAGCACATTCGCCTGCCCGGCCACCGCGCTGCCATCCTTGACCTTCTTCTGAGCCACCCGCGCGACGATGGCCGCGTCGGCCTGGAGTTCACCATCGACGGCTAGATCGGGGCGTCGCGAACGGACAATCTCCAACGTCTTACGCACCTTCTCGGCACTGGGACCGTCGGCACTGCCCCTTGTCGAATAGGAAAGCAGGGCCACGCGAGGTGTCTCGCCCAGCAATCCGGAGGTGCTTTGGGCCGACGCCAACGCGATATCGGCTAATTGCTCGGGGGTCGGATCGATGTTGACCGCGCAGTCGGCAAAGATGAACGCCTTGTCTCTCTCGTCGCCAAAGTGCGGAACGATCATGAGAAAGTAGCTCGATACGGTCTCGATCCCCTGGGCAAAACCAACCGTCAGCGCGCCGGCCTGGATGACCGTCGCCGTTGCGGTGGCTGCCCCGGCAACCATCGCGTGCGCATCGCCGGAGGCGACCATCATCCCGCCATGAAAGAGCGCCTTGCCAACCATGCGGCGTGCGATGCCAGGGGCAATATCGTCCCGGCCTTCCATGTATTGCGTTGCGTAGTCGTCCAGACGTGCGCTGGTCTTGGGGTCCAGCGTCTCGATGCCATCGAGAGATGCCCCTGCTTCCGCCGCCGCGGCCTCGATCTGCTCGGCCGTTCCCAAAGTATCGGTTCGCCTATGCCTCGCTTGCGAATCTCCTGCGCGGCCTGCACGATGCGCGAATCCCGCCCTTCGGGCAAGACCACCCGCAACTTGCGTCCGGTGACCCTCGCGACGCAGGCTTCCACCACGTCGGCGTTCGCTCTACCTGAATCCACTTCGACCATGGGTGTCCTCCCATCGATGGTGCACGCAATTCATTCGAACCATTTACCATAGCCGAGTGAAAATGCGGCGCAAGTGAGAAACTAAAGTTGCACGTCTATCATAGAGTATTTGGGATCACCGCGACGTTCAGTCGCTTCGGGCCCAGGGTTTGGCCATCGCGTCGAACGTGCTGGCACCGCGTTGTGACGTCTTGATCTGGTGGGATTGGGCGAGGATCTCCGCCCAGCCGTGGCGGCGCAGCAAGCGATAGACATAGGACATCGATACGTTTCTCTTCAGGCGTTTCGCGATGACCGAACGTATCTCCGCGGGTGCCTGAGGCGTTCCCGCCTTGGCCTGCGTCAGGAACGGCTTGAGCAACTCCGCTTCTTGCTCGGGCGATAGGAATCCCCACCGCCGTCCACCACGACCGTTCCTCAGTAGCCCATCCGGCCCACTTTCGTTGTATTGACCGATCCAGAGCCAGACGGCTTGCACGGATACTCCCAGGGATTCCGCTACCTCGTGAGCGTGCATTCGCTTGCGATGCGTCAGCCAGATGGCCATGCGGCGTTTTCGAGAAGCCTCGTCCGGCGATTCCTCGACCCATTGATGCATCTGGTCAGTCGTCTGCCATTCTATGATGTCCGCCGGCGGTCGCACGGTAAGAGCCTCATTCGTAGGGTGGGTCCTTGACCCACGCGTCCAGATCGCTGCAATGTGTTCGATACGCGTGGGTTGAGAACCCACCCTACAGCATCCGTATCATTGCGTTTCTTTGAGGGCCGTCGTACAGAGTTCGCGAGATTCGTTCTGTTCGCGCGACCCTTCGACGCCGGCGGCGCCGAGCTTCCACGCCTCTCGCGCCTCCTTCAGACGACCGAGTGATTGGAGCGTCTTTCCCCGCCAGTATTGGGCCGTCGCTTCCTGGGGCTTGTTCGAGCGGCCAACGCCAATGTTGTCGGGATAGGTCAGGGCCGCCTCGAAATCCTCCAAGGCCGCTACGAAATTGCCTTCGTCGAATCGCATCCGGCCGCGGGCCATGTGGGCCTTGTGGAAGAGATCCCAGGTAATCGTCTGGCCTTCCCAGTTCACGAAGTATGGGGTCGATTCCAGAAGATCGATCGCGTCATCGTACCGGTGCTCGTCGCGATAGGCCTGGGCCAGCATGATGATGATATCCGCCCGCTTGAGCTTGTCGGCAGGCGTCGATTCGAGCAGCACGATCGCTTCGGGCCGGCGGTCCTGGGCCAGCAGAATCTCGGCCAGATCGCGATACAGCGTCTGGTCCTTAGGGCGGGCGGCAATGGCCTTGCGATAGGCCTGCTCGGCCTTGGGCAGGTCCTGCTCTTCGGCCCAGGCGTAGAGGCCCAGGTTGCGATACGCAACGCTCAGCGATTCATCGCGTGCGACGGCCTTCTGCCATTGGTCGATCGCTTCATCGACACGTCCGAGATGCGCGTAGAGATTACCCAGGTGCAGATGGGCATACGCGTCCGTGGGATTCTCCGCTACCGCGTATTTCAGAACGGCCAGCGTCTCCGGCCGAGACGGAAAGACGTAGTCCCGATACGTCTTCGACGCACGATCGAGGTACTCTTCCGCCAGCCTGGGATTGCCCTCCAGCGATGCGTAGTAAGCCAGGTAGTAGAACGGCAGAGGACTGCGTTGGGGCTCCGGAACCGCCTCGATACACGTCACGCGAAGCAGCCTCGCCGCTTCCTTCACCAGGCCCACCTCGGCAAACGTCAGAGCCGTTTCGATCATCTCGAAATCGTCTTCGCCCACGAACTCTCTCGCCTCTTCCACGAAGCGGGCCATCTCCTTGTCGCCTTGCAGGGCCAGGATCGCTCGCGGGACAAGATCCGTGGGCGACTGTGAAAGAGCTTTCTCTGCCTCTTTGAACGCCGGGCGCTCCTCACCCGCCGCGTAGAGGGCCAGCAGCCAATGATCGCGAGCCCCGGCATCATCCGGGTTCAACTCGGTAGCGTTCTTGAAGGCGTCGACCGCCATGGGCATCTGACCCAATGCGGCGTGACCCCGACCGGCCAGATCCAGGGCCAGCGAAGCGGTCGGCGCGTATCGCGCCGCCTGCCGGGCACAGCGAAGGGCCTGTTTCGGATCGTTGCGTCGCAGATTGGCCACACCCAGGAAGTACCACGCCGGGCCACCATCGGGATCGCGGTCCAGCGCCTTCTCCAGTTTCACAGCAGCCTCGGCGTACGAGCCCGCTTCAATATCCAGAACGGCCAATCCGACCAGTGCGGGGGCATGGTCTTCGTCCTCGGCAAGCACCTTCTCGTAGTACTCCCGGGCCTTCTTGCGATTGGTGGCGAGGTCGAACTTACGGGCCTTGAGCCACTTTTCCTCCAACGTCAATTCCTCATCGGCCTTGTCCATCACCTGACTGCGAGGCGGAGGCACCACCTTCGGAATCGGCAGCGGGGTCGTGAACTTCGCCAGGGTCTCGCCTTGCCTCGTCGTGATCGTCACGTCGACCGCCTTGGCGGGTGCGGGCGAGACGACAACGGTGCCTGCCTTCTCGGGAGACAGGTCCACCCGCTGCGACAGAAGCTCTCTGCCATCCTGCGATACAACGCACGTGGCTTTGCGGAATTCCCCCGTCGCGATCATGTTCAGCCGCAGTTCGCCCTTCTCGCGGGTTGTCTCGATCGCGATGTCTTTGGTGGCGAACTCGAAGCCCTCGCCCAGCCCGTGGACCGGGATACCACCACTCGCGCCACGCGACCTGCTGTCTGGGCAGGAGCATGCCATAGTCGGACTGCGTCGGTAGCGGTCCGCTCTGGACCTCGATGTACGGGCCCATCGTCGTCGGTCAGGTTCTCCTGGCTCACGAGCCCGAAGTCCCACGTGCCCCAGGTCCAGGCCTTCTTGCCACTGAGTTCGTAGTGATTGGCCACCTGGACCACGCCGCGATCGTCATCGACGTCATAGGCACCGAAGAAGTCGAACATGCAGTCAACAGCGAAGATCGATGCGGATCTCTCGTAGTTCTTCAGCCAGGAGAGGTCTTTCCCATCGTTGATCGGCCAGTTGAAGAACTCCCGCCCGTAGTGGTCCGTGCCGATCGTCATCGGATACATGAACCGGGTGCCCTTCTTGGCGGGAAAGGCGGTACAGTTCCAGAAGTAATAGGGATTGACGGCGTCGACCGGGTTGACGATGCGGATCTGCTCGTCGAGATAGGCCCGCCCCGGGTGCAGCGTGACGCGGACGGTCCAGCGGGTCCGCAGCGTCTTCTCCAGGTTGCTGACTTCGAGATAGGCCGAGCCATCCTTGTTGGTGCCCACCAGGCATCGACGGGCGAGAGAATCGTGACCGTGTGCACCTGCGGGCCGGCGTTCCACTCCACGCCTCCGCTGATGAAGGCCCCTCGCATGGCGATCATGCTGGGCTTGATCACGTGGTTGAGATGAAACGTCTCTTCGCCCGTGGTTTTGTCGAGCACAGAATGCAGCCGGCCGCCTAATTCGGGCAGGCACGTAACCTTCAGGTATTCGTTCTCAAGGAACAGCGCCTTATAGGTCCGGTCGGTCTTGGTGCGGTATAGGTGGTCCTGCATCGGATAGGGATAGACGATCGCACCTTTGACCGTCGTAGACAGCTTGATCCGGTCCTCCAACGCCCAGAACTTCGGATTGACGTCCTCGGACCACCCGTACGTGGGAATCGTGATGGTGCCCTCCCACGCCTTCGCTTTCGCCCGGACTCGGGCACAAAGCGACCCCATTAACACGACAGCCAGTCCGGCCACCAGATAACTGCATCGAAGACTCCTCGTTCTCATTGCCCCGCCTTTCGCTCCATGCGTAGTCACGTCGGTTCCATCGAACGAACGCCTTGCGGCGTCACGACGAACAGTCTTGCGACTTGCATGCTACCCGGATTTCGAGGGGAGTGCAACGAGTTTGTTGTCCGCGCAAGCGGCATAAGGGCGAGGCATGCCTCGCCCCCACCACTGTTGGTTCGCAGAACCCGTCTCGAGCTATTTCTTCAGAGTGACCTGGTCGAACAGGGCGCCGTTCTGGTCGATGGCCTGGAGTTGCAGGGTCTTTCCGAAGACGTTGACCATGACGAAATGATGATCGCGGTGAACTTTGGCGGTGAACCACGAGCGGGTCGGGGCATAGTTCTCCAGCCCGCCACCAGCGCCACCCATCTGAACGTAGATCACACCGTGCTCCGGATCGACCTTGTCGTCTCGGATGGGCCAGGTCCGCTCGTAGTCGTGGATGTGACCGAAGAAGCAGATGTCCACGCCGTACTTCTCGTAGAGGCCGACCAGCGGGCGAAGCCTCAGATCACCACGTGAGGATTGTCCCTTCCAGGTGTCTCCGTAGTCGTTCTCGTCGGAACTGTAAGGGGCATGATGATGGACCGCGAACTTCCACGTCGCCTTGGACTTCGCCAATTCGTCGTCGAGCCACTGGTATTGCTCGCTGCCCGGAGCAACGCTGCGATTGGTATCGATCATGAAGAACTGGGCGTTGCCATAGGTGAACGTGTACCGATGCTCAGGGGCCGGATTGCAGATATAGCGATAGTAGTTCGCATGGTCCTGGTCGTGATTGCCCAAAATGATGAAGATCGGCACTCGGCTCATCAGCTCGTGCGCGGGCTTAAGGAACTGGTCTGTCCACTGCTCCTTCCGGGGCCCGTTGCCCACGATGTCGCCTGAATGAATGACGAAGTTCGGACGCTCCTTGAAAACCAATTGCGAGATCCGGCCCCAGACGGGTGGATTGGTCTGTGTATCGCTGACGCCACCGAAGGCGAAGGCGGTGTCGTCGTTGACGGCGGTCTGGAAGCTGTAGAGATCGCTGAGCGACTCCTGCCCATCCGGCCCGACGGAGACGACGCGGTAGAAATAGTTCGTCTGAGGCTTGAGACCGTCCAGTCGGACCTCGTGCATCTCGCTCTCGCCCGTCGCGGAGGTCGATTCGGCCAGAGGCACCTGCTCGCCATACTCGACCACCGACGTGGCCTTCTGCTCGGTTTCCCACATAATCGTGATGCCCGTCTTCGTCGCGTATTGCAGGTACGGTCCGACGTTGATGATCGAAGGCAGCGACGCCTCGGCGGGCAGTTCCGTCACCGCCTTGACCTCTTGGAATCGCTTATTGATCTCCTCGGCTCCGAGGGCTTCGTCGTAGACGGCTACCGTCCGGAGACTGCCCACCATGGGGTCGAACTCGTTGTCGTCGCGGTAGGCGCCGATCGTGTACCACGCCTGAGACGGATAGAGGATCTTGCCCTTCTGGTCGAATGATTCGGCCACGAGCCGGCCGTTGACATAAACGCGCAGCGTCTCGCCATCATACGTCCCAAGGAGATGGTACCACTTGCCCGGCTGGGCCGTCCGGCCATCCCGCAGGTACGTCATCGACTCAGGGCCTTCGCTGGCCAGGCCAAAGAAGAAGCGTCCGTCCCGATTGCCGAGCACCCAGCCCCGCTCGTAATTGCCATTGTCCTGGAAGGCGCCGATGATGCCCATGTAGCCCCCGAACTTGCGGAAACGCACCAGGGCCTCGACACTGATCTGCTCGGTAGGCAACGCCGGACCATCGGGATAGCGGCCCAGGTTGATGACGTCCGAGACGCCATCCAGTTCGAGATACTCGCCCAGCGCGTCTTTGAGGAATCGGGCCCGGCCTTGAAGCCGCCCGTGACGGTGGCCCGCCTGGTCGGCGATCACCCCATTCTTGAACTGCGCCTTCTCGAACTGCCACTGGCTCACCTGCGCGCCGGCTGCGACGCTCAGCAGAAGAGCCCAAACGATTGCACATCGGCCTGCCTTGCTCATGATCACCTCCGTAATGAATAGACGACGTCCCTACAGGATACCGCCGATTGGGACAAGATTCAAAGAATGCTGCAAAATGTGGGAAGAGACGTCCGTCACGGCGCCAGATAGATCGAGCGGATGTCTCCCTTGGGAATCTCGATCTTCCTTGAAGTTCCCCGCCGTGGGATAGGCCTTGCGAATCGTCAGGCTCTCCGAGGTGATGCTGTCAAGCTCGCCCCGATAGAACGTGACCTGACCGGCCGATCGTGGACCATTCCGGGAGGTGGCGGTGGCGGTTTGATTTGCAGTCCGCCATCGGGCGTCCGAGTCTCCATAACACACCCCTTACCTACGTGGACCGGCTTAAGATTGGCAAAGCCGATTGCCTGCATCCCCCGGGTCATCGCCTTCTTGACGGCGGCAAGTTCTTCGGCACTGACTGGCGCTGGGCCTGAAGTCTGCTCGGTGCCGTTGTCCCTCTTTCCGCAGCCCGAGACAGCGAGAAGCACGACCACAAACGCCACAAAATACGGCACCATTGTATCTTCATTTAACCAATCTCTTCCTCTCAATGCTCCGGTGACCGAATGGCCAGGCCGGCGTCTTTCCGCGTAAGCCGCTACATGCTCGCTTCGGACCGTCTTCCCGGTATACCAATAGGTGGGAACGTCTTCACCGGTCGATTCTTTGATTCGCGCTGACATGACCGTCCATCCAGCACGTCATGGAGGCGTGTCGACATGGCGAAAGCATTCCTTGACAGTGTCGTGATCCCTGACCATGTGTGCCATCCACCAGCCGTCCCCCCTTCACTCGCTGGCCGCCACTGACGGAGATTGATGCTGTTTCCCGGGCCGATGCAGAACATGTCGGAATCGATACCGTCCAGTTTCTGCTCGATGTGGTCCTGGAAGACAATCACTCTCATCGTGCCTCTTGAAGTTCGTGGTCGATCTTCTTGTTCTGCGATGTAGCCCGTTGATACCGTAGGAGCATATCTTGAAATACCTGCTGATATAGGACGCCCCAGCCCTCCTCGGGCCAATCGTCCGGACGTATCGTGCTGGGACAATCGGAAGATCTTTCTGTTCTTGGCGAATGGCTTGTACGCGATGCCCCAGTAAGCCATGCCGTCGTCGGGACCGTAGTCCTTGACGATGGGTGATCCCTCCCAGGCGTTGTCCCACAGCCCTCGGTTTTTGGCGTCGTGTGGTCTTTCCATCGTAGCCGTCGACGTACATACGGAAGGCCACGCCCAGGCCTTTCAGATGAGCCGTACACACGACTTTCCTGGCCTGTCTTTGGCTCGGCTCAGCGCCGGCGTAAGAATGCCCATCAGCACCGCGAGGATCGAGATGACGACCAGCAATTCGATGAGCGTGAAACCTTTTCGCTTGTCCATGAATCTACCCCCTTACCCCTTGTCCATTATCGTCCTTGGTTTTGGGTCTGAGTTACGGTAGCCACGAAAGCTTCAGGCTATATGAGAGCATGATTAAAACCATGTTAAATCCTCCGGCCCGATTCGCCTAGCCTGTTTTGCCGGCTTACCGCAAGAAAAAGGTCGCCGTTCGTTAAGTCTCCGTGAGATACTGTCGCTGGCCCACCACCAGTCATTACCGGCGCCGACCATGCCGAACGTGATCTCGTCGACCTGAGCCCCTCCCGGGTAGTTCAGATCGAGGGTGACTCGTTCGTTGGTGGCGTCCGCCTTGAGGAACGCCGGATCGCCCTCGTCGTAGCTGACGGTGACGGTGGCCGTCTGCGTGTCTTCCTGCCACCAACTGGAATCGAACATCAACACTGCCACGAGTGCGGCGGAAGAAATGCAAATCTAATCAACCACCAATCCCTCCTTAACAGTTCGCCACTACTGTCAGTGCACTTATGGCCATCGAAGCACCGACAGTCCAAGACGTACAAGGTGTCTCTCCCGAGCAGACGCATGTTCGCAGGTCTCATTTTCTGTCGAGCTTTCGGCTGTGGCAGATGCGGGCCTTCTTCAGCATGGCCACGCTCTATCTCTTCTACTATTTTGGCAAGAAGAACATCGGCGTCGCGGCCGGGAGCCTGGAAGAGAAGCTCGGACTGTCACACGAGCAGCTTGGGTTCGCGTTAACCGCATTCACTCTGACCTACGCGCTCGGCCAGTTTATCAACGGCTTCCTTGGCGATCGTTACAGCCCCAGACGCATCATGCTCATCGGTGCTATCGGTGGCGTCGTGGCGAACATCCTGTTTGGATTGAGCAATGCGCTGCTGTTGTTCGTGGTGTTCTGGGCCATCAACGGATACTTCTCGTCCATGGGCTGGGCGCCGGGTTGCCGGATTCTGTGCAACTGGTTCCCCGAACGTCGCTGGGGCTGGTGGATGGGACTGTATAACTTCTTCCCGTATCTCGGCGGCGCGCTGGTTTCGCCCATAGCGGCCTACTGCATCGAGCGCTGGGGCGGCTGGCAAGGCGCGTTCTTCATCCCCCCGCTGTTTCTGGCCGTGATGGCGGTGTTCTTCGCACTGCTCTGCAAGGATTCACCGGAGAAGGTGGGGATCGCGACGCCATGGAACCACGGTTCCGAGCGATCGAACGAACCGGTGGACGCCAAAGCCTATTGGCGCGTTCAGCCATCGTCGCATGATCGTGCCATATGCGGTGGCCTTCGGCGCAAATGCCATTCGCTGGGGCCTTCTGAATTGGACCATTCTGATCCTCCAGACGCCCCGGGCCGAGGGGGGCTTCGGGATGGCACTGACCAGGGCCGGCTGGGTCGGTTCTTTGCTCGATTTCGGCGGGATGTTCTTTGCAGTGGCGCTTGGCGTGGTTTCCGACCGTCTCTTCCGAGCCCGTCGGTGGCAAACAATCTGCCTGGCAATGATCGCCGCCGGCGGTGCGTTGTTCCTCCTGTCACGGGGGGCATCCCTGCTTGATTCGCGTTTGGGCTTGTTCATCGTCTGTGCGGCCGTCTTCATTTCGGGCGGGCTGATCCAGGGCATCCACACGCCGTTGTTCTGCCTGCCGGGCGACATTCTGGGCCAGAGATCCTCGGGCACGGGTGCCGGCATCATGGACGGATGGATGTACGTCGGAGCCGCCCTGGCGGGCTTTCCGCTGGGCTGGTGGCTCGACGCGCACGGGTTGACATCGGGCATCGCCCTGTTGGGCGGCGCCAGTGTGATATTTGGATTTGTCGCCGTCGCGATCGGGCGGTAGAGTCACGTGTCATCGGTGCGATTTGCCTCGCGCTGTTGTCGAGATAGAATCTGACGAGGATTCACTTACGTCTGAAGGAGATGATAGCCGCATGAAATCACAATCGTCCATCCCGGGCTGGAAGGATCGCATCCTCTTCACGCCGGGCCCCCTCACCACCAGCCGTCTGGTAAAACAGGCCATGCTGCGCAATCTCGGGTCGCGCGACCACGAGTTCATCAGCATCGTTCGAGATGTCCGCCGACGACTGGTAGCTCTTGGCGGCGCGACCGAAGATCAGTACACCGCGATTCCCATGCAGGGCAGCGGAACTTTCGCGCTCGAAGCGGTCGTCTCCTCGGTGGTTCCGCCCAACAGCAAGCTGATGGTGATCATCAACGGGGCCTACGGACGTCGCATCGCGAAGATGGCTTCCGTCCTGGGGATCGAGACGATCAGCGTCGAGTTCCCCGAGAACCGCCCTGTGGACATCGGGGAGGTTCAACGGGAACTGGAAGCGCGCGATGACGCCGCCCTGGTAGCCGTGGTTCATTGCGAGACGACCACGGGGGTGATCAATCCCATTGAGCAGATCGGGGCGTTGGCGAAAACCGCCGGAGCGAAGTACTTCGTCGACGCAATGAGCAGTTTCGGCGCCGTGCCGCTGTCCCTGCCCGATTGCCAGATTGACTATCTCGTCTCGTCCGCCAACAAATGCATCGAGGGTGTCCCGGGGTTCGCGTTCGTCCTCGCCAGACTCGACGCGTTGAAGGAGACCAAAGGATACGCCCGCAGCCTGAGTCTGGATCTGTACGATCAGTGGGAAGGCTTGGAAAAGAACGGGCAGTTCCGATTCACCCCACCGACGCACACTATCATTGCGTTCCATCAAGCGCTGCTGGAAATCGAGGCCGAGGGGGGCGTCGCCGGTCGGGCCGCCCGCTATCAAGGCAACTATGAAGCGCTCGTCGCGGGCATGCGTCGCCTCGGCTTCGAGGAATACCTGGCGCCGCAAGACCAGGGTTATATCATCACCTCGTTTCGCTATCCTGACGATTCGGCGTTTGACTTCGAGACGTTCTACGACACACTCAACACCCGTGGCTATGTCATCTACCCGGGCAAGGTCAGCGATGCCGACTGCTTCCGCATCGGCAACATTGGCCGCATCTTCGAATCGGACGTCAAGGATTTGCTGGCCGCCATCGCAGCGACTATTGATGAGATGGGCGTCCAACTGAGCACGAAGGTCGGCAGGGAACCTGTTGTCCGATAGCGGCGACATATCCCGGTCTACGAGCCACAGATAGAGAAGGAGTCAGTTTGTGATGGATTCGAATCGCAGTAGATGCGTCGGGCCGATAAAGGCCATCATCAGTGATTTGGCAGGAACGACGGTGGATTTTGGCAGTTGCGCCCGGCCGGTGCGTTCGTGGAACTCTTCGAGCGTCACGGTGTCACAGCCACAACCGCCGAGGCGCGAGGTCCCATGGGTATCCACAAGAAGGACCACATCCAGGCGATGCTTGAGATGTCTTCGATTGCTCAGCAGTGGTCGAAGGTGCATGGCCACGCCTGGACGGAGGCCGACCTCGACATGCTCTATGAGAAGTTCATCCCGATGCAGCTAGAGGCGCTGCCCAGGTATGGCGACGTCATCCCCGGTGTGGTGGAGACCGTCGAGATACTGCGAGGCCGGGGCATTCCCGTGGCGGTCAACACAGGGTACAACCGTGAGATGCTGGAGATCGTGCTCGGGAAGGCCGAAGAAGGCGGTTTCGTCCCGGACGCGGCCCTGTGTGCCTTCGACGTGCCGAAAGGTCGGCCGGCTCCGTGGATGATCTTCCATCTCATGGAGAAGCTTAATGTGTACCCCCCTCAGGCGGTGGTCAAGATCGGTGACACGATCGCCGATATCGAAGCGGGCCTCAACGCGGGCGTCTGGACCGTGGGTGTAACGAAGACGGGCAACCTCGTCGGCCTGACAAAGGATGAATTCGACGCGTTGTCGCCCGATGAAGTTGAGCAGAAGGTCGCGGAGGCGACACAGCGATTCAGCGAAGCGAACGCGCACTACGTGATCGACTCGTTTGCCGGCCTGCCCGAGGTGATCAGTGATATCGAAAAGCGGCTCGCACAAGGTGCCGACGCGGTGGTCGCCTGAAATCGCTTGCCGACAGCGATCGGACCAGCCACTACGTCATTTCCTTGAAACATGTGCGGTACGCGGAAGGGCCGACCTGCGATGGATCACGAATTGCCGCGAGGCGAAGAAGGCGACATGAACCTCTCCAGCCGTCGTCAGGCCTGGGCCTCCAAACACCTTGGCGACGAGACGCGTCGTCTGCTGGATCGCGATGCGGCGGTGTTTTTGCATCAATCGCTTTCAACACCGTGCCTGTCCGGCATTCGTAAGGCCGAAGGCATCTGGATCGAAGACCTCGAAGGCCGGCGGTACATGGATTTCCACGGCAACAACGTCCATCACATCGGCTACGGTCATCCGAGGTTGATCGAGGCCGTCACGAAGCAGATGCAGGAGTTGTGTTTTGCCCCTCGCCGCTACACGTGCGAGCCGGCGGTGGAACTGGCCGAGAAACTCGTGAAGATTGCGCCGAAAGGACTCGACAAGGTTCTCTTTGCGACGGGCGGCTCCGACGCGATAGAAATCGCATTGGCTTATGCCCGCGCGGCAACGGGACGCTTCAAGACCATTTCCTTTTGGGACGCCTTTCATGGCGCGGGGTTCGGTGCCCGCAGCGTCGGAGGCGAGCGCATGTTCCGGGGCGGGCCCATCGGGCCCCTGCTACCTGGAACCGAGCATGTCCCCCCATTTGGAGACTATCGCAACGCGTGGGGCGTCAGCGAAGGCAGTGGCGATCTCTGCGCGAACCAGATTCGCTACATCCTCGAAAAGGAGCGTGACATTTCCGCGGTCGTTGCAGAGCCGATGCGTGCCGTGCCGTATGTTGCCGCCGCCCGGCTTCTGGCGACAGGTTCGTGACGCCTGCGATGAATTCGGCGCCCTGCTGATCTTCGACGAGATCCCCACCGGCCTGGGTAAAACCGGACGCATGTTCGCCTGCGAGCACGAAGGCGTGGTTCCGGACCTCCTCGTGTTGGGTAAGAGTCTTGGCGGCGGCGTGTTGCCCATCGCGGCGGTCCTGGCCAGGCCCGACCTGGATGTCTGCAGCGAGTTCGCCTATGGGCATTACACGCACGAGAAGAATCCCGTCACGGCGCGAGCGGCGCTGACCACGATTCACATCATCGAAGATGAAGGACTCGTTGACAACGCCGAGCGAATCGGGGCGATGACGGAGAGCCGACTTCGTGACATGATGGAACGCCATCCTCTGATTGGCGACGTGCGGGGTCGTGGATGTCTTTGGGGGATCGAACTCGTGCGAGACCGTGCGACACGAGAACCTGCTTGTGACATGGCTGAAGACGTACTCTACTTCGCGTTGGAGAGAGGCCTGAGTTTCAAGATCAGTATGGGCAACGTGTTGACGTTGGCTCCTCCGCTGGTCACGACGCCGGAACAGATGAGCGAGGCGCTGGACCTCATCGAGCAAGGCATCTCAGAAGCGCAATGACGGCGCGGTCACGTGATATAGCGGGCGGTTATATTGCCCAGTTTAACAGACGTCGCGGTCTCAGCTTTGCACTCCAAGCACAGATATTTCAGTTTCCCTGCCTTGTTCTTGCTTGACAGAAGGCGGGAAAACTCGTATGGATGGCCGCACTTTCAGCCATAGTGTGCTGAATGCAATGGTGTTGAGATCTTTTCTTATCTCTGTAATTGCAAGGAGGCCATGCGTTATGGCAAAGAAGACGGCAGCAAAAGCACCGGCAAAACCGATGACCAAGAGCGAAATCGTCTCCGGAATCGCTGACGAGACGGGGTTGACGAAGAAGCAGGTCACGTCCGTGTTCGAAGCGATGTCCGGCCAGATCGGCAAGAGTCTTGGCCGCCGTGGGCCCGGCGCTTACACCGTGCCCGGCCTGATGAAGCTGACGGTCATCCGCAAGCCGGCCACCAAGGCCCGCAAGGGCATCAACCCCTTCACCGGCGAAGAGACCATGTTCAAGGCCAAGCCCGCCCGCAACGTGGTGAAGGTTCGCCCGCTGAAGAACCTCAAAGACATGGTCTGACCGCACCGGTCAGATAGCCGCCCGGGCCCACGTCACTCGGAATGTGGGCCCCGGACCTGCGGGCGGTGGCGGTCCGAATTCCGAGGGGGGTGAATTCCTCGCTTGCCGGCTGGTTTCCTCTTCACCTCCTCTGGTTCAAGCCGCAATTCGAATGGTTGCGCGACAGTAACACGCGGAAGGTTTGCGCGTTCAGCGTGGGCATGTTCCATCACCGCATGTCGCTCGCAATCGGGCTATTCGGGCGGCCGTTCCTTGAGCTCTACAGGTCCTGACATGGAAGCGTACTCGATCCAGAACAGGCCATCATCGTGAGTCTCATAGGAGGGATCTGGCAACTTATTCTCTCGCTTCGCCCTGCCTCGTGCATCCGTAATGAGGACGATACGCCCCCTTTCGCCCTGTTCAGCAATCTTGTCGGCCAATTGCCTAACGTTAATATTCCGATGCTTTGAATCGGTGTAGCTCAGGCCGTATTCGTACTCGCCGACGCCGCCCAGAATGTAGACGTCATCACGCCCATAGTACCAGCAAACGGAAGCGGCCAACCCATCCTCAGTGACAAGCACCGTGTCCGGCGTGATCCGGGCGGCATTGGAGACGAGAAGCGCTCCCGGCATCTTCCTGGCCGTCAGAGCCACCGGCATAACAAGCGGTAGGGCAAGGATCAGGAGCACTGGTCCGGTGCAGTAGAGAAGGAGTCGTTTGCACATCTCCTCATGCCTGATGGCGGACCAACACAACATCGCCCAAAGTACCAGGCCCGCCACTGCAATGGCCCATTTCCAGAGTTCGATAGAGAGAACTCGTTGGGGCATGATGATCAATCCCACCAACAGGGCCACGAAGCAAAGCCCTATAGCCAGAAGAACAACCCGGGCCCCGGTGATGAAGCCTTTAGTATCCCCTTCTCGAAGGCATCGAAGCACTCCCACCGCCACCAGGAAGGCCATGGGAGGATAACAGGGAAGGATGTACGTTCCGAGTTTGCCGCTGGAAATCGAGAAGAACACAAAGGGCACAACGAACCAGCAGAGAGCCAGTCGCACCATCGGGTCTCTTCGCCCGGTATGCCGCAATCCGGCAACGATCGGACCGAGTAGCGGGGTCCAGGGCATGGCTCCGCCCAGAAGAACGGGGACATAGTACCAGAACGGTTCCGGATGCTGCCCACCCCGCGGCGAAAGGAACCGGTCCACATGCTCGATCCAGAAGAAGTAGTGCCAGAAGTCCGGTTCTCTACGATGGATCAGGATGGCCCAGGGAAGCGCCACCAGCACGGCAGAAGCCAAAGTAATCCACCCGTTTCGGAGAAGGATCCTGAATTGCCGTTGCCACAGCGAGAATGGGACCATCGCCAGGACGGGGATTGCCAGAGCCAGAAAGCCCTTGGTCAAGAAGGCCAGTCCACACGCGGTACCAGCGAGTGCGAAAAACAGCATTCTTCGGCCTGAGCCGGTTTGCTGCAAGGCGAAGTAGAGTGCGATGATGGCGGCCGTCACGAACAAGGACAGCAGACTGTCGAGGACGCAGAACGTCCCAATGGCCCAAACCTCGATAGACAGCAGGAACACCGCCGTCGTAAAAAGCGGCGTGGTTTCATCCTCTGAGAACCTCCGGGCCCACAGGAACAAAAGTGCGGCCGTCAGGCCAACCGCCAGCGCCGATGGGAGGCGAATGGCAAAGGCGTTCTCGCCGAAGACTTGCATGGAGAGGGCATTGAGCCAGTAGCCCAGGACGGGTTTCTCGAAATAGCGTATGCCGTCGAGATGCGGGACGACCCAGTCTCCCGAGGTCAGCATCTCTCTAGGGATTTCACCGTATCGCGTTTCGTCAGGGATGATGAGGGGCCGCACCCCGAGCAACGCGATGTAAAGGAGAAGAAACAGCGCGACGAGCGCCATTCTTCCGCTGAGTTTCGATCCTGTTGTCAATCCCATCCAATTCTGTGCCACTCCTTGACACTCCTCACGCGTTGTCATTCGCTGATCCCAAATGCGAGATGCCCTCTCGGACCGAAAGGATCAGTTGTAGTCGTCCCTGTGCGAAATATAGGTGTAAGGCACTTGATAGTAGTCGAAGACATTGGCGGCGCGGCTACCCGTGAGTCTTTCGAGCAGATAGGTCACGTTCAGACCGATGCCGACGTACCCGTAGCGATGCTTCCCATTGAAGTATTCCTCATCGGAAACCGCGTAGCCGCGGGTGTAGTAGCCGACCTGGAATTCAAGCGCTTTCAGCAACGGATCTCCTGTCTTGAGAATTCCGTCCGGCTTGATGGCCAGCAAGCATTTCTGGCCGGAATAGTCGGTAAACACATCGGCTTCATCACCATGCCGAAATGCAGGCGATGGGAACCATTCCAGGCGAAAATCCACCGTGTCTCGGATGGCGGGAAACCGATGACGCAAGTAGGCCATGCCCACGCCGAGCGTGTTCATGGCTTCGTCCTGCCAACAGAATCCCTGACTCTTGCTGAAACCGTCGCCAATCTCGACGATCGTCGTCTGCATCCAACTGCTCAGCGCCCCAATGGCGATCGCGTCCTCGTCCGAATATCCCCAATCCCGGTAGATCCGGTTGTAGACGCTGGCCAACGCGTAGGCACTCCACGCGTGACCGAGCTTGTCAGCCCCTCCGTAGCGGGTGTCTCGGCCGAACCAGCCTTCATTGTGAGTGTAGAATCCATCGCTGCCGTAGTCCCAGGCGAAGGCGCCGTAGACGGCAAGTCCCCCGGTTACAGCCAGGTTCAGGGCCACAACTTTCTTCCGACGGGGCCAGTCGGCCATCCCCCACCACGCCCCCGTGTCCGAACCCTCGTCCAGGCTCTGTTCCGGCACAGCCTCCGAAGCCGGTGTCAGGGCTGCAAGGGTCGTGCTGGTGAAAGTCGTACGTTCGGCTCCCGGAACGGCGACGGCCAAGACCAGGGCCGGTAGAAGCACCGTCATGACCAACCGAACCCCACGCCTTCGTTGCCTGCAAACCAGCGTCTCACTGTGGGGTGTCTTGCATCCTTTCACAACGAGACTATGGAACCCCGCGTGAGACACATGTGGTGCCCCGGCCACGAGGGTGTTGTCATGATCCCCGTGCTTTGTCAACGTTCTCCCCTTCAGAAGGTTTTCTTCCGCGTATTCTGCCACACATTCAAGAGGCTTGGCAAGCCAACCATCCTTCGCGTCCTGTGATTTCATGCGGCACAACAGCCGCGCGATCGATCTCCGCCGCAGGCTCAATCAATTCTCCAAGCGGGACGAACGCCACTTCTCTTGACACGGCTTGTTCCAAGAAGCGTTCGAACAGCTTGCTTCGTGCAATTCCTTCGACCTCGGCATGGATCGTCAGCACGTTAAGTCTGTCGCGTTCTACGAGCGACAACAGCCGGTCATTGTAATTGTCATCGGTGATGCCGTCACGACCAATCATTTCGTCGTAGGTCGGCAGGGTCACCGGAACCTGTGGCTGGGCCAGTTCACGACCCTCCACCACGGGCCTGAAGATACTCGCACCCCGACAATCGCTGTTATAACGAAAGGCGAATTTGGCCTTCTGTTCCAGAACGAGGTCGTTGCATTTCCAGCCGGGGACGGCCGAGCACGTCGGCGGATGCCCCAGAATGCGGGTCAGAGATTCGAATCCTCGATCGATCGACCGATAGACGGACTCGGCGTCCATCGTGTCGAGGTGGGCCTGCCACGCATGATGGTCCCAGGCGTGCAGTCCCACTTCATGACCTGCCTCTGCCGTCTCCCGAATGACATGGGCTAGCCTGTTGGCGATGATGGGCCCGGGCCAGAACGTGCCCTTGAACAGGATATCCCAACCGTAGAGACTCGTCGCTCTGGTTCGGAGCATCTTCCAGAGAAAGGCGGGACGAATCAGCCGCCAGAGGTGTCGGCCCATGTTGTCCGGGCCCACACTGAAAAAGAATGTGGCTCGAATGCCGTGACGCGCCAGAATGCGACAGAGATTCGGTACGCCCATCCGCGTCCCACGAAAGGTATCGACATCGATCCTCAAGCCGGTCTTCATAGGACTCTATGCCGGGAGGATCCTTTAGCGCCGGAGGACCGGACCGAGACGATCGGCGCCGCGGGCTGTCGTGGTCGATCTTCGGGCCGTATGTTCAGGACTTCCGCACGATCGTCACTAATCGCGATCTCACCGGTGCGAACGGCTTCGCGAAGGAAGAAATCGAGGGTCTGCTCGATGGATTGTTCCAGTTCGATGGTGGGGGTCCAGTTGAGAAGCTTCCTGGCGTTGCGAATGCTCGGACGCCGGTGCTCCACGTCTTGGTAGCCGGCCCCGTAATAGGAACCGCTCTCGATTTCCCGTAGCCCGGCAAAAGGCGGGAAAATCGGGCGCAGCGGGTGCGCATCGAACTTGGCCAGGAGCATCTCAGCCAATTCTCGAATGCTGGCCTCATTCTTGGGATTGCCGATGTTGATGATCTGCCCGTCACAGCAATTGTCTTTGTTTTCGATGATTCGGTACAGGCATTCGATGCCATCCGAGACGTCCGTAAAGCATCGCTTCTGTGCGCCGCCATCGATGAGCTGGATGGGCGTGCCCTCTACGAGATTGAGAATAAGCTGCGTAATGGCTCGCGAACTCCCAATCCGGGCGGACGTAAGACTGTCGAGCTTCGGGCCGATCCAGTTGAAAGGCCTAAAGAGCGTGAATTTCAGACCCTCTTTCTGTCCGTAGGCCCAGATGACGCGGTCGAGCAACTGCTTGGAGCACGAGTAGATCCAGCGCTGCATGCGGATCGGCCCGAGAATCAACCGGGAGTTGTCTTCGTCGAACTCGGCTTCGTCGCACATGCCGTACACTTCGGATGTGGACGGGAAGATGATCCGTTTGCCGTACTTGACGCAATAACGAACGACACGTAGATTCTCCTCGAAATCCAGTTCGAAGACACGCAGCGGGTTTCGCGTGTATTCAATCGGCGTTGCAATGGCCACCAGGGGCAGGACGATATCGCACTTCTTGATATGGTATTCGATCCATTCTCCGTGGATGGAGATGTCACCTTCCTCGAAGTAGAAGTCCGGCTTGTCGAGCAAGTGCTGGATGTAGTTGGCCCGGAGGTCCATGCCGTGGACTTCGTATCTGCCGCTCTCGAGGAGCCGCTGACTCAGCGCGTTGCCGATGAACCCGTTGACGCCGAGAATGAGCACACTCTTCTTCCGCATGGCCCTGAGACGTGCGCTGCGCGGGTCCAAGTTTCATTCCTTCGACCAGGTTCAGTTCCTCAGCGAGTTGTGTGCCGGTCATGCAGACCCCATCCTCGGGCTGGCCCGAGTCGATTCGGAGACCGCCTTGGCCACAGCTTACAACCAGCGGAGCCGTCGAAACGACCGTGCCCGGGGCTCGCTTCGGTTCCTCCTCCGGCATTTCCGTCGCCGACCAGAAAAGGCATTTCCTCTCGCCGATGAAGCTGAAAGCACCTGGATACGGCCGCGTTACAGCGCGAACCAGATTGCGTACCTGATCGGCCGGGAGCGACCAGTCGATTTCTCCATCCTCGGGACGACGCCCCCCGTAGTAGGTGGCCTTCGAGGGATCTTGAGGCCGCCGCGGTGCCGTACCGTTCTTGATCCCCGGCAGCACCTCGTCGAGCATGTCGGAGGAAGCCTTCGCCAGCTTGTCGTACAAAGTCCTGGCGTTGTCGTCATGGGAGATTGCCACGGGCATCTGACTGACAATGTCCCCCGCATCGGGCTGATCCGTCATCGCATGGAGAGTGACGCCCGTTTCCGTCTCTCCGTTGACCAGGACCCAATTGACGGGACAGCGTCCGCGATACGCCGGAAGCAGTGAACCGTGCAGATTGAAGCATCCCGCGCGGGGGATATCCAAAATCGCCCCCTTGACCATCTTGCGATAGTAGAACGAGAAGAGAACGTCCGGATTCATCTTCCTGATGCGTTCGACCCACAGAGGATGGTTGACGTCATCGGGTGCGAACACCGGAATGCCCCGCGAAGCGGCCAGCTCAGCCACGGAGTCAAACCAGGTGTTCTCGTTCGGATCGTCTCTGTGGGTGAATACGGCACTGATTTCATACCCATGCCGCAGCAGTGCTTCGATGCCGATACACCCAATGTTGTGATACGCTAGGACAACTGCTTTCATTGGACTTCCTTCGATTCCTTTTCGTACCCTGTTGTCGCTCCCCCAGAACCGTCTCGCCCCACTACCTTGTCGACAAAGTACCGGGGTCTGGCTCGAACGTCGTGATAGATGCGTCCGATGTACTCACCGAGCAGTCCCATGCCGACGAACTGAGCGCCGACGAACATGAAGAGAATGGCGAATAGCGTGAACACACCTTCGGCAGCCCATCCAGGCCCCTCGACAAGTCTCATAATGAGCAGGAACACGCCAAATCCCACGCCTGCCATGGAGATGAGGCCGCCCATGACGCTCAACAATCGCAGCGGGAAGGTGGTCATGCTCGTCAGAAGATCGAACTGGAGATTGACGAGTTTCCAGAGGCTGTACTTCGAGTCACCGTGAGGCCGGTCGGCGTGGCTGACCTCGATTTCGGCCGCCGTCCGGGCGAAGCCGTTGGCGAGAACGGGAATGAACGTGCTTCGTTCGTGACACTCCAACATGGCATTCACCACGTGGCGGCGATACGCGCGGAGCATACAGCCATAGTCGTGCATGATCACCCCGGTGGCCTTCCGGGCAGCCCGGTTCACGATGCGGGAGGCCACGCGCCGGAACAACGTGTCCTGTCGCGGCGTGCGAACCGTACCGACGACATCAAAGCCTTCGGCTGACTTTTGTACGAGGTTCGGGATTTCCTCCGGTGGATTTTGGAGGTCGGCGTCCAGTGTGATTACGATATCGCCGCGCGATTCCGCGAAACCGGCCATCACTGCCGCGTGCTGGCCATAGTTGCGATTCAGAAGCACGCCTACTACGCTGCCGCCGTTGCGTTCGGCCGCCGCACTGATCATCGCAGGCGACCGATCTGAACTCCCGTCGTCCACCAGGACCACTTCGAACGGCGCGTCCATCCCTTCGCAGGCCTTCAGACAGCGAGAGACCAATTCCTCCAGATTCCTTTCCTCATTGAACACCGGAATGACCAGCGAGACGGAAGGCTTCCGCTCAGCGACGCCCTCAGCGCTTAGAACGGTCTCCTGTGTATGCGGGGTTTCGCCCGTGGTTTTCGGTCCGACCACCACTGCCCGCAGAGGAAGCGAGGTGGAAGCCTTCGCCGGGGCCTCCTCCGCCACCGCAAGGCGGGAGTCCCTCAGGCGATGGTGTCTCTGCGTTTTATCCTTCATAATTGCGCGTTCTCCTTCTGGGTTGGATGCGCAGCAAAACACGACGGTCTCTGCGATAGAACGTCCTTGATCGCACTGATGACGTCGTCGATATCCTTTTCTGTCATATCCGGGAACAGGGGCAATGAGCAAATCCGGTCCGAATTCCACTCGGTGTTGGGCAGCATGCCCCGGCGCATGCCCATGCGTTCCCGATAGTATCTCTGCAAATGCACGGCGCGAAAGTGGAGTCCGGTCCCGATATTGTTCTGTTTCAGTCTTAGCATGAACTCATCGCGGTCGATTCCGGCCTTGTCGATATCCAATCGTACGATGAACAGATGCCAGGCATGCTTCATCGCGTGTGGCGGCTCAGACAAGGGAAGGATTTCCTCGACCTCCTCGAGCCGCTCTCGGTATCGCAAGGCCAGTTCCGTTCGCCTGGCGTTCAACGCCTCGATCCGTGCCAGTTGGCTCAGCCCCAACGCGGCCGCCATATCGGTCATGTTGTACTTGTAGCCCGGCTCCAGTACCTCGGCCTGGGGTGATCGCCCCTGCTGATGCCGGTCGTACGCGTCCACCCCCAAACCGTGGAATTTCAATCGTCCGATGTGCTCGAGCAACTCGCGGTCATCGGAACAGAACATCCCTCCCTCGCCCGTGGTCATGTTCTTGATGGGATGGAAGGAGAAGATCGACGTCCCCCCGCTGCCGACCCGATGCCCCTTGTATTCCGTCCCCAGCGCGTGCGCGGCATCTTCAACGACCGCAATCCCTCGCGCGGCAGCCAGACGCCGGATCGGCTCCATGTCTACGGAGGCCCCCGCAAAGTGTACGGGCACGATCAACCGCGTTCTGTCTGTCAGACAGGGCTCGATCGAATCGGCCGAGACCATCAGCGTATCGCGGTCCACATCGACGAAGACGGGCGTCGCGCCGGCCAGAACCGTCAGATTGACGGTAGAGACCCATGTCATGGAAGGCGTGATGACTTCATCGCCCCGCTCAACCGCCAGAGCCTTCAAAGCCAGATGCATTCCGCCCGTCGCAGAGGCCAAAGCCACCGTTCCGGCACAACCGACATAGTCAGCGAACTTCCCCTCGAACTCGGCTGTTTTCGGCCCGGTTGTAACCCAGCCGCTGCGCAGCACCTCGCCCACGGCACCAATATCCTCGTCCGTAATGGATGGCCGTGAAAACGGCAGAAAGTCATTCCGCATCATCCGCACCTTCAGTCGGTTCCGCCGGAAGCCCCTTCGTCAAGGGACGCTCCCGCGGCCAGATTACGCATTTCTCCTCTTTCAAATACCTGGATTCCCAGCATCGTACTTCCTCGCGAGGTATCCGTTGTTTCAGCCGCGTCGTGGTGATCTCAACGGGGAGTCTTCCTGCATACTCCTGCACAGTACGTACGGCTCCAGCGCCACCCGGTTCCACAAAACCCCTAAATCTATGTAGGTTTTCCGTCGTCTCGACCGCTCGTTCTCTATCGAGGCAGAACAAAGGGTTCCCACAAGGCCGTGGGGCCCTGGCAATCTCTGTCCACAGATGTCCCCCCATCAGAGCCGGTTCCTTTGGTCCGTCCCTGACGGAAAGGTCCGGTCCAATGAGGCTACGCCATCGCCCTCCTTCATGATTCGTCTGCCCCTCTCATAGTCCTGCCTTCCTCGACTGAGCTCGATATGGGCGTAGATTCGCCCCTTTTGCCTGCGGCGAGCACAGTCCCATCACTGCTGACCTCGTATCGTACATCCTTGCCATTCATTCTGGCCATAATATCATAAACAGTCCTGCCTCCGCACTCTCTTTCTGTGAGCGTCCACAGTTCTCCGCCGGCAGTCAGCCTATCGACCGTGGCCAGGGCGGGCGCCGGCAATTCCGGTGGCAGCACATAAGGCACAGATTCCTCCCGTTTTGCCCCTAATCCCGATAGCGCCGCGCACCCTGAAACTCCGCCCGCCAGGACGGCTGCCAGCACGCAGCACAGACATAAATGTCGCATTTTGGTTACTTCCTTTATTCGTTTAACGCGGCATTCTCAGCGACGAAACCTGAGAGAGAGAGCCTGAAAAGCCGGGCCGTTCCCGGAGAAAGGTGATAGTACTTCTCCCGTCTTGTCGTGGTCCAGGTGGTAAACACTAGGCGCGACGATGCCATTTCCGGCTCGCACCCCGTTCCGCCTAGGGACCGGTGGACGGCCCTGAAAGACGCCGACGGATCTCTGCCTTGCTTTCCCACTTATGGTAATCGGGTCCGCTGATTTCATCCCAGCGGAATTGCCAGATTTCGCACCACGCGTGCCAGGCCGAACGCAAGTATCTCACTACCCTCATATAATCCCCCATACGCATCAGCAATCGCCCGGAGACGATGGACAAAGAACCGTGAGCCCATTTGGCTCAAGCCTGGTAGGATTCTAGCATCGTCCGCCTTAAGGCAACCTGAACTACTCGGAGAAAAAAGGGACGCGGGATACTGCACTATTCGGTCCCGTTTGACGGGCGGATGGCCAGCAGGATGCGATAGAATACCGGAGTGGCAATCAGCGAGAACAAGACGGAGATGCACAACGCGCCGATGACCGCGACCGCGAGGGGCCTGAGCATGTCGGCGCCCGATCCGATCCCGTAAGCCAGCGGCAGCATGCCGCACATCGTGGTCAACGAGGTCATCAAGACCGGACGAAGTCGCCGACGGCCCGAGCGCACCAACGCCTCGTCAATCGTCAGGCCTTCTCCGCGAAGGTGCTCGACGAAATCGAGCATCAGGATGCCGTTTTTGGCGACAATGCCGATTCCGATGATCGCCCCCAGAAAGGAGACCACGTTCAGCGAGGTGCCGGTCAGATAGAGGGCCATCACGCTGCCAAATAGGGCTAAGACTGCTCCGAGGACGATAGCGAGCGGCTCAGCGAACCCGCGAAACTCAACCAGCAGGACGGTGAACACCAACACAATGGCCAGGGCCAGGACCACCAGCAGGTTGCGGAAGGACTTCTGCTGCTGCTCGTAAAGCCCGCCAAAATCTATGGTTCCGGGGGGAATCGTCGTGTCTTTGCTCAGAAGGTTGCGGATTTCCGCCATGGCACTTCCCATGTCGCGGTTCTCCAGCCGGGCCGTCACGGCGACGTCCTGGCGCATGTCCTCGCGACGCAGCTCCAGTTGGGGTGGCTCTTCCACGATGTCCGCCACCTGCGAGAGCCTGACGTGCTGACCGGCTGGTGTGCGAATAAGCATATCCTGCAAGGTCCGAAGCCGCTCGGTGGCCGCCGGTTCGAGGAGGACGCGAATCTCGATGATCCGATCGCCGGCCAGGATCGATGAGGCGATCTGACCGAGCATGGCCGTGCTGACCGCCGAGCCAATCTGTTCAACGCTCAACCCCAGGCGTTCCGCATCCATCGTCCGCACGCGCAAGTGGATCGAGTTGCCTGTGTAGACCAGCCCGTCGAACGTATCGACCACTCCTCTGACATTCTGAATGGCCTGCTCAATCTCGGGGGCCTTGGCCTTGAGGAACTCGGTATCGGTGGAATACAGCTTGATCTCGATTGGAGACGGTGCCCACATCAGATCGCCGATCAGATCGCCCAGGATGCCCGGAAACTCCCATTCGAGCCCAGGTACGGCCACGTTGAACTGATGGCGCAGATCGGAGATGACCTCTTCCGTAGACCGCTTGCGGTCAGGCTTGAGCTTTACGAGGAAATCGCCCGTGTGCGGTTCCGCGATAGCCAAGGCCAGTCTGGCGCCGGTGCGTCGGGAGTAGCTCTCGACCTCGGGGATGGTCCTTAGAATCGCTTCGGCCTGTTGCAGCATCTGGTCGGTCTCTGCCAGACTGGTCCCGGGCCGCCCCTGGTAGTCGATGACGAATCCTCCTTCGTCCATGGGCGGCAGGAATTCGCTGTCCAGCCGTCCATATACACCGAATCCGGCAACCACAACCAGTATGCACACGCCCAGCGTGACCCAGCGATGCCGCAGGACCGTTCGAATCAAAACTTCGTAGCTGCGGATCAGCAAACCCAGGACGGCTCCCCCTTCCATTGCGCCTTCGGGCCGGGTCGGATCTTTGCGAACCCTCATCAGCCAGGCCGCCAGGGACGGCGTCATCGTGACGGCCAAGACCAGCGACGCCAGCAGCGCCACAACCATGGTCATGGCCAGAGCCCGGAAGAACACGCCCGTGATCCCATCGAGGAAGGCCAGGGGGATGAAGACCACCACGGGTGTCAGGGTGGAGGCCACGAGCGGCCTGAAAAGCTCGCCGACGGCACTTTCCACGGCCATAACGCGGTTCATCCCGGAACTGAGCTTGGTATGGATGGTCTCGACCACGACGATCGCGTCATCGATGATCACACCAATCGCGGCGGCAATCCCTCCCAGCGTCATCAGGTTGAAGGTCAACCCGATCAGCTTCATCGCCACAAGCGTCATCAGCACCGTCATCGGAATGACCAGGGCCGCCACGCCGGTCGATCCCCAGTTCTTCAGGAAACAGATACAGAATCGCCACCGACAGGATCAGGCCGAAGAGAATCGCCTCCCACACGCTGCGAACCGACTCACGGACGATCAGCGACTGGTCGTAGAAGAAGGCCAGCTTCATGTCGGCCGGCAGTTCGTCCTCCAGGGCGTCGATCTCCTGTTGCAGACGCCTGGCTATGTCCAGGGTGCTGCCATCGGGCTGGCTGCGGATGTTGAGCAGGACGGCCTTCTTCGCCATCGGCCGTGACGATGTTGAAGATGCGGTTCCGGCCCGCGCTCGACGCGGGCAAAATCACGAACGCAGATCGGGTGTCCGTCGATGACTGCGACGGGGAAATCCTCGATGGCCTTCGGGCCCTTCAGCCGACCGTCGACCACCGTCAGGTACAGCTGGTGATTCTCCTCGTGCATGCCCGCCGAGGCGATGAGATTGTTCTGCTCGAAGGCGGCTGTCACCTCGGGCAGGCTCAGGCCCAGCGCCTGCAAACGCGTCGGATCCACGATCACGTGGTACTCCGTCGTTCGTCCACCGACCAAATCTACACGCGCCACCCCGGGAATCCGCAGGAAGCGTGGTTTGAGATCGTAGCGTGCCGTCTCCCACAGATGCGTGATGTCACGTGTCTGGCTGGTCAGGCTCACGCCAATGATGGGAAACGCGGAAAAAGTCACACGGTAGACCTCGGTTGTCGCCGTGTTGGGCAGTGTGGGGCGGATCTGCGAAAGACGGCCCAACACATACAACTCCGACTGAACCATGTCCACCTTCCAGTTGAAGAAGACGTTGACCTCTGCTGAACCTCGTCCCGTGGCGGTTCGGATGGTCGTGGCGCCCGGAATGTCCTTCATCGCCTCTTCAATCGGACGCGTGATCGTGGCCATCATCTCATCGCCCGGCATCACCCCATTGTCCACGAGGATCGCCACGCGCGGAAAGTCGGTCTGCGGAAACACCGACGAGGCAATATGGAAGGCGCAGTACGCGCCGCCCAGGCACAGAGCGACACCAATGAAGACAATGGCAAGCGCATGACGCGTCGCAAAACGGCCGAGTAGAGACCGACGTTCTTTCTCCTTCAAGGTTTCCTGCCCTGCCATGTCTTGCTCCACTCCGTACGCTATGGCCCCATCACCCGTATCTTGGTCTTGCCAGGCAGACCGTAGGCTCCGACCGTGACCACCTTCCCCCCCGGAGCGAGCCCCTGACCTTCCACCGCCGTCCAGCCATCCTCGCTGAGGCCACGCGTGACCGGTACAGGCACCGCCTCTTCGCCCTGCACAATCGCGACGACGGTCTGCCCCTCGGGGGTGGTCACGACACTCTCGTCCGGGACGGCCAAACGATCGCTGAGCTCGGCCACGACGATACGGGCTCGAACAAATTGACCTGGGCGGAAGACCGCTTCGGCGGGCAGCTTCACCCAGATCGCCACCGTTCCGTCGTTGGGGTCCACGCGATGATCGACGTAGTCGACACGACCGGTTGGGGACGGAGCTTGTTGATCCGATGGGACATCCGACTGGATCGCCTCAAACTCTACGCGCTGCCCGGCTGTCAATCTGACCGCCTCAAACTCTGGGATCCGCACCTTGGCCACGAGCCGGGTCAGATCGACTAACTGCGCCAGAACCTCCGTCCGGGCGACCGCCTGACCGGCTCTGGCAGTGACCCCCATGATCGTGCCGTCGAACGGAGCCTCGACGGTCAGCAGATCCAGTTCGACCTGTGCCCGGTTCAGTTGGTTACGTGCGTTGTCGAGCTGCTGTTGTGCCTCCAGATAGAGCTTGGCGGAGGTTCCCTGGATTTGCTTGAGCTTCTCCTGCCTTTGGAAGTTCTCTTCGGCAAACTTCACCGCCTGTGCGGCCTGCTCGACGGCCAGCTTGGCCGGTCGGTCGTAGAGAGACAACAGGACCTGCCCCTGGTGGACTTCCTGGCCAACGACGCAACGGACTTCGGAAACCAGGCCGTCCGCAGGAGAGGCGAGCAGAATGCTCGCCGGGCTGGCAGCGTCGATACCGGGGTCAGGCACAATCGAGCCATAGGCACGCACGTAGTCGTGCATCGTCATCCGGCGAATCTGCCCCACCTCCACCGGCACGACCGTCTCGGCAGGGCTTCGACTTCCTCCCCCACCGGAGGTCCCTGCCTAAAAAGCACGTAGATGCCTGTCCCGCCGGCCAGCAGGACGAATAACCCCACAAGTGTGCCCAGCTTACTGTTCATGATTCTCGTCCCCTCTTTGCTCGTGGCGTGGCAGAGGAATCTGTCGCCCGCTGTCGGGCAAATCCGTCGCGACGTGCATCGCATCTTCAAGTAGTCCGAAGGCTTTGAGCATCTCGATACGCGCGTTTAGCAGGTCCGCTGAGCTGGCGTTGAGCTCGAGTTCAGCGCCGGTCACTTCCAGTCTGAGAACCTCTCCGGCCTCGTACATCTTGCGGACGCGATCCACAAGCTGCGTCTGTTCTTCAACGACGGCTTCAGCGACCGCGACCTTCCTGGTCGATGCTCGGTAATCCACGACGGCCCGCTTGATTTGACCGACGATGCGGACCTGGATATCCCTGAACGCTGCGGCGGCCTCCTCACGCTGAGCTTCAGCAGTGGCAATCGCTCCTTGGTTCTGATTGAAAACGGGCAGGCTCAGCGAGACTCCGATCATCCACTTATTGTCGCTCTGGTCGAATTCGTATCCCGGACCGAGTTGAATATCGGGGTATTGCCCCGCAATCGCCTGTTGCAGGGCCGCCTGGCTGGCCTGGTAATCCGCCAGCGCCGCAAGCAAATCTTCGCGGTGCAGCAACGCCTGACGGCGAGCCTCGGCTGAAGGGACATCCCCGGGCAGCCCTTTCAGCGCGTCGAAAGACAGTTGAGCGGTTTCCAGGGCTTTGGCGGGCACGCCGATTACCGTCGCCAACCGCGCCCGCGCCAGTGCGAGCTGCTTGTCGGCGTCGAGCCAGGCAAGATGGGTCTGATCTCGCTGAATGCGGGCCTGAGCGAGCTCGTTGGCAGAGATTTCCCCTATCTCGAACAATCGTTCGAGCAGACTGACATTGTCT
>CAVSCO010000003.1:0-186472 GCA_963726475.1 uncultured Phycisphaerae bacterium | reverse complement strand
CGGCTGGAATTTGTATCACCATCGCTGAGAGACCTCGCCGGACAGATGTTACCCGGCGGTGAAGGAAGGCCGGAAGGACTCAGTCTCGTTTGTGCGTGTGTGTGAAAAAATGCTGGCGCACTGGTGTTTCGTTTGTTAGTCTTTGTTTTTCAAGGGTTTAGAAAACAAGGAGCACACGGATGGACGATCAGATTACCACGGGGCAACTGCGGGCGGTTTTGGACCAGGATATGGACAAGATGCTCAAGGAGGTGGTCGAGGCGATGAACCGGGCCCGTCCCGGCAACATCATCGACGACAGCGAAGAACGGGTCCGCGAGGCGGCGGGTGAATTCCGCCGCCGTCTGTTCGAGAAGGCCCTGGAGCTTCGCAGTCAACGCGAAGCTTTTTCCCCCTCCGGCGAGCCCGGAGCCGACGGAGGTTCGCTGGCGCCATAAAGGGACGCGAGCCATTCATGTCACGACGGTCAACGGTACCGTGACTTTTCATCGACGCGTCTATTGGGCCAATCAATACGGCTGTTGCGCCCGCTGGATGCCTGGCTGGGGCTGACGCAGAAGTATTCTCAGGGCGTTCGCGAGATGATCGCTCGCCTGGGGCTGGACAGCAGCTATCGCAAAGCCACGGAGGACTTGAAACGGCTGGCTCAGATCGATCTGTCGTACCAGACCTTCCGTGCGGTCTTTCAGCGTGAAGGGCAGAAGGTCCGTCAAGCGCAACGCACCGAAGCCTACGGTCCGACGTTCACGGCGCAGGACTGTCGCCGGCGTGCCGGGGACCCGACCTGTTTGATCACCGGCGCCGATGGCTTTCACGTGCCCCTGATCACCGACGCGGAGCAGCGGAAGCGTCGGGACAAGGCCAAACGCCGCCGGCGGAAACTTCGACGTCAAGGGCACCGGTTCAAAGCGTTACCGCCTCGGCCCCGGGGTGCCGATCAGACGTGGAAAGAGGCCAAGCTGGTGACCTTCTACGACCCGGGCAACGTGCATCGCTACACGGCGGCCACGACCGGTAACCATCAGGCCTTGGGGCGTTTGATGCGTCGGCATGCGGCCCAGCTTCGGTTGGACCAGGCCGACCGCAAGTACTCGGTCACCGATGGGGCTGAGTGGATTGCCAATCAGTATCAGCAGCAATTGCCGATGCTGGATGCGAGAATCCTCGATTACTTCCACCTCAAAGATCAGATGATCAAGTGCGGCAAAGTCCTCTACGGCGAAGGGGCCGCCGAAGCCACCCAATGGCGCAACGCCCTCTGCACGACTCTGTACCAGAGAGGCCCGCTGGAGGTGGTGACCGAATTGGGACTCTCGGCCAAGAGCCGCCGCGGCCGCAAACGGCGGGCGCTCCAAACCTTGCAGGGCTATATGGGCAAGCGGCTGGAGATGCTGGACTATCCCCGCTTCCTGGCCGAGGGGTTCCAGATCGGCTCGGGGCCCACGGAATCCCAATGCAAGTCTCTGGCCGCACGCCTCAAGGGCCGAGGCCGACGCTGGAATCGATCCGGCATCGACGCCCATATGGCGATCGATTGCCTCTACCACAACCCCAAACAATGGACCACCTACTGGCCCAAAGCAAACATGCCCTAAAAGCTGCACGGACACGTTTGTGCCTGCAAGGAGAAATAGAGTATCGTTCAGGACCGATGAGCGGTAGAATGGAAACGACCGCCGTCACCAGTTCTGGAGGTACGATATGTCCGCCAAGACCGTTTGCGTGTTAGGCCTCGTTCTCGTCCTCTCCATGCCACACGCGCTAATCGGAGCGCAAACACCGCCTCGAGCCGAGTGTATTCCGCAGGATGCGTTGATCTGCGTGAATGTGTCGCGGCCGAAGATGTTGCTCGAACGGCTGACGAGCGACGAGATGACCGAGGCGATCACGTCTCTGCCGTTCTACCAGAAGCTCGCATCTGCGCCTAAGTTCAAGGAATTCCGTAACGCCATTGATTTCATAGAGACCGCTCTCGGGACGGACTGGCGGACGGGTCTGGCCCGACTGACCGGAGGGGGCATAACCCTGGCGGTTTGCCCGAACGATACGATTGTAGCGATCGTCGATGCAGAGGACGCCGATCTCCTGCAGCGATTGCACGGGATTTTCGTGAGCATCACTCGAGGTGAGGCCGAAAGACAGGGGCGACCGGATCGGATTGGCTCCAAGGAGTACGAGGGCGTGACGGCCTGGACCTTCGATGGCACCGAGGCCCACGCTATTGTCGGCAAGCGGTTCCTTTTCACGAACCACTCGGATTTGCTCAAGACGATTCTCGATCTTCACGCAGGAAAGGCCGGGGCGACGCTGGCAGAGAGTGACGCGTACCGGGCAGCCCAGCAGACTGCAAGGTCGGGTGCAGCGGCTACTGCGTTCGTGAACCTCAAGCCTTTCCTAAGTCTTCCACCGATCTCAGAGGCCCTTAAGAAGTCCCGTCAGAACCCGCTGGCCGCACTGTTCTTCGCAGGTATCGCGGAGTCCTTCGCCAGTTCGAGCTGGCTCAGCATGACGCTCGACATAGAAGGTAAGACGCTCGCAGTTGACGCGCTGACCGATGGCAAGGCGGGCGGACCGACGAGTCCGGCGGCATTTGCCCTGCCGCAGAAAGCAGATGACGGGGCCTGGCCAAACCTCGACGTGCCTCGCCGCATCGGGGCGCTGAGCCTCTACCGCGATCTCTACGGTTTCTACGGGGCCAAGGACGATCTCTTCCCCGAGCGGACGAGCGGGTTGATCTTCTTCGAGAACATGATGGGCATCTTCTTCACCGGTCGCGATCTGACGAGCGAAGTGCTGGCCGAAACCACGCCGGAAGTCCGCTTGGTAGTTGCCGAGCAAGAATATGATCCCGAAGTGGGGACACCTCGTGTGAGGCTGCCGGCCTTCGCGGTGGTTCTGCGATTGCGCGATCCCGAGCGATTTGGGCCCGTCGTTGAGGAAGCGTGGCAGAAGGCGGTGGGGCTGATCAACTTCACACGCGGTCAGCAGGCCTTGCCCGGCCTGATCATCGATCGGCCGACTCACGCGGGAACCAAGTTCAGCGTGGCCTACTTCTCTGCCACCGATGTCGAGGACAAGATGAAGCTGGATACGCGATTCAACGCGCGTCCGGCGCTGGCCATGCCCGGGGAGTACCTGATTCTCAGCTCGACGGACGGGCTCGCTCGCGATCTCATCGATGTGCTGAACAACGAGAACGCTTCGGACCGGACGCCCCTGGCTCAGACGCACAGTCTGATTGAAGTGGATGGGGCGCCTGCATCCTCGATTGTCCGGGCGAACCGCGAGACGCTGGTCCGGCAGGACATGGTCAAGAAGGGCAAGACGCGAGAAGAGGCGGCAGCCGGCATCGACATGTTGATCACAGCGGTCGAATGCCTCGATGGAGCCAAATTGGACATTGGGACGCGCGATGGGTTGACTGCAATCAAGCTCCAGGTCCAGCTCAAGCTCCCGGAGCGATAGTCGGCGTGAGAAATCCAATGACCAGAGACATAGATCGACACAATGATCCTGATTGGGCATGGATGGCCTATCAGCCTGACGAGCAGCGCCCCTGGAGTCTGGGTTTGGCAGGCCACCTGTATCGTCGGGCGGGGTTTGGAGCCAATTGGCAGCAGCTTCAGCAGGCGATCTCCGACGGGCCGCAGGCGACCGTGAGCCGTCTGCTTCGCCCACAAGGCGACACCGAGGCATTTGGCCGGACGTACGATGGATACGAAGAGGGTGTCGGTTCGGTGAACGGGCTGCGGGCCTGGTGGCTGCGCCGGATGATTGAGACGCCCCATCCACTGAAAGAGAAGATGACGCTCTTTTGGCATGGTCACTTTGCGGCCAATGGAGCGGCCCTCAAGCAGGTGCAATTGATGCGGGAGCATATCGGGCTTCTACGCCGCCACGCTCTGGGGTCTTTCGACGCGTTGTTGCGGGCGATGGCCCGCGACCCGGCGCTGCTCCAATCGCTGGGCGCGAACGCAAATCGCAAGGCCATGCCTGACGACAGTCTTGCCCGACCGCTACTCGAAACCTTCACCCTTGGGCCAGGCCATTTCTCTGACCACGATATCAGAGAGGCGGCCAGGGCCTTCACGGGCTGGTTCGTACTGAGAGACCGCCTTCGATACATCCCGCGCGAGCACGACGAGGGGACGAAGCAGTTCCTCGGTCGCACGGGCAATTTCACTGATGAGGATGTCATTCGGATCGTGCTGGAACAGGAGGCAACATCGCGGACTCTCGTGCGCAAGCTATACCGTTGGTTCATTAGCGAGACAGACGAACCGAGCGACGAGTTGATCGCGCCGCTGGCCGAGTTGCTGAGGAAGGACTATCGCGTCGAAAGTGCCGTTGAGGCGATGCTGCGGTCCAATGTGTTCTTTTCGTCCCATGCCTATCGGCAGAAGGTTAAGAGTCCCGTGGAGTTTGCGGTCGGGATCGCTCACGCTCTGGAAGGGATGGTCTCGACCACGCAGTTGGCGGATGACGTGGCCGGACTCGGTCAGAATCTATGCCATCCACCCACGGTCAAAGGTTGGCCGGGCGGACGCGACTGGATCGACAGTGTCACGCTGGTGCGGCGCCACAACCTTGCGCTGGCATTGCTGCAAGGTGAAGACGCCTATGGCGACGGACTGAATCCCTGGGGGTTGGCTCAAGGACACGGACGGTCGGATGCCGAATCAGCCGGACGGTTTCTTCTGGATCTCTTTCTGCAAAGCGATATCGACGCCGATGTCCGAGAGTCGCTGTTGCGGATCGCAAAGAACGAGGCCCCGGCCGAATCACTCCGTTGCCTGGCGCACGCACTGACGGTTCTACCCGAGTATCACCTGGCGTAAGAAGGGGGCAATCATGATGACCCATACTCGACGTGACTTTCTGCGAGCCACCCTCGGTGCCTCGTCGCTGCTGCCCTTTGGGGCCACAGTGCCTGGCGTCTTCGCGGATGCTGTTGAGGCTGGAGGGACGTCTTCGGGTGACAACGAGACGATCCTGGTCGTGATTCAGCTCAGTGGTGGGAATGATGGTCTCAATACCGTCGTTCCGTACGCAGACGACGAATACGGGCGCAATCGCACCACCCTGCGCCTGCCCGCGAACCAGTTGCACAGGATCGATGCTTCATTGGGCTTTCATCCACGAATGGGGGCCTTTGCGAGGCTCTACAAGGAAGGGTATCTCAGTATCATCCAAGGCGTGGGCTATGCCCACCCCGACCAGTCGCACGACCGGGCGATGCGGATCTGGCACACCGCTGATCCGCAGAAGCCGGAGCGGCAGACCGGCTGGCTGGGGCGCGTTGCCGACCACGTCCGAAATGGAGGTGAGGCTGATACGAGTGCCGTATTCGTCGGCCGGATCGATCGCCCGTTCGCGCTGAATGCCGAACGTGCGATCGTGCCGTGTATCCGCTCGGTTCGAGATGTGATGCCGCGAGACAGCGGTGCGGAGGTGGACACAGACAAGAATACGGCCGCCGATGATGGGCTGCTAAGGTTCATGCGGCAGAGCGTCGCGAGGGCGCGGGCCAAAGGCGAGCAGATCAGGACTGCTGCAAATGCGGCTGCTGTTTCGAATGACTATCCTCCGCTTGGGCTGGCGAGCGACCTCCGCACGATCGCTCAGATCATCCGTGCCGACGTCGGCGTCCGCGTGTTCTTTGCGCGAGTTGGGCGGGGGCGGCATCGGTGGCTTTGATAATCACGCCAATCAGCTTGGCAATCACTGTGCGCTGCTGGAGCAACTGGCCGAATCGGTGGCCGCCTTTGTTCACGATCTCAAACGGGACCGGCTTCTCGACCGCGTCCTGGTCATGACATTCTCGGAATTCGGCCGGACGTTGAAGGAGAACGGTCGGCGTGGAACCGGACACGGAGCAGCGGCTCCCGTGTTCATGGCGGGCGGCAGAGTCAAAGGGGGCCTGATTGGGCCGCATCCGAGCCTCACGGACCTGGAAAACGGCAGCCCACGATTTCACACGGATTTCCGACAGGTCTATGCCACGGTACTGGACCGCTGGCTGGGTTATGACAGCCAGGCCATTCTCGGCACTGATTTCGGCAGCCTTGACGTCTTCAATACTTGACACGCGGGGTTCGGGCGATCAGAGAGCCCTATGTTTGCGAAGGCGTGACAGTCACACATTCGATGTTGAGTATCTTCGCGATCTCCCGGATTGTCTGCGCTTCGTGACCGATCCCCAGCGCAAAATGGTGGGTGGGGCCTTCCGCGACCCAGCGTTTCAGGAAGGTGCGGACATCCGGCTCGAAGAACCCCCGCGTGTTCGTGTTGCCCGTGGGGGGGATGGGCCCATGCACACTCTGGCCCTCAGCGACAACGAACTTGAACCGACCGGCTCCCGTGACACCGACACTGAGCATGGTAATGGGGCCTTCCTTGATCTTGAATTCGACGCTGGCCCCCGATCCCGGCTTGCCATGATATTTGGACAGGCTTCGCAACACAGGCCTGCCATCAGCGATATTGATATGGTGCGGGCCATCGTGACCGACCAGGACAAAGCCCTCGCGGAAATCGATCGGATGGAACTCGGCGAAGCTGCCCCCGATGTCCAGGCGATCCATGATCATCATGGCAATGCAGGTCTTCAGATCGGATTCGCCGCACATGGGAAAGCCGGCGGCGGTCAGCAGTGAATTACCCACGATCAGATTCGTAACCAGTTGCCGCATCGGGCTGTTCTCCAGGCCTTCGTAGTAGTAGGCGAGGCCGTCGAGGTCGTAGGCATCGACGAATTTGTCCAGGGCCACTGCAACCCGGGCGGCGGTCTGGAGATCCGTGTCCGTCAGCTTCTCGGTGATGGGATCGGACTTCGGGTCCGGCGTATCGAACAGATCGAGGATTTGCATCTTCTTCGCCTCGATCTCGTCGGCGGTGACTGTCCCTTCGAGTTGCAGCAATTCGTCGGCTTCGGCCTGAACGATGTGACATCCAAACGCGGCCGTCAGAGCCGTCTGATCGGTCTGCATGTCCAGCATGTGCTCAATCGGATGCCCGAAGTGGCCAATTCGGGCTCGCCTGAGGTCGTGCAGGACTTTGGCGATATCGCACCACCTCGCGATTTCCGTATTGGCGACCGGATCATCATGCAAGGTGCCCAGGATCACAGGCGGTGCCTGCTTGCCCATGCGGATGGCAACGCCCGTGAATTCAGGGACGGAGCAGAGATCGTCGTTGCACAACTGCATGTAGGTCGACGCTTTGGAGTAATCCAGCGCCTTGAGCGGCTGAAGCGCCACGAGAACCATGGGAACATCGAGCCCTCGTACGATTGCTGCAAACGAGGCGGACGTGGCATACGTGAGCATGTCGCAGAAGACCAGGTCGAGATCCGCCCCACGCATTTCGGGAAGGGCGGCGTAGGCCGACGGGGCATCGTCGACGATGCCGAAGCACGTGACCTGGACCTGCTCGCTCTTCACCCGATCGACAAAGACTTCCAGCTTCTGTTTCATCTCGTCGAGCAGCCCGTCGAACTGCGGCCAGTACTTGTGAAAGCCCACTCCGAAAATACCGATGTGGGCGGTTCGCGGTTTGCGTCGCGCGACTCTCATATTCTATTTCCTCTCAACAATGTGTCTCGCAAAGCCGAGTCCGGCGGCGCCGGGAAGAAGCGGCTGGCGATAGCTCCAACGACAAATGTGGGGACGATGGTGAAGGCGCCGAACCACCACGTGGGAATGTCGGTAACGATCCAGACAATCGCCAGACAAAGCAGTCCCGCGGCGAAGCCGATCAGGACACCGCCCAGGTTGGCTCTCCGGACGAGCATGCCCAGCAGGTAGATGCCCAGCAGGATACCCAGGGAGGTGCTGGCAATCATGCTGATGATGTCAATGACGTTCTTGCCGAGAACGGGGACGAGCAGGGCCGCACCGATGACGATCACGCCCAATATGGCGGTCAGCGTGCGGCTGATGCGCAGAGGCAATTGCCGGCCTGCCAGCCAGTCGTAAATAATTACCGAGGTCACGCCGTTGATGCCGCTGTCGACAGTGCTCATGGCGGCTGCAAAGAGCCCCGCCAGAATCAGTCCCGTCAACCCCAGGCCGGGCAGTTCGGTGGCTACGAAGTAAGGCAGGATTTGGTCTTCCTTGGCGATCTCTACGCCGGCAGCCGGCAACCCCCCAGCGCGCGATTGGCTGTAAAAGGCGAACACCGCGGTGCCAACCAACAGAAACAGAAACCCAAGGCTGGCGTTGATCACAGCGCTCAGCACGGCGACGCTCCGGCCCCGGGCCAGACTGCCGGCGCAGACGTAGCGCTGGATCATATTCTGAGCGACGGCGTAACCGGGCAGGTACATGAACAGGCCATACGCGAGCGCCGTGAAGACCGTGTTCCTTCCAGTGAAGTTCTCCGGGGTCAACAGGTTTCGGTCGAGGTGGAACATGCGAAACTTGTTGTGTTCGGTGGCGATCGACCAGAACGCCGACCAGCCTCCCTCGATGCGGCCTACCGCCAGCAGCGTTATCGCGACGATGACCCCGCCAAGAACGACCGCTTGCAGCACGTCGGTCCAGATCACCGCCCGCAGTCCGCCCAGGACGGTATAGACGGTGGCAAAGGCCCCGATGCCGACGAGCGTCCAGACGTACTGCGTCTCGCTGAGCCCCATCACGGTTTGCAGCGTGAGGGCCACGGCGTAGAGCATCGTGCCCATCCAACCGAGGGCGTAGAGACAGTAGAGGGCCGATCCGATCCGCTGGGCGGGAAGGCCGAAACGTCGACCCAAGTATTCGTATCCGCTGCTGACGCGGAGTCTTACGTACACCGGGATGAAGATCCACCACAGGATCGGCGTGATCAACAGGGGGATGCACAGGATCGTCAGGTAGAAGCTGAAGTCCTGGTAGGCTCCGCGTTGGGGCAGCCCGAGGAAGGAAATGGAGCTGAAGCTGGTGGCGAACATCGAGATGCCGACGGCGAACCAGTTCATTCGCCGGCCGCCCAGGAAGTAGTCCTCGTTGTCGTGCTGGCCCTTGGCGCTTCTGACGGCCAGTCCGAATACCACCGCCAGATAGACGACACACACGGCCACATCGATCGCGTTCAGATTGATCATCGCAGGCGATCTCGTCGACGGCGGCACTTTGCGGTGCCTCCGTGCAATTGGCTTTGAATTGGGTTTGTCTTCACGGCTCGATCCTTGTTTTCAGGTCGGAAACGCAGATAATTGGCTTTGTTTTGCATCTTTCAGCCCTTGGGAGGCCCCGTGCCTTCTGCTTCGCAGTGGAAGGGAAAAGGGGAGCGGTCCCGTCAATCATAGCCAAGCCCTCTCAAAGCTTTGGCTTTTATTTGTTATGTAGAGTACAAATAGAAGGCGTGCTTGTCAAGCCAAATCTCCGTCTCATTCTGCGGGGCGCGGCCGCAAGATTACATTCCCTGATCGCTGGGCATCACCAGGATGCGCGGGATTGCGACATGGTCGGGCTGCTCGAGCATGAAGCGGACCGTGCGCCCAATGTCGCCCGGCTGGACGAGGTTCTTGATGTTCAGCGCGTCCTTCGGATGAACGAGGAAATGGTCCTGGAGGTGTGTCTCGACCAGACCCGGTTCGAGGGCGAAATGCGCACACCCGTGCCGGCCGCTTGCATACGCAGGTCTTCCGTCAGAGCCTCGACCGCGTACTTGGTGCCGGCGTAAGCTCCGGTCGTTTGACGCACCTTTGTTCCCAGGATGCTCGACGTGTTGATCAGATAGCCCCGACCTTGGGCGATCATGTGACGCATCGCGAGGATGGCCAGACGATAGACGCCTTCCACGTTGACACGTGCCATCTGACACACGGCCTCGATATCGATGTCCTGGGCCTTACCAACGATCATCACGCCGGCGTTATTGAACACGACGTCGCAGGATCCGAGCTTGTTGACGGCAGTGTCGATGAGCCTCTGTGGCAGAGACGGATCGGCCATGTCGCCCGTCACTGTCACAACCTCGGTCGTGAGCTGTGCCGCCAAGTCATCGAGTCGATTCTTGCGGCGGGCGGTGAGCACCAGCTTCATCCCCGCGCCGGCCAACTCACGTGCGACACCTTCACCGATACCGCTTGACGCACCTGTGATAACAGCTACCTTGCCTTGAAGCTCCATGTGACGAACCTCCTATTCGCGATCGTATGACGCCAGCCGGCCTTCTGAGCGTGCAGGCCGTGCTTGCCGATTTACCTTCGCCTTCCGGTTTGGCACAGTCAAGTGATATTCTGCACGCTCCGAGACCTCAAAGCCTTACCTCGCTGTCGCGGCGGTGATCGCCAGCAGGGCGGGTACACCTCGACTTGCGTCGACCGACACCATGTCCACGGATGCGATCGGGACGTCAGGTCGCGGATTATTCCACTGCTTGGCGTACGCGACGGCCTGGTCCTGGCTGTTCTCGTAAGGCCGTGCCCACGCGATCTGGGCGCCGGGCAGAGCGTTCGGGTGCTTCTGGACGTAGTGATCGATGTCGACCTCGCAGATGATCGGCACGTCCTCGGTCTGCCGCCAGCGTAGTGCACGACGTACTTGAATAAAACGTACTGTCGCTGCTCTCGCCGGTCGCGGTCGTTCATCCGCTTGTCCAGCCTCGCGGCGTGCAGGAAGAATAGCGCATCAGCCTTGACGCCGACGGGAATCTCGGTGATTTGCGAGGGGAGATCCTTTGGCAGGCCCTTGCCGCCCAGGATCAGCACCTGGGGCACGGGGGACGTCGGCATTTCATAGATTTCGTAGTCTACGCCCGCGAACCGTTGCCTGCCTTGGGGAAGACCCTTGAAGGTGCGACGGTTGTCCCCAAAGAAGCCTCGCTCGTCCTTGTAGCTGTTGGCCTTGGTGTGGATGTCGATCGGCGTATAGTCGAGATCGGCTCCCGCGATGATGGTCTTACCGGCGAACGGCGCCTTGAGGTTCCGCAGCACGGCGGCGAGGATCGTGCGTTTCTTCGTCTTGTTTACCGGGACGGCCTCGTTCTCCTGGAAATTCAGGTTGCACAGAATCACGCCGCCGGTGTGGGCCTCGCCTTTGACATACTGAAGCATCGCGCCGATATTCAGCATGGGCTTGACGGCCTGCGTGAACCACGCCGGTCGTTGGACCTTGATCCAGAGGTTATCCATGCCGATGTTCTTCGCCTTGTCCGGCACGAAGTCGTAGCCGCTAAGTTGAACGGTGATTTCTTTGGCCTTTCGCGGAGGATCGATCGGACAACTTACGGTATCCCCATCGGATGTCAGTTCGAATGTTACGGGGTCCTTACCGTCAAACAGCAGCGTAACCTGGCCGGTCGGGTTGTAGTTGACCGATTGGTCGTGGATGTACTCCGTGACGGTCTCTTCGTGCGGCAGCGTGATCGTGAACGTGTAGGGTGTGCCGTCGGTCGGCGCCCCGAAGTCCATGATGAGTGGCCAGCCGTCGGAGCCGACGAAGCCGTTGGTCATGTTGTCCCACCCGAAGAAGGTGCTCGTAGAGAACGGAGCAACCTCATCGTAGTCCACGACGTACGTGAAGACATCGGAGGCGACATATTCATCCGCAGTCCACCCGAAGATCCGCTGGCCCGAGAGCATCACGATGTCTCCCGTGGTCAGGCCACTCGTGAGCGGATTGCGGACAGGCGGGAAGGTGACGCGTTCCCGCTTGGCTTTGCGGATGACATGGTCGAAACCGACGATCCGGTTGTAGTCGGCCAGTCCTTCGGGCGTCAAGCCGTGCAGGAGGATGTGCCCGCCGCGATTCCAGAAGGCTTGGAGTCGATCCATATGAGTTGCCAGGGTCTTGAGATTGGCCGGCGTTGCGGAAACGACGGCGATCTGTGTGTCCGCATTGCCGATCGCTGCGAGCACGTCGGACGACTTGCTGTATTCCACACCGATGGCGTCCATTGCCTTGCCAAGCTGTTCGTCGGCGACGACGGCCGAGACATGGGCAATCTCCTGCTTGTAGTCTCTGCCGCAGGTGACAAGATTGGCCAGGACCGTTTGTGCAACGGCTGACTCACTGAGCTTGCGGCCCATCTCAAGCTGGCACAAATACATCACCCCCTTGCCGACCGGCACCTCGACCAGGGCGCTGTTGACCAGACGTGGGCCCACCTGGATCAGGCTCTTGCCTCCGCGCGTAGGCTTGACATAGGCATTGCGATAGACCCAGTGATCGCCAGGCCAGGTAAAGAAGTCCTTGTCCTGCAAGCCTTGCAGCGCCGGGTGAGATGTGTCTTCGATGAATGCCGTCTTGCCGTTTGCGACGGGGACCTCCATACCGAAACTGCCTCGATGTGTACGCTGAGCCGGCTCCATCTCAGCCGGTAACGCCTGGTATTTCAGGGGATGGCTCTGGTCGAGCACAATCACCGTATTGCCTCTGGAAGCAAACGCGGCCAGGGACGTCGAGGTGCTGTCGGCTTCATTCAGTGCATCGGGCCCGACGAGCAAAACCTTGACCTCTGGCAATTTCTCAAGGCTATTGGTCTCGATCGCTGTTACGCCCAGACGACCGAGGAAGGGTTTGAGGATCCCGTTCGGGTCGTATACGGCGACCTTGGCACCGTCAGTGACCTTGGCGGAGGGGAGAACGGAGACTGCTTTCGTGTCGCGGAAGACCTCTTGCCCATTTGCTGATAGCGTCAGGAGCAACTCGCCCTCCAGACGAGTGTCCGTCTTCGGCATGGGGATCGTCTCATCAAACTTCTCGGCGGTTCCGGGAGTCACATTGTGCGTCGATGTCTTGCGGTAAACCTCCTTGCCATCCAGCGTCAACACGCGCGTGAAGGTGATCGGATCGGGATGGTGTGTATCGTTGAATACACCGAACGTGCGGACGACGTTTTCAGCCGAGCCAAAGGTCCAGTTCCATTGACGCACGAATGACGGCGCGAGGCGCGTTGGCGACACGGGATCGTTCGCCTCCTTCGCCACCGAGCCAGAAATGCCAGCCGGCGTACAGACCGGCCCAGCGATAGCCTTCCTGTAGCATGCGATAGCATCGTTGCAATCGCGTCCTTTGTTGCAGCCTTGCCCTGGAAAGCAATCTCCCCACCCCACATGGCGTAGTCGGCCGGGTTGATGCCGGTCGCGTAGAAGTCCTCGCCGATGTAGCGAGGGCGATTCATGTCCCATTTCCAGCGGCCGCGACCACCACCCTCGACGAACGGCTCGTAGGCCAGATCGGGGTAGCGGACATCGAGAGTGGCGACGTAGTGATCGCCATGCACGCCCAGCGTATTGTCTTTCATCGCACCGCCGCCGTCGGTCATGACGCTACGCGTCGGATCGACGGCCATGACGGCGTCGTGACATTTGGTGATCTGAGTTTCGTACTCGTCCATCAGGGGACGGTTGCCCAGCAGGTTGATCAGGTTGATGAAGGCGAACTCGTTCTCGATCGACCAGATCTGGATGCGACGGATGGTTGCGTTCACCCTTGACCTGGGCAACGCACTGATCCCGCCAGTTCTCCATCAGTGTGACCTTCATCTCGGAGCCGCCTTGCTTCTTGCGGATCTCCGGATCGCTTTCGCGAGAAGTTCGAGCCGATTCGTCTCGCCGTCGAGGTGAGCAGTTGCGACGGACGACGAGCCGTTTCGATCCATGAAATCCAATGCGTCCGGCGGCTCCATGCCGTACCACAGGGTCTTGTCCCCACCCTGCCCGGCCGTTGCGTATCGAGTCAGGCGAACGTTGGCCTGGCGATAGGCCTTGACGAAGCTCTCGGCGGTCGATCCGGTGTTGCCGATCAGGTCGGCCCAGAGGTGCCAGACGATGCCGTTGAGGGTGAACTGGCGTCCTTCGATCTTCCACTGACGGTAGCCGAAGGTGGTCTCCTTCGTATCGACGGCCTGCCCGTTGACCGTAACGGCAGTGCGGAGCCGGTAGAGATGGGGCGCATCGGGCCACCAGAGCGTCGGGTTTTCCCAGCCATCGCGAGAGGGTGACCGTCTGTGTCTTACCGCCCGGAAGGGTGAAGGATTGGCTGGCGAAGGTCTTTTCCACCAGTCCGGTTTGGTCGTTGATGGCTTCCCATCGCACTTGACCGGAGATGTTGCGATCGGTGCTGTTGGTCAGCGTGACGTCGGCCTCCAGGGCCTTGGCATCCACCAGAGGCTTGACGAAGACATCGGACGCATAGACGCTGCCGGCCGCGACGAAGGTGGGAGTGCAAAGGATGCCCGATTGAGGCGAGTTCCAGATGGGATAGTCGAGATCCTGGAACCCATCGTGGAAGAACTTGAGCGGAAGGTTGAAGGTCCGCCGGAGCTTCAGAGGTCGATCGGGATCGGCGGTTCGTCCGTACCACGCGTCACGGATGCCGACCCAGATCTCGTTCGTCTGTCCAGGTCTGATCCCCTTGGTTACGTCGATCTGGAAGTGGCAGAACGGGTTCTTCTCAAACCCGCAGTAGACGCCATTGACGAACACGGTGGTGTTCAGGCTGTTCTCAGGAAAGTCGATGTAAAACGACCGCCCGGCCAAGCCCTTCCGGCACATGAACACGCGTGCGATACCAGAGGCGGTGGGCAAAGAGCAGATCGGGCCGGCTGACGTTCTTGTCGGACGGCACGTCGATGGCCTTGAAGAAGGTTACGTCGGGCAATGACGCGATCGGTGCTGCCACCTCGCCTGGCATTTGTTCATCGTCGCGAGTCACCTCCCAGAGGCCTTTCAACGAGACACTGGAGGCGCTGGCCTGCCGGCGCATCGGGCAGTTGGAACACGTGTTTGGTGGCCGCTTCGTCTCTTTCATCACGTCCGGTTTCACCAGGCTTGTATTTCGAATTGGGGTGGAAGCCGCCTTCGGCCAGGCAGATCGCATCGCAGGCGTAGAGGATGCGTTGGCGCTTGCCGTCCTTGTCCTGTGTTTTGGGTATGCGAATCTGAAGCGTATGCTGACCCGTCGCCAACTTGGCATCGCCCATGTGCAGCCAGGCGACCTCACAGAAGAAAGCAATGTCCATGAGGTCAGTCGTCAGATCGTCCGGGCTGATCGCCTTCCATGGATCATCATCGATACGATACTCAAATGGCGAACGGACGAACTCAAAGCCGATCCGGCTCCATACTTCATAGACGCCCGCTTTCTCGATCTCGAAGGGATAGTCGATGACAACGGCATCCGCCTTTACCTCGTCGTCCACCTTGCCGGCGTCGAAAGAGATGTGCATCCACCGGCCATCGCTGAGGAACTGAGCGTTACCCCAGCCGGTGTTGTTGACCTTCACGCTGGCCTTGCCTGCTTCGCCTTCCAGCCATACGAACGCTCCGGCCCTGCATGGCGACGTCAGTCCAGTGAATCCAGCGAACGCTATGACGACCGCGATCGCGGCCCGCATCCGGTTTGTCATTGTGATTGCCTTTCGATGAAGCTGCACGTGCCTCTTCGCGCCTACCTGAAGCGGTGGTTTCTACAGATGGTGGTTTCAGATCAGAATGATTTGGCCGTCTCGACTGCGTCCGCACAGATTGACCGGTCCCTGGCCTGTAAAGCCATGGGGGATCGCATCGGTGTCGCCGATACGGATCCAGCCTTCAACCTGACCAAAATCCCCTTCGGCCGTCGCGCCGAACCAGCCCTCCATCTGTCGCAGTCGGACATCGAATCGCTCTCTTGGACCGGAGACCGCCATCGCCGCTCCGATTCGGACTTCGCTGGCCTGCTCTCGCGTCTCGGCGGTGACATGCCAGTGGTTGGGTTTATTCTTCTGGTAGGCTTTCGGAATGCCCTGGTTGTAGGGCGTATCGAACTGATCGGTTTGCGACAGGAACAACTCATTGCTTGCTGCCAGGTGAACGTCCAACGTCGCCCCCTTGCGCCGTGACGTGACTCTGTTGCCCCCGACGTCCATCTTGTCGAACGCGTGCAGCATCCACTGATAGCGGCTTGGCTGTGGGGCGACGATCTCATCCAGCAGCAGGAACAAACCGGGCCTGAGGAAGAGGATATGCCGCACCCATCGCTTGAGTTTGCCCATGTACGCTGGTGTGGCGTCGCCCGCTACGTAGGTATAGCCTGCCGTATCTTTGAAGTCGATGATGGACCCGCTGGCAGCCGCCGAACGAATCGTCTGGCCCTGATCGTCGACCAGGATGCAATTATTTGCCTTCGATGATCGCGTCCATTGGGCATGGTGGGGTCTGCCGTAGGAGGGCCCGTAGTAGCCCGAGGGAATGGCCAACGCCGTGCCACCCTTCATGATGGCGAAGGTGTTCTGATCGGCGTGGCTGTGCGAGACGCTCCCGTAGGGGCTGCTCTTGAAGATGAGGCACGTATCGTTCTTCGGGTCGGCGACGTTGCTGTGGAGCCCCGCCCAACCGACACTGCGGAATGCGCGGGAATTGGGCAGATCGGTCGGCGCCTTTGACGGCAGCTTGTCCTCGAAGAGGACGGACCCACGCTGTCCGCCCCGATAACCCGGAAGTTGTTCGACCCACCAGCCAACGTACGGGTCATTGTAGCGGTGAGCGTGGAAGGCCATCAGCTCACCGTAGCCGCTGCCGCTTCCGACGCCCGGGCCACCGCCTTCGGCGCTGTCGCCAAACGGGCGGATCTCCCCGAGATTTGCAGTGCAGTAGAAGAAGAAATAGCGCACGTTGTTGAAGAAGGGACGTTGCCAGAGATCGTAGCCTGCGAGTTGACGCAGCCCTTCGAGAGCGGGGATGTAGAACGTGTTGTACCAGAGACCATAGGGGATTCCCTCGGCCCAGCCTCCGTCGATGCCGGCCCAGTGTGGGTAGATTGTCAGCAGCGCCTTGAGCGAATAGGTCTGCCAGGTCTCGGCGTCCGGTGTTTCACCCGCCATCGCCAGGGACATGTCGGTGAGATAGGCGATCAGCCGTCCGTTATGACTCTCTCCCGGATAGGTGAGGAAGTTCTTGCGAGTCAGTCGCCGATACGTCTGCCAGGCGCGTGCGTGGCACATCTTGAAGACGAGTTGCTTCTCGCGATCGTCGAGCGCATCGTAGAGCCAGTCGTAAGCGATGTGGACACACTTGGAGAACGACAGGCCCACTTCGTCTCCCCACCTCGCGCTGACGGACGTGACGTCATCGTCATCGGTGGGCCAGGAGGCGATTTCGAGAAGGATCTTCTTGGCGGCATTCGCATACTTGGCGTCGTTCGTCATGAGATAAGCCAGCGACAGGTCCATCAGGGCGCCGTCCACGTAGCCCCGGAAGTAAGCGAAATACTTCTGGTATTCGAGCCGGCTCGTGCTCGTGTCCTCGATGCGGTGATAGGTCGGGAACTCCGGCACACCTTTCGACAGGGCCCGGTCGGCGGCCGCCTTGCAGGCTTGCCAGGATTTGGCTCGCGTGGTCGAGAGTGTTGAGCGAATCTTCTCGATATTGGATTTCGGATAGAGAATGCGCGGATGCGTTCTTGGGACGCGGCCCAGTAGTTCCTTCGGATCGATCCAGGGCAGCTCGGCCGCTCCTTTCAGGATGGTGAAGGATTGCTTGCCATGATGAGCGATGTCACGGCCTTGTGCATCCAGTGCGACCACGTCCCACGTGTACGTGCCGGCCGGGAATACCCGATCAGGGCAATGCACGGGATCGGCCCCGACGTCTTTTCTGTAGACTGAACGGCCGCCTTTATCAGACATCTCGACGCGATACCCCGCGCCTTTCGGGCAGGGCAGCCAGGCCAGTCCCACAGGGGAAATTCGCAGCTCAGCTCCGTCGTGAGGACGTGGAAAGAGCATCCCGTCGGATGTCTTCTGCTTGAGGAATTCTGCCGAATCCTGCCGCTGAGCGAACACTTCCGCCCACGGCATGGCCGCACTGAGTCCCAGGGCACCAGTCGTCTTGATAAATGTGCGTCGTTTCATCAGTCTGCCTCTTGAAGATGAACGTTTGTTGTTCGTGTGAGATTCGCTCATTTGCCTCTGATTGCGAAGTCGAGAATCCGCAGCGGCGTGGATTCATGCGCACTGTTGGGCGATTCCTGTACCATGATCGAGAGCACGGATTCATCCTTCCAGCGATAGGGATCTGCGAGCATCTCGTTGACGAACGGTCCCATCTCCCGGTGCAGGATCTTCCAGTCTTCCCAGTGTGAGGCGGCGGTGGCGCCGGCAATCACAAGGTCTCCCCTGCGGTGCAGATGCCCATCCGCCAGGCTGGCGGGTTGGCTTGGTACGGCGTAGATCACGTAGGCGTTATCATCATGATCCAGGAACACCTTCGGACGATTACCCGCTACCCAGGGCAACTGCGTCTGGTGCCATCGACCCTCGGTGTCTCGCCAGTAGTGATGATAGCGCCGAGCCTCGGGCGGTCCCCAACGCTCTTCCCCAGGCTTGCTGCCGGCCTCGGCCAGCGTCTCATCCGTGCAGTGCCACATGACGACGTGGATTCGGCCCTTGGAATCGATCGCCTGGCCATGTGTATTCATCAGCCCATGCAACCGGCTGATCCTGGCGACGGTGATGCCGGGCGAGTTGACGTTGGCAGGCTCTGTTAGTGTTTCGCCCGCATTGTTGAGCCAGGTCTCGCCTCTATCGGTGCTGTAGGCGTACATCAGGTCGTGGTTCGATCCCTGGCTGTCTTCCCGCCAGACCCACGTGACGTGGAGTCGGCCCATCGGTCCGTAGCCATATCCGTTCGGATAGGAGCATCGAGAATCACTGGGGCCCATGGCGTCTTCAAACCGGCCCGCGTGCGAATCAATCTGGCGGGTATTGGCCCATGTACCCGTATTGGCGTCATAGTCGACCAGCATGCGATCGCCATTGCCCGAACCGCCGCGGCGGTAGCAGAATTGCAGCTCTCCGTCCGGGGTCTGCCAGAACCGGGGATACGTGATGGCAATCGGTTTGCCTGCCTCCAGTTCCGACCGGACGGGGCCGAACAGAGAGGCATCCCATGTCGCACGGTCGGGATGAGTGGCTACGCCTTTGTCCGAGACGCGATAGTGCAGCGGATGGCCATGATGGTCGAACGCCAGATGGATCGTGCCATCCTGGGGGCAGATGCCTATCGAGATGACGTTGTGGGCGTCATTGCTTTGGAAGTCGTAGTCGAGAAAGCGGACGATCTCCCACTTGCTGGCCGGTAATTCTCTGCGTGCCAGGCAGACGCGTCTCTGGCCATCGTAGTAGCCCACATACTGATACTTCCCATGGCTGACGACGGCATCCTGCTGAAAGGAGAGTCCGTTGATGGCCTGACCGAAGGACCCGTCAATGGTCAACGCTCGGGCATCAACCACACTGTCACCCGCCTTAGTCACGCCGAGGTCCGCCCAGGTGGGCGCTGCCAGCGTCAGGATCAACACCGAGATAACCCACAGAATTATGCGTGATTCCATTCAGTCCTCCTTCAACGAATACGAGAGACAGTCGCCATATAGTAGCATAGCCGAATCGTGCTCCAATCGCGACGACTTCCTCCGGACTGCTCGTCGATTTCTGCCTCCGGTCTCGAAGCGAGCCTTGAGAAATGCTTGCGGGGAACCCCAAGTTTCCGCATGATAGGGCCGCATTGGGGAATGTATGGTTGAACTCCTTCTTATGGTGGAGGATTGTGCTGTGACAAACCGTCGTATCGTCACCCTGTCCCTGCTGGGTGTTTTGCTCTGTGGCACGCTGACTATCGCGGCCGACTGGCCGCAGTTTCGTGGTCCCGACCGCGATGGGAAGTCGAATGAGACCGGACTCATGCAACGGTGGCCCGAAGGCGGTCCGAAGCTCCTCTGGGAGGTCGAGGGACTGGGCGAAGGCTACTCGTCGGCCGCGATCTCAAAGGGCATGGTCTATATCACGGGCATGATCGACCGCGACGGGTATGTCTTTGCGTTCGACCTCGATGGACGTCCCAAGTGGAAGGCACGCTATGGCCCGGAATGGACCCGCTCGTACCAGGCGGCTCGCTGCACACCCACAGTGGAGGAGGATCGCCTCTATATCACCAGTGGTCGGGGAGCGATCTATTGCCTGAATGCCACTTCGGGTGATGTGGTATGGTCCGTAGACGCGGCGGAAAAGTACAAGACGCAGTTCCCTCGATGGGGCATGTCGGAAAACGTCCTGATCGACGCGAATAAGGTCATCTGCACGCCGGGAGGCGAAGTCGCCAGTATCATTGCCCTGGACAAGATGACGGGCAAGGTGATTTGGGAATGTAAAGAACTGACCCAACAGGCGTGCTACTGCAACCCGGTTGTCTTCACGCGGGGAAATCATCGTGTTGTGGTCACCATGCTCGCCGATTCGGTTGTCGGCCTCGACGCTCGAACGGGCAAACTGCTTTGGCATGACGATTTCGACGAATACCATGTGGACCGGAATCGGCTGGTCAATGCCAATACCCCGGTCTATCACGACGGATGCATCTATACGACCAGCGGGTACGGGAACGGCGGCGCCATGCTTCGCCTCAGTGCCGATGGCACCAGTGTCGACAGGATCTGGACCGACAAGGTGCTCGACGTCCATCATGGCGGGGTTGTCCTTGTGGATGGCTACATCTATGGTTCGACCTGGACGAGCAACAGCCGGGGTGATTGGGCGTGCCTGCGGTGGGACGATGGCAAGGTCATGTATGACACCAAGTGGAACGGCAACAAAGGCGCGGTGATCTACGCCGATGGCATGTTGTATTGTTACGACGAGCGAACCGGTGAGGTAGGGCTCGTCGAGCCGACGCCGGACGAGTTCAAGGTCGTCAGTAGCTTCACCGTCGCCAAGGGTAAAGGTCCGTTCTGGGCCCATCCGTCCATCGCCGACGGCCGGCTATACCTGCGGCATGGCGAATATCTGATGGTCTACGACATTCGCGAGTAGGGGACCCATTGGGCAACGGCTGCCTCAGGGCGCTTCGAGCAGTTCGACCTCCACACTGTCGAGCCAGAGGTCGATACGAGTGGAGACATCGTTGGCGCCTCGTTCAAGCGCCAGATGGCCACCGGCTGTCTCCAGCGACGTTTCGAAGGTCGCTTCGAGCTGCTGCCATGTGCCTGCCTTGCTCATGTCATAGGCGCTGGTCGGGCAGTTCGTGAGCCACTTGCCTTCGCCGTCGCTCAGTCCGATCTTGAGGTAAGGAGCAAGCCGATCGGGTTCGAGAACGCCCACTTTCAGCCAACAGGAGAGGCGGTATTTGCTGGCGGGCAGAACCGGTGAGCCGAGCGTATGCGAGACATAGTTCCACCCACTCGTTTGTTCGCCTGACAAGTGCAGGCTCGATTTACCATCGTGAGAGACTGTGGTGTCGACTTGCGATTGAATGCCTTGACTACAGGTCCAACCATGCTTGGCTGACTCGAAGGATTGACTGTAGACGATTCCCGTCGCATGTTGTGCAGGAACGGCCGTAAGCTTGCATAGTTCGTATCGATCCTCTTCGTCTCGACCGGCCAGACCCAGCAGAATGTGCTGGTCAGCCTTCTCGGGCATGCGCATGGCCATCTTCAGCGTGTAGTCGCCTTTGGGCATCCCGGCTGGGAAGCGAATGAGCGTCCGCTCGACGACCTCTTCATCGGGAAACCATTGTGTTGTCGGATGGGTCGGGAAGTGCTGCTGTGTGGCAACGATCTTACCATCTCCATCATGAAGCGTGAATTCCAGGGCGTAGCTATCATAGCAGGGGGCGACGCCGGTGTTCTTCCAAGTGTGCTCGATCAGGAGGCGTCCGGCTGTTTGATCGCTCAGATTGAGCTGGGTCGGCACGCGCAATTCAGTCAGGACGAAACGAAAGCCGATTCTTCTCGCGGCGTCCAGGAAGAGTTCCTTCACCTGGGCCGGCGCCCTCTCCCAATCCTGGGGCGAAAGAATGTTCGTGTTGAGGTAGGAGATTGGATCGCTCAGCCCCTGCTCCACGGTCTTGCGAAGATCCCATCCTTTCTCCTGCATGCTGCGGTACGAGCTGTGGAACTCGTAGTTACAGATGACGCCGCGACGGGAATACGGATGGTAATAGAGCTTGCCCACGTTGTTGCTCGGCCCGCCTGGCGTCAGGCCATCCTGGCGGAAGTGGCATCCGCGTAGCGCCGCGTAGTCATTGATCTCCGCATAGGACCCCACGTTCAGGAAGACGCGCGTGTGGGGAAAGGCCTCGGCATGCGCGTCGATTACCTGGCGATAAGCACCTATGTACTTGTCTCGCGTGAATCCGGTTTGCTCCAGTTGCTGTGGCGTCCAGCGGCCCGGTATGTGGAGCCCGAGATGCATCTCACCCCATTCACCAATGCCACCGATGTCGACGTATTCCAATCCAGGCCGCCCGTCGAGATAACGACCGAGGCGTTCAATAAACTCGCAGTGCAGCTTCAGGTAGAGCGGGTTCCAGAAGACGGGATCGATCTGGTCCTGCCCGCGCAGGCCTCGATGCAGCACGCTGGGCACGCCTTCGTCGAACACCCATTTTGGAGTGGCGTATTTCCCGCGATAGTGCATGCTCTCGGACATTACGCGAAACGCCACACGCTTGCCTCGCTGACGCACCCAGAAATCGAAGATGGGCTTAAAGTATGCATCGAACCCTGTCCCGGGACCTTCTGCTTCCAGGTCGTTCCACGTGGGACGAAAATAGACGATGTCACACAGCGACAGCGCCCATGCATCGGGCTCAGGTTTGTAGCTCAGACCACTGCCGCCTGCCAGATAGAGTCCCATACCCGGGTTGAACAGGACATCATCGGACTGTACGGGATTGATCTGATGCCACTCAATACCGGCAGAAGAAGCGGCCAGCGCCTGGCCAGCACAGACCGTGATGAGCAGAAGGATCAATCCCTCCAATACGACGCAATGCTGAATATGTGTTCGTCCGTGCCTGTCCGTGTAAGCACCGTGCTGTGTCATGGCAATCGAACTCCAACTCTTACGGATGCCAGTCTCTATCGGGTTCTCTGCCCGAGGCAGAAGAGATGCTTGAAGCCACGCAGGAAGACCTGACCATCGCTGATCGCCGGTGACGCGTAGCACGATTCGCCCAACTCGTATCTCGCGACGCGATCGAATTCGGGACCTGGCTTGATCACGTTCACTTGGCCATCGTCGTTGATGAAGAAAACCAGTCCCTTCAGGAGGACAGGGGAGGCGTGGTGCTTTCCAAGCTCTTCCTGCCAGAATATCTTGCCGGTCGCGGCTTCATGGCAGACGGCCACGCCGGAGTTGCTGATGCTCAGCAGGTAATCGCCCGCGACCATCATGGACGGAACATACGGTGCCCCTTTGGTATCCCGCCAAACGACATGCGTGTTCGTCACATCGCCGGTTCCGTCGGGGCGAATCGCGAGCAAGACCTGCTTAGGCCAACTGCTGCTGACGAAAACCAAGCCAGCCTTCTCGCTGTAGACCGGGGTGGAAACAAATTCCTGTGACGGACCTTCAACCCGCCATATCTGCTGCCCCGTATCCGGATCGAAACTCGTAACGCACCGGTCTCCGCACTGGATCATCTGAATGCGTCCGGCCATCTCTCGAATCAGCGGGGCACTGTAGCTGATCCCCTTGTTGTAACGGCTGATGCGCCAGAGAGTCTCTCCGTTATCACGACGCAGAGCGATCAGGAACGAATCGTCTTTACCGTCGCCATCGACAATGACTTTGTCTTTGTACAGCACAGGCTCGTTGCTGAACCCCCACTCGCCCTTGTGCGTGCCCGCTCGGATCAACCAGAGCTGTTTGCCTGTGTCGAAGGCATGCGCAGCGACCACAATATCGTCACCAACGCGGAAGGTGGCGTAAACCCGCTGCCCATCCGTGGCCGGGGTGCCTGAGGCGTAGCTGTTCTGCTTGTGGATCTTCTGTAGCGGTCCTCGCACGATGGTCTGCTGCCAAAGCAAATGGCCCGTATCTCGGTCGAGACAGAGAAGCACGCGTTCCTGCGTCGCGGGCAGTGCCGTCACGGTGAAAATGCGGTCGCCCCAGACGATCGGCGAGGCGTGCCCCGCGCCAGGCAGTTCCGTCTTCCAGAGGGCGGTGGCCGGGTCCCACTCGGTGGGGGCGTTCCGATCCGGGGACGTCCCGTCCCCGCGTGGTCCGCGCCAGCCCGGCCAGTTCTCAGCTTGGGCCAGCCCGGTCCATTGGATCAGAAGAACGATGATTGTCGCGACGAGCATACGATGTGTTTTCATAGAGTCGATGAACTCCTCTTGGGCGGCAGGTGTTTCTGTGCCCGTTTCATTGTCACGATATATCTTCTCCCTGGGTTCGCAGAGAAGGAAAGTACTCGGCTACCTCGGCAGAATCACCAGGCGGTCTACTGCTCGGAGAAGACGAACTCGCCATTCTCAACGGACCAGTCCAGGCCGAAATATCCTGCCGCGAGGTCTTCTGAACGCCGGTTGTCCACGGCATCTGCTCGTGCGATTACACAGTCGGGATAGCGTACGAACGGCACGAAGAACGACGTTGGATAGGTTGATCGCATACCGATGGGCCCTGTGCCGCTGACGACCACGACCGAAGCGATGTCGCTGTCCGGCCGGGGGCGGATGAAGATAGCGGACAGATCGTTGCCCTTGAATTCACGCTGGCCCAATTGGATTCGACCTCGAGTGACCTGCATCGGACTGTCACCCAGAAGGACAGGCCACGCGGCGTTCGTCTGGGCATTGCCATAGAGGACCACCGTTCGATCGCGATAGCGAGATGGCTCGAACACCGTGTCCGGCACCATCTCCATCGAGGCGTTGCCCCGATACAGGAAGGTCTCGGCGTCGTATCGGGCCTTGCCAAAGGCCCATGCGTTCTCCTCGGGTGTCCCTTTGGTGCCATAGACCAACAGGAAGCGATGCTGCAACTCCTCCTTGATGCTGCCGTAGCGACGCGGACCTTTGTTTCGCAACGGCGGCCGCTCGATGCAATGCCAGCCCTCACCAGTCCGTTCGAGCCAGAGCGAGCGGGTTTCACTGGGGTAGACGATATCAGGGATCGTCTGCCCATCGAGTTCGACCGTGATGGGTTCCGGAGCGAGCAGATGATCGACGTTCAGCTTCAAGACGGCGACGTTCTCCGTCGTTCCCTTGAACAAACGCTGGTTGGGCCAGCACTCCACGTGAGCCTTGCTCAGGTCCATCAGCTTGGTCTGTCCCTCGATGGCCAGCCAGTGAGACTGACTGGAAACGCCCGGATTGGCGGTGATGAATTCGACCTCGCGCACCGCGGACGCAGGCGCCAGCGCGTGATGCGCAAAGCGATCGAACATGAACGGCCAGTCCACACAGGCGGATCCGCCATCATTGTATTCGTTGCCCCACCAGTGTCCCTGATTGGGCTCTTCATGATAGATCCAGTCGTGGTGGAATCCTTCGAGCACTTTGGCCATCGTCTGCGCCTGTGAAGCCGGGACGTTGTCGTCGTCTCCACCGTGCAGGATGTAAACAGCACGCTCCTTCAGGTTCGCCGCCAGCGCGACCGTATTGCCTGCCTTCTCACCGCGATTCAAAATGGCCTGCATTGGTGACTTTTCCGTATCGTCGTCGCCTCGTCTCACGTACGACGACCGAGAGAGCCACCCGGCGCTGGGACCGACGGCCGCGAACCGGTCGGGGTAAGTCACGCCAAGGTGCCAGGCTCCGTGCCCGCCCATGGAATGGCCTGTGAGATAGATTCGGGACGGATCGTGTTTGAGCGTTTTCTCGGCGATGTCGAGCACCTCCATCGCATCCATGCGGCCGAAATCCTCCCAGTCAAATCCATAGGGCCGCCGGTTCGTCGGTGCGACGATGTGGAACCATTGCTTGGGCGAATACGCTCCTGCCTGCCCGTAGGCCTCCACGCCCGCTCCATGGCACGTCAGGACGATAGCAGGCGCGGGGTCATTGGGGGATGTTCGCGTTGCGGGCACCAGGCCGAAGTATTGCACCGTGCTGTCGATTTCGCTGACAAACGTGACCCTGCGACGGCGGCCCGGCGGAGCGACTTCCAGATTCAGAGGCATCTCGTGACAAACCTGGCCATCTGCTCGTTGCAACTGAAGCGTTCCCCCGACTTCCTCTCCAGCCGCGGGGCTCGTGGTACGAATTCGGAATCCCACCTTTCGCACGGTCAGCGGGGGGATAGAGGGGACGGATGTTGCCGCATCGCTGAGGCCCGGAGCCTTCACCGAGAGGCTGAGTCCTTGCGCCGGTTCGGAGGTCGCATTGACGACGACAACCGCGCCCCATGTGTCAATGGTCTGGCCGGCGATCAGATCGGGCAGCGTGGTGTCCTGGCTCTGGAGAAAGACAGGACTCGGCGGCGCGTACAGGTGGACCTTGAAGGCCCCGCGTCCCGCACGGAGGAGCAGGTGATTCGTCCCCTCGTGCAACAGGATGGGCAGGTGGACATAACCGTAGTTGTAGATGTCGCCGCCGCGAGGCCGGCCGTTGACGTAGGCTTCACTGTGCCCCGAAGCGTTGAGCACCAGCACCTTCGATTCATTCGATTCGATGGGCGCGTAGAGGTAGGAACCACGACCGCGCACGACGCCGTCTTGACCGAACTCGACACGTTTCCACTGCCATCCATCCTGCCCTTCGAGGGGCTGGCCTTCCTCAGGTGCGTACTGTGCAAGCGTTCCATCCACCAGTCGGCTACGAACCGGATCGCTTCCGCCTGAGAACCCAAACCCACGGCGTCCACGACCGCCGGCACCTTCTCCGGGGGCCAGTAGCAGTCCGAAGTCCGGCGAAAACACGGCTGTGGTGTTGGTCTGCTCTTCGGCCGCGTGCGTACGAACGTCCAGACAGGTTGTCAGCAGCAGCGCCACGGCGACGAGCCCGATGGTGAATTGCTTATGCATGCGATGCTCTCCTTCGATGTTCCTATTGCGAATCCGCCTGGAAACGCAGGTCTTCAGTGTATTGGCCGATTTGCACACGCTCGGATTCGCGGGTCACCTTTTTGCCATTGATCGAGACGTCCTCGAACGTCACATCGCGAACGTCGTGCTTCTCGTCTGCTCCCATAACCTGCACGAGGTACTCACCTTGCTTGCCTTCGATCTCGACGTTCTTGAAGTGGACCTCCCGGATGAATCCCGGCACCTTCTTCCGCATGTACTGATTCACGACCGGGCGCAACCGAATGAACTCCCGCTGACCTTCCCCGTGCATCCGGATATCTTCGACCGTGACGTTTTCCAGCCGCATGTCCTCGCCTGGCTCGAACAGGAACGGCGTCATCGTGAAGTGGATGATATCCAAATTCCGCAGCGTGATATCTCGCATGAACTCCGCCCGGCTTTCGTGCCCAAGCAGGAAGATTCGAGCGCGATCGCACCAGAGGATCGAGTTCTCCACGGTGATGCGTTCGACGTTGCTGTTGGTCCCTTCGAAATCCAGCCCCTTCAGTGCGACACAGTCGTCGTCGCTTCGAATGAAGCAGTCGGTAATCAGAACGTCCTGAGAGTTGCAGGGGTTGATCCCATCGTCGTTCTGGACGCGGGAATTGCAGAGTTTGACGTTTCGGACCGTCACCTGCCGGCTGTTTCTCGGCACGATAGTCCAATGTGACGACCCGCGCAGCGTGATGTCGCGGATCTCAACGTCGTTGCTGTCGCGGATAGCGATCAGATTGCCCACGGGGCCCTTGCGCCACTCCCATTCCGAGCCGTCCAGGATGCCGCGACCACGAATCCGGATGTTCGATCCCTTGACCAGGACTTCGGCCTTCACCACCGCTCCGCCTGCGAGATAGAGCGTCTGATTGCTCTCCAGAACGATCCTCTCGGGCATATGTACCCCTCGGCCGAAATAGACCACCCCCTCGTCATTGGCTCTCGGAATGTCGGTTTCCAGAGGGCTAGCGAACAGCAGCAGGGGGCCGCTCCTGCCGTTGGGTTCGATGCTGAGCTTGCGTGGTCGGTCGAGGGCCAGCGTGACGGTGTGGTCGTCCACGACGGTGGGTGTGACGCCTGCCGATTGTGGCCGCACCACGACATCTCGCAGAGACCGCTGGGACGTGATGCGGATCACCACGGGTCCCGACATATCGAAATTCGCGAAGGAATAGGGGCCACCATAGTCCCATTGCTTGCCTGCAAAGGGCGGGTCCAGGGTGCGTGCGCTGTACACGTCTACCTTCAGGCTTTCTACCTGTACTTCGTAGTCGGGCGACAAAGTTTCACCGGCCGGAGCGGGATAGACAATGACCTTGGGGGCTGCGGCCCACGTCGGCGCCGTGGTGAGAGTCATCCCCGCTATCAGGAGAGCCACCTGTAGAAGAGACATTAGCCGTCGGGCTCTGGGCGTGTCGGTTTGTTGCTGTGTAGCTTGGGCAGTCATTGCCATACTCCTTTGGTGTTCCTGGTCAGAGATTGAATCAGGGCTGTTCTATTCCCAAGGGGCGGGTCTGAAGTCCGGATCAGCGGTTCGGCCAAAGCGAATCGGCGGACCTCCCCGCTCGAATGCGCCGAGGTCGGGCGCATTGCCCACGAAACCGTCGTTGAATCCGGGAATGACCATCCCGGCGTCGATGATGGGATTGGGCACAGTCACGACCGGGTCTGTCAGTGTCACCGTACGTTCGCCCTGTTGGATGTCCACCTTGCCCCATTGGATCTTGGTCGTCGTCAAGGCGGGGAAGAACTCAAGATTCGTGGAGGGAATGAACGAAGGCTTCCCGCGAATCCCGTGGCGCTCGGCTGGCACCGCCCCGGTCCATGCCCGTGAAAAGATCGTAGTCGAAGTCACTCGGCGGCTCGGCGTCGCGCGACGATGTCAAACGTCCCGGGCAGTCGAAGACGTTGTTCCTCGTCACGGTATTGGGATTGATGTGCCCGCTGAACACGTTAAACGAACCCTTGGGTTGGATGGCGGTGTTGTGGAAGACGTAGCGTCGCCCGCCGGCGAATTCGTCGCGCTGGCCGACCTTGATCATGCAACCACCCAGCGGGTCCTTATGGGTGCGGCGACTGAGACCGAAGACGTTGCGGAAGATGTAGAGCGGGCCCTTCGATGTGCACGCCACGGCGATGTGCTGAAACGTGTGATGCGTGTAATTGCCCCAGATCCGCACGTTCATGTTCGCGCCTTCGCTCTCGATGGCGTCGTCCCACACGTTGCATATGATGTTTCCGTAGATATCCGAATCGCGATTCGGGCTGCCCTCGAAGCTGAAATTCGAGGAGCCGCCGAAGGCGTCGTTGAACCCGTGGCCTTCGCTCGACCGAATTTCGTTGTAGCGAATGACGTTTTCTCCCGACGAGTTGTTCAGGCTGATGGCCTGGGGACCTGCGGGGTGCCCGTCGTCCCAGTCGTTCGAGCCACCACGTGGGTTCTCGATCAGATTGCGTTGGATCGTCAGACGCCCGGCGCCCCGATTGGCGTAGACGGCGCTGTCCATGTTGCCTTCGTTGCCGTAGGTCCGGGGCCCACCGATTCGGCCCCAGAAAGTAATGCGGCAGTCCTCGATCACGATGTCGTGCCGGCCTTTCTCGATCAGTATCCCATGTCTGGCCGCGTTCTTCAGATCCAGGCCTCGGATGACCACGTAGTCGGCATCGACGACAATGTTGTAGTCGGCCGCATTCATGACGTCGATCATTGCGTGGCCGTCCGCTGTGATCAGATGATATGCTTGCGGCGTCCCCGAGGTCTCGACCCGCAGAGGATCACGCCGTATCCCGCTTTCGATCCGGGTCGTCTGGCCGACCGGGAATCGACCGGACCGCGTCTTTGCCCTGTGTGAGCACCTTGGAATCACCGAGACTCAGTTCGATCTCGTATTCTGTATCCGGCTCCAGGTTCACGAGACTGCCCCGATACTGCCCGTCTCGCTCGTCGTAGACCAGGTCCAGCCCCCGGCGCCATGCGTCAGCCCCTTGCTCGCGGTACCGTACCTGACAATCGCCAGTGAACTTGGCCTGGTGGTAGACGCCGATGCATTCGTACGTATTGACCGTGTAGGTCCCGTTTTCGGTATCCTGGGCCAGGCCCAGGGACGACAAAGCGAGGACCAGAACGATCAGGAGTGGGGTGGTGGATAGCTTCTGCATTGTAAGACCCTTACGAAGCGAGAGGCGATTTTCGCCTTTGTCTATCGTGCCGGCTGGCCAATTGAATCATTACCATCATAGCGTGAACTCCCACAATCTCAAGCCTCTGGATCGGTGACTATTGCTTGTGTCATGGACGTTCAGGGGTTAGCATGGAGGGGCGATTCCAATGGGATCGCCGGCATATTGGTGTGCTTGGAGAATCTGTCAATTCACCCGCTCAAGGAGACAAGCCATGGCATCTGACATGAACCGTCGCAAATTCCTGGGATACGCTGCCGCGTCGGCCGGCGCCGTCACGATTGTACCGCGTCACGTCCTGGGCGGGGCCGGGCACGTCGCTCCGAGCGAGAAGATCACGCTCGCCCACATCGGCATGGGGACGCAGGGCTTCCGCGAGTTGGTGGGCTTGCTCGCCGAGCCGGAGCTGCAGATCGTCGCCGTCTGCGACCCCAACAAGGACAGCAGCGACTACGTCGAGTGGGGCAAAGATGAGATACGAAGGCCAATCGCGGCGGGATCTCGGCAGATCCCGACTGGCGAGCGAGGAGCCGCGGCTGTCCCGGGCGGCCGTGACGTAGGCCAGGAGGTCGTCGACGCTGTACTACGCCGGCGAGGCTGCGGCCGACGAATTCAAGGCCTGCGCCGCCTACGCCGATTTCCGCGAGCTGTTGGAGAATGACAAGGACCTCGACGCGGTCAAGATCATGACGCCCGATCATCTTCATGCGCACCATCTCTATCGCGGCCATGAGAGCGGGCAAGCACGTCGTGATGCACAAGCCGCTGGCCAACCGGGTCCACGAGGCCAGACTGGTCATCGAGACGGCGCGGAAGACCAAGGTCTCGACCCATTTCCTGCCCGCCAGCCGGGGCGAGAACGTTCAGATGGTCGCCGATTGGATTGCCGCCGGCGCCATTGGCACGCTCCGAGAGATCCACAACTGGACGAATCGGCCCGTGTGGCCTCAATACGCGACGATCCCCACTGACCGGCCTCCGATCCCGAAAGGCTTCGACTGGGACCTTTGGCTGGGACCCTCTCTGCCCAGGCCTTACCATCCGCACTACACGCACGCCGTATTTCGCGGCTGGTACGAGTTCGGTGGCGGTGCGGTGGCCGACATGGGACATTACAGCCTCTGGCCCGTCTTCCAGGAGTTCGATCTGGATGCGCCCGTCGCAGTCGAATCGACGCCAAGTCACGTCTGTACCATTGACGACGGCGTCAGCAAGAAGATCCACAACGACTACTCCTTCCCGTTCGCGTGTACCATTCGCTTCAAATTTGCGGCCAAGGGCGACCGGCCCGCTCTGGATCTTTTCTGGCACGATGGAGGCATGAAGCCGCCCACACCGGAAGAGGCGGAGGAGGACAACATCGAACTGCCGGCCGAGGGTATGATGTTCGTGGGCGACAAAGGCAAGATTCTGGCGGGCTTCCTCTGTGAAGATCCGCACATCATCCCGGAGCGAAAGGCCCGGGCGTTCAAGGAGAGTGGAAACGTTCGCAAACGCGATCGGCGCAGTTGCGCGGCCGCATGGATCGAAGCGTTCAAGACGGGCACACCCTCCTATGGGGACTTCCTGCTGGCCGGTCCGATCTCCGAAGCGTTCAACCTGGGCGCCATCTCACTGAGAATGGGAGGTAAGCGGCTGCTGTGGGATGCCAGGAACATGAAGGTCACAAATGCGCCCGAAGCAAATAAGTACCTCGTTCGCGAGTGCCGAAAGGGTTGGGAGGTCGCATAGTCGTATTGAGGTGACTAGCGGAGCTATGGCATCACGGCGCGATCGACGAGCATTCCATTGTGATCGACAAGTTCGATGCGTGTGCCCGAGGCCGGTAGGGGACGTGTGCAGTCGCCCACGACGAACAGGGCCCGACCTTGGGTTGGGTATTGACGCCTCGCGTCGAAGCCGATCCGTGTGACGGCTGCGTAGACCGTGCCGTCGGCTGGGATGACGGTGCCCCCTCGGAAGGTGAAGAGGGGGATGGACGCATCGGTGTCGTCACTGATTGTCCAGCCCTGAGATATCCACGGCGTAAGCGTTGGGGTTGAGCAGTTGGATGTAGCCCTCATCCGGGTTGCCGTCGGCAGGTACGTTCTCGACGACGCCAAATGAGATAAGCGTCTCCGTCGGCTGCGGACCCGGCAGTTCCCTCGCTCCCGAGGTCAGGCGGTCGAACAACTGATGCCGTCTCTCGGGCAGATACGAGTCCTTCAGTTCCGCCGCCGCTTCGGGCAGCGATTGCGGGCAACAAGGGGCGGTCGAACCGTTGCCCCAGGAGTCAGAGCCCCACTTGGCGGCGTCCAGCGCAGCGTCCGGCGCGATCATCGCCGTCAGTTCGTCGATCCGTGGCTCGTAGTACAACTCGTCGGCCGGTGTCCCGGGGGGTTTGAGCAACTCGTCCATCAAAGTCCGCAGACGCCGCAGGTACATCTCCCGTGTTTCCGGGATGTCGAAGATCGCCTGAGGCAGCCGGTTGCCTCTTCCGATGAACAGAGGTGTATTCGCGATCAGGTTCTGGTCCCAATATGTCAGCGAACTGATCCACCGCCGCCCGAAACTCAGGTCGACGTCCCAGGGCCACATCTGCCAGAGATTGGTCTGTCCCGTATCACAGTAGAGATAGTAGTTCTTGTGGCAGCAATCCGTGTCACCCGTGAGTGTCCGCACCGCCAGGAAGTTGACGACCTGGGCGACGTTGACATGGTCGTACACGTATCGCCTTCGCGATTCGCCCGATGACGTTAGCCCCTGATAGAGAGCCGACAGGTCGGCGTTGTCTTCATCCTGTCGCGTCTTCTTCTCTACGTTGTAGGTGGTGTCCCCGGGGTTGTTGAAGCCGTTGTACATCTTGTAAAGGGCGCCTTCGGAATTGACGCCCATCCGAATCAGCCAGTCCTCATCGCCATTCTCCATAACATGGGCCGTGCCCCAGAACTGCCCGTTCTGCTGGACGCGGACGGGAAAGACCCAGTGATAGGCGCAGTCGGCGTCGCGATACGTTTCGTAAGCCAGGATGTTGCGCATCTGCGCCTTGTCGGGATAGGTGGTCATGAGATTGATGTCATCGGCCCGCGGCTCGCCTTCGGCCCATTTGAAGTTGTAGCCCGGATGGAAATCGACGTTGTAGCTCTTCTTGGGGAACCCTCTGCTGGACTGGCCATGGAGATAGATACGCAGGTTGTCGTAGAATTGCCCATCGTAGAAGAGCGAGCAACGCGTTCCGGCGTCTCGATTGGCCGCTAGGGGATCTTCAACAAACCAGTGGAGGATGGGCAGGGACGTTGTCACGCTGCGATCGAGGGCCACCGTTCCGCAATACTCGGGCGAATTCTGCGGATCGAGGAAACGGGGAAACCGCGACACGCGTCCGGCGGCATCCGTGGCGGTGATATACCAACGAATCATCTGGCCGATTTCGAAGGCATCGTTGGGGATTCTCGCCGTGAAGATCCCGTCTCCGGCTACGGGATCGAGTCCCGTTCCGTCGTCCACGAGCGCAGCGGCCACCTCGCGATCAAACATCACGCGATAGTACAGCGTCGCGGAAACCAGGGGGTCGCAGCTTTCTGCGATTCTGGCTGTGATCTCCAGAGAGCGCCTCGTCGAGGGAGTCTCGGGGGAATGCTCGACATCTGCGATGATCGGCCCGATAGCTTCGACCCCGGCATCATTCTGCCTGCCCGGCGTCGGTGTCGGAAAATACCGCAACGGTGGATCGACGGTCACCACATGCGCCAGCAACTCCGGCATCACCAGCAGGTCGGGATTGGACAATCCAAAATTCAACCCCTGGATCGCCAGGACGTTTATTCCGACATGCAGAAACTCGAACTGGGCGATCTCGAAGTCAATGGGCTCGGGCATTCGTGTGTCGGGCCAGCTTTCCGGTGCCCCGGAGTTCCAGGTTTCCGTCCCCGGTTCCGGTGCGTTGTAGCGTGCCACTTCGTGTCCGTTGATATAGGCGATGATCCCATCGTCAAACCACGCCCGCAGGGTCAGGCCTCGAATCTCCTCCAGATCGTCGACCACGAATGGGATGCGGATGTAAACGGTCTCGTTGACGTTGTACATGGCCGACACATCCGTTCCGATCAGAGTGTTGTAGCCAAAGCCGACTCCCGTAGTGCCGGCCGTCCACGTGGAATCGTCGAAATCCTCCTGGACCCACGGACGGGACATATCGATTGCGGGCCGGCCTTCCAGCCTGTCGTTCAACGGCACCTTGACTCGGGCGGGTGAGCCCTGCGCGAGAAGCACTCTCTCGGTCCTGACCCCGCTGAGTCCGTAGGAGATGTCCGGCGCCTGGATCGGAAAGGTGGGGAAGTACTCCGACGTCACGCTGACGCCATCAGAAGCAACGAGCGCCAGATACTCTCCGTCGCCACTCAGTTTGAAGTTCGTGTGCAGTTCGCCCGCCGGGTCTCGTCTGTCCTTTCCGGATGCGAAGACGACCAGGTAGTCGCCTGCCCCGAGCGTCACGGCAGGAAACTCCCACTTGGTCAGGTTCTTGGGATTGTCGGTGAGGAACCAACCCTCCAGGTTCACTTCGCTCGCATCGGCGTTGTGGATCTCAATCCAGTCTTCTTCATCGCGGTCTTCATCGTCGAGTCCACGGTCGTTGACGGCCAGGAACTCGCTGATTCGCAGGAGAGCCTGCGCAGGCGAAGTCCGAGTCGAGCCCAGGACGAGCAGCACTACAATCAGAACACACCAATGCTTCATGAAATGAATCACCCTATGAACGTCCGGATCGGCAGACTCGTGGAGGACGGCTACGGACAGAAACGTACGTTTCGCAGGACCATGCCCAAGTATAGCAGAAAAGGGCACTCGAATCAATCGCGACATGGGGGACTTGCGGCAAGCGACGCCGAGCGATATCATGCGATCTCATGCTGACGCTGATCAACACCAACAGAATGATGCCTCCCATCGCCCCTATTGGCTTGGAGTATGTCGCCGAGGCGGCTCAGGATCAGGGGCTCGAAGTCGACGTGCTGGACCTCTGTCTCTGCGACGACCCGGATACCGCTCTAGTGTCGTATTTCTCGGACCATGCCCCGGCGCTGATCGGATTGTCGTTTCGCAATGTGGACGATTGTTTTTGGCCCAGCGCCAGTGGTTTGTCCCCGGTCTTTCGGGGCTGGTGGAGCGGTTGCGGGCCCTCAGCGATGCACCGATCGTTGTCGGCGGCGTCGGGTTCAGCACCTTCGCCCGCCGTGTCGTCGAGGCGACCGGGGCTGATTTTGGCGTGCACGGCGACGGCGAGCAGGCGACGGTGTCGCTGTACCGTCAATTGCAGAATGGAAGGGCATTTGACACTATCGATGGACTCCTCTGGCGTCGCGACGGTCAGATTGTGTGCAATCGCCCGGCTTGGCCTTCGGATTTGTCGCTTCCGACGAGGCGTCGCACCCTCGACAACGCCACGTATTTCGCGAGAGGGGGCCAGTGCGGCCTGGAGACCAAGCGAGGCTGCGACCGGCGCTGTCTGTACTGTGCCGATCCGCTGGCCAAAGGCACGCATTGCCGGCTGCGGCCGCCGGCCGAAGTTGCCGACGAGGTCGAGTCGCTGCTGTCCCAGGGGATTGATGTCTTACACACCTGCGACGCGGAGTTCAATATTCCGCGAAATCACGCTCTGGCGATCTGTGAAGAGTTCATTCGACGCGGGCTCGGTGAGAAGGTGCGATGGTACACCTACCTGGCGGTGACGCCATTTGATGCCGAGTTGGCCCGCGCGATGAAACGAGCAGGTTGCGTCGGGATCAACTTCACGGGAGACTCGGCCAGCGAGGCCATGCTGCGGACATACCGCCAGCCGCATCGCGCGGCCGATCTGGGCAAGGCGGTTCGACTGTGCCGCGACAACGGCATCAAGGTCATGATCGATCTGCTGCTGGGCGGCCCGGGCGAAACGCCCGAGACGGCTGCGACCACCATTGACTTCGTCAAGAAGATCGGCCCGGACTGTGCGGGCAGCTTCCGTCGGGATTCGCATCTATCCCGGCACCGATATGGTCGACCGCGTCAAGAGCGAGGGACCTTTGGAGACCAATCCCGCGATCCGCCGCAAGTACACCGGCCCGTGTGATTTCTTCCAGCCGACGTTCTACATCGCTCCGGGGTTGGGACCCGAACCGGCGCGATTGGTCAAGGACTTGATCGCGGGGGATGAACGTTTCTTCGAGCCGACCGAAGAGCGCCCTGATGCCGACGCCACCGACCACAACTACAACGACAACACGGAATTGGCCGATGCCATCGCCCATGGCGCTCGCGGCGCGTACTGGGATATTCTTCATCGCCTCCGCTCGGCATGAACCCGATCGCCATTTCTCGTTGCGGGATGGGCCTTCCGGTGGATGTGGGAACATTGGCTCGAGCGAGGGAGTATGAGATATCATTCGGGCAAAATGCGTGACCGATGCGGATTGTCCTGGTATGATCCCGAAGAGCGTCGAAATGATGCTTTAAGGATTGAATGTCTTTGTCATCTTAGCGGGGAATCGGAATGAATCGACTGCTTGGCCTCTGCACCGCCATCCTACTGAGTCTTACCAGCATCTCTTTCGCCAATGAAGCGCGTCTCTTGCGTTTCCCGGCCATCCACGAGAACCAGATCGTTTTCACTTATGCAGGGGATCTCTACACCGTTGACGCGTCCGGTGGCACCGCTCGGAAGCTCACGAGTGACGAGGGTTTCGAGATGTTCGCGCGGTTCTCGCCCGACGGCAAGTTCATCGCCTTCACCGGACAGTACGATGGCAACACCGAGGTCTATCTCATCCCAGCCGAAGGAGGCGTGCCGCAGCGTTTGAGTTATACGGCGACTCTTGGCAGAGACGACGTGTCCGACCGGATGGGGCCCAACAACATTGTCATGACGTGGACGCCCGATGGGCAGCGGATCGTCTTTCGATCGCGCATGAAGTCGTTCAATAGCTTCAACGGGCGGCTGTACACGGTCCCGGCGGCCGGCGGATCGCCTGAAGAGCTGCCTTTGCCGCGTGGAGGCTTCTGCTCGTTCTCGCCCGACGGGAAGAAGCTGGCCTTCAACCGCATCTTCCGTGAATTTCGCACGTGGAAGCGTTATCGCGGGGGAATGGCCGACGACGTTTGGATCTACGATTTCGCGACGAAGCGCACGGAGAACGTCACCGATAATCCGGCCCAGGATATCATCCCGATGTGGAAGGGCGACCGGATTTACTTCCTCTCCGACCGCGACGAGAACAAGCGCATGAACCTGTTCGTGTACGACCTCGGACACGAAAGAGACGAGGAAGCTGACGGAATTCAGCGATTTCGACATCAAGTTCCCTTCGCTGGGCGTCGATGCGATCGTCTTCGAGAACGGCGGGTACATCTACCGCTTTGATCTTGGGACAGAAGAATACAGGAAGGTGGACATCTCGATTCAAGAAGACCTTGTGGGCGGTCGAGGTGGCCTGGTCAGTGTAGCCGACCACGTGACGAGCTATGACGTGGCCCGCGATGGCAAGCGAGCCGTCTTCGACGCCCGAGGCGACGTATTCACCGTGCCCGCGAAGTACGGCGAGATTCGCAATCTGACCGCCACCCCGGGCGTTCATGATCGCAACGCAACGTGGTCACCCGACGGCAAGTGGATTGCCTACATTTCCGATGCCACTGGAGAGGACGAAATCTGGATCGTTCCGCAGAACGGCAGCAAGCCGGCACGGCAGGTGACGAAGAACGCCGAGACGTACAAGTATCGTCTTGCCTGGTCGCCCGACAGCAAGAAGATTCTCTGGGCGGACAAGATGCTGAGACTGCGGTTCGCGCACATCCGGAATGGCCAGATCACCGAGGTGGATCAGTCGCAGAAGTGGGAGTTCAGCGACTACGCCTGGTCGCCCGACAGCCGATGGGTGGTCTATGCGAAGGCCGAGACCGAGGGGATGAACAAGATCTGCCTCTATTCGCTCCGGGCCAAGAAGTTTTACGACGTCACTGAGGGCTGGTATGATTCATCCGATCCGGTGTTCAGCCCCGATGGCAAGTATGTCTTCTTCGTCTCGGATCGCGATTTCAACCCGATCTACGGACGGACGGAGTGGAACCATATCTATCGCGATATGTCCCGCATCTATCTTGTCACGCTGACGAAGCAGACGGAATCGCCCTTCAAGCCCCTCAGCGACGAAGTCGAGATAGAGAAACCCGAGAAGGCCAAGGACAAGAAGAAAGACGAGGCCGCCGCTAAGGACGCAAACGAGCCCGGTGACAAGGCCGAGAAGAAACCGAGAAAGCAACGCGAGACGATCAAGGTGGATATTGACGGGATCAAGGATCGCATTGTGGTTTTGCCGATTTCGGTTTCGAACTACTACAATCTCCAGGCGGTGGACGATCAGCTCTACTACATGCGAAGGGGTAGCGACGATCACGGGTCACAACTGGTGCTCTACGACCTGAAGGATCGCGAGGAGAAGGAACTTGGCTCGGTTCGCGGATACCGGCTCTCGGACGACGGCAAGAAGATGCTCGTGGCCTCGAACGGCAAGTACGCGATCATCGATCGGCCCAAAGGTAAGATCGACCTGAAGGACACGCTCGATCTCTCGGGGATGGAGGTGTTCCTGGACAAGAGGGCCGAGTGGAAGCAGATCTTCACCGAGTGCTGGCGGCAGATGCGGGAGTTCTTCTACGTTCCGAATATGCACGGTGTGGACTGGACCGCCATGCGGGATCGGTACGGTTCGTTGGTCTCATACGTCAACCACCGGGCTGACTTGACCTATATTCTCGGTGAGATGATCGGCGAGTTGAACGCGGGCCACACTTACGTTGGCGGTGGTGAGTATCCCAAGCCCAAACGTATTCCGATGGGGCTGCTCGGCGCCGAACTGGAGCGAGACAGCGACTCGGGCTACTACAAGATCGCCAAGATTCTTCGTGGGCAGAACTGGGACCGAACCAAACGCTCACCTCTGACCGAGATTGGCGTCGATGCGCGCGAAGGCGACTACATTATCGCGGTTGACGGTGCCTCGACGGCCGATGTGAACGACGTCCATGAGTTGCTGATCAACAAGGCGGGCAAGCAGGTGACGCTGGAACTCAACTCGCAGCCGAAGGTCAAAGGTAGCCGCAAGGTGGTGGTTGTCCCGACGGGCAGCGTGGAAGATCTGTACTACTACGGTTGGGTCCAGGGCAACATCGAGAAAGTCTCCGAGGCCACTGACGGCAAGGTGGGCTATATCCACGTGCCCGACATGGGCGTGCATGGCCTCAACGAGTTCGTCGAACATTTCTATCCGCAGATCCGCAAGAAGGCCCTGATCATCGACGTGCGCGGCAATGGCGGCGGGAACGTCTCTCCCATGCTCATCGAGCGGCTGCGTCGCGAGATCGTCATGATCGACTTCGCTCGTAACACGGCGCCGGCGTCTGATCCCGAGGCCATGATCTACGGACCGATGGTGTGCCTGTGCGACGAGTTCTCTGCCTCGGATGGCGATCTGTTCACTTATCGTTTCAAGAAACACAATCTGGGTAAGGTGATCGGCAAACGTACTTGGGGTGGCGTCGTGGGTATTCGCGGTTCGCTGCCTCTGCTGGACGGTGGCACGCTCAACAAGCCCGAGTTTTCGCGCTACGACGTCGACGGCCAGAAGTGGATCATCGAAGGGCACGGGGTCGATCCCGACATCGTGGTTGACAACGATCCGGCCAAGGAATACGCCGGCATCGACGAGCAACTCAATAAAGCAATCGAGGTGATTCTCGAAGAGTTGGAGACTCAGGAGAAGGAGATCCCGCCACTGCCGCAGTACCCCGTCAAGTAGCCCAAGCCCCCCAAACTCGGGGCGATACGCTATTTCAGCGAACTTGACAGGAGTATGCGGCGTAGGCCAATGGATCGCGCTGGTCACGGATGGTCAGGAGTCCCTATGAAGCTATTCATTGCCAAAGAGCCGGGTCGACAGGAGACGCGAGCCGCGTTGCTGCCGGCCGATGCCGCCAAGCTGGTCAAACTCGGAGCGGAAGTCGAGGTCGCCGCGGGTATCGGGCGTGCCATCAATGTGGCCGACGAGGAGTATGAACAAGCCGGCGCAAGTATCAGGCGACCAGAAGACCTCTCTGGGAGCCGAGATGGTTCTCCGACTGGGCGTTCCCGATGTCGACGACGTTCCGAATCTGAGTGGGGGGGGCATCCACGTCAGCCTGCTCGATCCGTTCAACAGCGCCGAGGTGGTCCAGGCGATGGCGGATCGGAAGGTCAGTGCGATCAGTCTGGAGATGATCCCCCGGACGACGATTGCCCAGAAAATGGATGTACTCAGTTCTCAGGCCAACCTCGCGGGCTACGTTGCCGTGATCCTGGCGGCGTCGCGACAGAACAAGATTCTGCCCATGATGATGACACCGGCCGGCACGATCGCTCCGGCTCGAGTCTTTGTCATCGGTGCCGGTGTTGCAGGCCTGCAGGCCATCGCCACCGCCAAACGACTCGGAGCCCGCGTGGACGCCTTCGACGTTCGTCCCGATGCTCAGGAGCAGATTCTCTCGCTGGGCGCCAAGCCGCTGACGATCGACTTGGGCGAGACGGGCCAAACCAAGGATGGCTACGCCAAGAAGCTCACCGACGAGCAACTGGCCAGGCAGCGCGAGGCGATGGCCAAACAGTGTGCCCAATCGGATATCGTGATTACCACCGCCAAGGTCTTCGGGAAGAAGGCTCCATTGATCGTGACAAATGAGATGATCGACGGGATGAAGCCCGGCAGCGTGATTATTGATTTGGCGGTCGAAACCGGAGGCAACGTCGAGGCATCCAAGCCCGACAAGGAAGTTCAGCGGCACGGTGTCATGATCATCGGCCGTGTCGAGTTGCCGCGTCGCGTCCCCGTGGCGGCCAGCCAGATGTTCAGCAGCAATCTGTACAATTTCGTCGAGCACTTCTGGCACAAGGAGACCAAACGCTTCGTCCTGGATCGAGATGATGCGATCATCCAGGGATGTCTGATCACCCACGCTGGTGACATCGTCCATCCGGCCATCAAACAGGCTTTTGCCTAAAGGAGTTGGTTGTGGAGCTCAACGCGACGACTGTACCTTTGCTGTTTTTCGTGTTCGTACTGGCCATGTTCCTGGGCGTCGAACTGATCAAGAAGGTGCCCTCCCAGTTGCATACGCCTCTGATGTCCGGCTCGAACGCGATTTCGGGCATCACCATCGTCGGGGCGCTGATCGCCTCGGGGCATGAAGGTGGCACGGCGATCGCCACGCTGCTGGCGGTTCTGGCCGTGATCTTCGCGACGATCAACGTCGTCGGAGGCTACCTCGTGACGGACCGAATGCTCGAGATGTTCAAGAGCAAAGGCAAGGACGGGAGCAAGCGATGAATCCGGAACTGCTCAGGGGCTTATGCTATATCGTCGCTTCGATCTTCTTCATCTTCGGACTGAAGATGCTCAGTTCGCAGGCCACGGCGAGGCGGGGCAACGTGGTCTCGGCCATCGGGATGCTCATTGCCGTGATCACAACCGTGACGGCGCTGGAAGACATTCGCTGGTTCTGGATCATTCTGGGCGTGCTGATCGGCGGCGGTGTCGGCGCAATGGCAGCTCGGATGGTCAAGATGACGGCCATGCCCGAGATGGTCGGCCTGTTTAACGGCTTCGGTGGTCTGGCGAGCCTGCTGGTGGGCTGGTCGGAGTTTCACTGGAAATGGGCGGCGAGCAGTGAGGTCAGCCTGTTCACGATGGTGGCGATCTTCCTGACGGTCCTGATCGGCGCCGTGACATTCTCGGGCAGCCTGGTGGCCTATGGGAAGCTTTCGACACTGATCACGGGTCGGCCCATCCTGTATAAGAAGCAGAACCTCATCAATGCGTTCGTATTGGGTGCCGTGGCGGGGTTGGGCCTTTTGTTTTGCATCCAGAAGCTCCACCTGCTTACGGGCGGGGGAGCCGCCCTGGTGTATCTGGAACTGATCGGCATCATCCTCCTGGCTCTGGTCCTGGGCGTGCTCTCGACGATCCCGATTGGCGGGGCGGACATGCCCGTGGTGATCTGTCTCTTGAACAGCTACTCGGGGCTGGCGGCCTGCGCCGCCGGCTTCGTCATCGGTAACAACGTCCTGATCGTCTCGGGTTCGCTGGTGGGGGCCTCGGGCCTGATCCTCACGCGGATCATGTGCAAGGCCATGAACCGCTCACTCGCCAACGTCTTGTTCAGCGGTTTCGGTTCGGGCACCACGGGCAAGGCCGCCGGTTATCAGGGCGAGGCCAACCCGATCAGTGCCGACGACGCCTACCTGATCCTCGAGGCGGCCCGTAACGTCGTGTTTGTCCCGGGCTACGGCATGGCCGCTGCCCAGGCCCAGCACGTCGTTCGCGAATTGGGCGAGTTGCTCCAGAACAACGGGGCGGAAGTGCGGTACTGCATCCATCCCGTGGCCGGACGCATGCCCGGACACATGAACGTGTTGCTGGCGGAGGCGAATGTCCCGTATGAGATGCTGGTCGAGCCACAGGATGTCAACCCGACGATGGAAACGGTGGATGTGGCGATCGTGATCGGTGCCAACGATGTAGTCAACCCGGCAGCGCGAGAGGACGAAGCCAGTCCACTGTGGGGAATGCCCATCATCGACGTGGATCGGGCCCGGACCTGCATCGTCATGAAGCGATCGCTGAACCCCGGATTCGCGGGCGTTGACAATCCGCTCTTCTTCAAGGAAAATACCCGAATGCTGTTCGGTGACGCGAAGGCCTCGGTCGGATCTCTGGTGTCCGAATTCAAGCAGTAGCCGATCGCGGCCGTTCGCACCCATAAGTGCCATCATTCAAGTCGAGGGTATTCGAGATGAAGGTCGAACGCAGAGGGACATTTCCTGTTGTGCTCGTGTCATTCCTGGTGTTGGCGATCGTCCTTCCATGCTGGGGCAAGATTCCATTCGATCGCGTCGTGGTGGACGACCACGGCCCCAAAGACCCCTGGGCGAAGATCTTTGCCGATATCAATGGCGATGGATTCGTCGATATCGTAATCGGTGGACGCACGGGTCCGTTGGTGTGGTATGCCTATCCGAACTGGACCAAAGCCGAGATCTGCAAGGGAGGCTATGACACCGTTGACGGCGAGGCAGGGGACATCGATGGTGATGGTGATCTGGACGTCGTCATGGGCGGACTTTTCTGGTACGAGAATCCGGGGCCCTCGGGCGATCCGGCGAAGGATGTGTGGCAGACTCACAAAGTCGCGGACCATCCGACGCATGACGTCGAACTGGGCGATCTCGATGGCGATGGCCACCTGGATATCGTGACGAGGAATCAGTCGGAATTCGGCGCGAAGGCGGGCAATAAGATCTACCTCTGGTATCAGAGACCGGGCGCGCCGTGGGCGCAGAAGGTGATCGACTGTCCTCATGGCGAGGCCATCGCGACGTATGATCTGGATCTCGATGGCGATCTCGACATCGTGATCGGTGGCATCTGGTTCGAAAACCGGCCCGACACATCCTGGCCCGCCCACCCATTCGGGCAGTGGCATCCTAACGCGACGGTTCAGATTGGCGATGTCAACAAGGATGGCCGGCCTGATGTGGTCTTGTCGCCCTCCGAGCTGAAAGGCAGTTTCTATAGGCTCTCGTGGTTCGAGGCGCCGAAGGACGCAACGTCGCCCAACTGGACCGAGCATGTAATTGCTGACCGGATCGAGTGCGTGGTCCACAGTCTGGTGGCGGCGGACATTAGTGGCGACGGGCTGGTTGACGTGGTCTCGGCCGAGATGCACCAGGGCGCCGACCCAGACGAGGTGATCGTCTACGTCAATCAACGCAACGGCGCCTCGTGGGATAAGCAGGTCATCTCCACCAAGGGCTCGCACTACGTCCAGGTGGCTGACGTCGGCAATGACGGCGATTTAGACATCATGGGCGCCAACTGGAGTGGTCCATACCAGCCCATCGAATTGTGGCTCAACCGGACGGCAGACCGCAAGAAACGCTGATGGCGATCAGAGCCGCCAGGGGCTGCGCATGGCCCGGGCCATCATGCCGTCAGCCAGTGGATTGTTGACGAACCGTTCGGCCTCAACGTCCCAAGTGAGTTTTTGGCCCAGTCTCAGGCAGATGTTCGCGATATGGCACGTGGTCGTCGAGCGGTGAGCCACCTCAGGCGGGGCGATGGTCTTCGCTCGCGTCTTGACGCAATCGAGGAAGTTGCGGTGGTGGCCCATCATGTATTCATAGCCTCGCTGCGTGGTGCTGAGCTTTCGCATGATCTCGTCGCTCGACGCGGTGACCTTGCCTGTGTCGTCGACGCTGACCCAGCCGTCGGTGCCCACGAACTTGTTCCCTCGCGGTCCGCGTCCTGGTTCGGTCTCATCATGGATGATCATCCTGACCCCATCGGGATAGGTCGCGACGACTCCAAATGTCACGGGGGTGTTGAAGAGACCGTCCTTGGGGAACCTGGCCCAGCCCTCGTATTGCGTCGGGCCGGCGTATTGTGTTCCATTGGCCCACTGAGCCAGATCGTTGAAATGGGCGCCGAGATCGGTCAATTGCCCGCCTGAGTAATCGTACTGCCAACGGAAACTGCCATGACATCGCCTCGGCGTGTATGGCTCGTAAGGAGCCGGACCGAGCCAGCGGTCGTAGTCGAAGCCATCCGGGACGGGCTCTGGCTTCTGCGGCGGGCAGGTCGGCCCATTGTGGTAATAGCAGTGCAGTTCTGTCAGTTTGCCCAGCATGCCGCTCTGCGCGATGTCGACACCAAAACGGAAGCAGGCGTTGCTGCGCCTCTGGGTGCCACTCTGGTAGACGGTCCCGTATTGCTGCATCGTGTCGGCGACCGCTCGGCCCTCGGCGATGGTCAACGAGATCGGCTTTTCGCAGTAGATATCCTTGCCCGCCTTAGCGGCCTCGATGGCGAGAATGGCATGCCAATGGTCTGGCGTGGCGATCAGCACCGTGTCGATATCGTCGCGGGCCAGGATCTCATAGAAGTCGCTGTAACTGGCACAGTCCTGGTTCCCGTAAGCGGTGTCAACGGTCTGCTTGGCGCGAAGTGCGTGGCCCGCGTCGACGTCGCAGACGGCGAGCACACGGAGGTCGTCGCATGTCAAGAAGCTCTTGAGGTTGTGCGTGCCCTGACCGCCCAGACCGATGGCACCCATGGTAAGCCGTTGGCTCGGCGCCGCTCCGGCTCGGGCGAGCCGAAGACTGGTGGCGATGTAGGGTAGCGCAATCGATGTGACAGCCAGTCCGGCCCCACACTGCAACACATTTCGTCGTGACATCTTCTTCATGGCTGTGTTACCTCCTGCCCCTAGTATACCGACGGAGGGCTGACAGCCAAGCGATTTGTGCGGGGCGGTTGCTACGTGTGAAACGGACGTGATCGCTTTGGTGGGAGAGCGAAGGTGATGGGGCGGCAGGCGCAAAAAGTTGCGGCGGCCATGCTCCCAGCATGGCCGCCGCTATCACAATACCCAGGTCGGGTGTGCTGCAAAGTGAGGCTACTGCGAAGGCCATCCGTCCTCGAACCACCAGATGGTTCCCGGTCCGGTGGGCGGATCGACGATGTCGCCGGGATAGTCCGGAGTGCCGCCGGGCGAGTCACCGCCACTGCCACCGTTGTCGTTGCTGTCGATCTCATCGAGCATCTCGTCGACGGCGCGGTATACGATGAAGGTCGAGCCACCGAATTCAAGGACCGAGCCGATCACGCCCTTTTCGGCAAACGCGGTCTCGTAGTCTTCCATGTTGGAGATACCCTTCATCCCCACGACGTTGCTGGCCATTTCCAGCGGGACCAGCAGGACCCAGTCCAGGGCCTCATCGGCTTTCTCACTATTGCCCGTGATCAGGCGTACCGGAATTCGGGCCAGATTCGTCACGGCCTCGCCCGTGTGCTTCAGGGCCTCGAGGAGGCTCTCGATGCACATACCGATCGAGCCGGTGACGTTGTCGAAGTAACCCCATGTCAATGCGTTGCCGATCTCTTCAGTTGTCTTCCACGCTCCGCCGATGGTCCTTCCGGTGAAGATCAGCGGTCGGACAATCGGGTTGTTGTTCATGTAGACGTCTTTCTGGCTGTCCGGCAGCGCGTTGAACGTCACGAGGTCCGCGATGGAGTAAAGACCGTCACCCAGACTGCCCAGCGTCGCCCCGGCTTGCTGTGGGACGCGCCCCGGGTCTTCGAAGAGCCCCTTACCGTCATTGGCCCGGAATCGTTCGGCGCGATCGGAGGCATATCCCAACGTGATGATGTTGGTCGTATCCTCGATGGCCAGGCCGATGCCGCCCAGGGCCTTCTTGAGGCTCTCGCCCGATTCGCGGGAGCCTTCGCGGACGGCGTGAGCCCGGTATTTGTCGAGGTCGGCGCCGAGCGACCAGGCCGGCTCCTTTTCCTCGTAGAAGTGTCTGGCCTGCGAACCGTTCACAACCGTACGGGCACCGCGACCGCCGGGCCTCGGTCCCACTTCGGATCGGGCGACGGGCCCGGTCGGTGTCGCCGGAGTCGTTGGCGCCACACGGGTGCTCTGAGGCACGTCTGGCTGTGTTATCTCGTTCCAACCGGCCTGCGCAGCCCGGTTCTTGGGCGATAGCCAATTCTGAGTCAAGGCGTCCTGTGCTGGAGCGGGTCCGGTCGCCAGCGGAGTGCCGGCGGCAGGCGCCTGCATGTCTCGCGCGACCGGCTGACGGAACTGCCTGTCCGATGCCGGCGGGGCCGGAGTCGTCGGCGCAGTCGGCGCTGTTCTCGCCTGAGGTCCCTGCCCAGGCGGATAGATCGTCTCCAACTCACCCATCGCCATCTGGGCGGCTTCGCTGTCGCGCGAGGCGGCTGCGGGCGGCGTTGCTGTCGGCCATGGCGGCATATCCTGTGACGCATACGAATCCTGTGCGGGCGTCGCCGGGCGAGCGGGCATAGTCGGGCAGCCTGATTTGCCACGTCGGGCCACTGCGGCGCTGCCTGAGCCGCGTACGGATTCTGTGCGGGCACGGCCGGTCGGCTGGGTGGCGTCTGCGCGGTCGGATTTGCCACGTCGGGCCACTGCGGCGCTGCCTGAGCTGCGTACGGATTCTGTGCGGGCGCGGCCGGCCGGCTGGGTGCCGTCTGCGTGGCCGGATTTGCCGCGTTGGGCCACTGCGGCGTTGTCTGGGCCGCGTAGGGATTCTGCGCGGGCGCTGTCTGCGCCATCTGGTTCTGCGGCGTCTGCCATGGCGGGCTCGTCTGAGCCGGCCATTGCTGTGGGGCCGCTTGTGCCGCATACGGGTTCGGTGCAGTCGGTGCGGCCTGACGGGCCGCCGGTGGTGTTGCCTGAAGCGGAGGCCTCTGCCGGGGCTCGATCGGCTTGGCATACTCCCAGGGTTGCTTATGGCCAGACCGTCCACCAGGGCTCACCAGATGTGCCCCATCGAGGCTCGATGTCGATCTGTTCTGTCCCGGCAGCATCCATGTACGCGAATCGATGGTCGGCAGCGATGTATCGCCGCCCAACAGCGTCGTCCCTCGCAGGCTGGACTGCGACGACCGCTTATCGGGTGTCATCCAACCCTGCGAGTTCGTCGGGGTCTGGGCTGGTGTTGGTTGTTGCTGGCTCAACTGCGGTGCCGGCTCACTTGGAGGCGTCCACCCCTGGGGAGCGGTCGGAGCCGGAGTCCGAGTCTGCTGAGAACCTAGCTGGGGAACCTGTTCGCTTGGAGGCGTCCAGCCCTGGGGCACCGGAGCGGGAGCCTGGGATTCCTGTGGCGTCTCCTGCAAACGTGGTTGCGGCGTCTGTTCGCTTGGAACTGTGGGACCCTGAGGAGGGGTCGCGCTCGGTGCAGGCATCTGCGACGCGGCCTGAGCGGCCTGTCGCAGCCTGGCAGCGGTGAGTGGATCAGTCTGCTTGGCTCGATCCAGCGGACTCATCCAGACCTGAGAGCTGGCGCCCATCCGCAGACGGCGCTCGGCCAGTTGTTCATCAACCGACGATTTGCCGGGACTCCACCCGAATCTCGTCTGGTCGGGCACCGTGCTGAATTCCGGACGCGGCGCGCCCAACGGGGTCAGCCCGGAAGCGCTGCTACCATCGAGTGTCGGTAGACCGGTGTCTTCGCCCGGTGTCGTCTGGGAACTCGAGGGCCGCCATCCTTGCTGGGGCATGTTCCTCATGAGCAGATCCCGGCTCTGGGAGGAATCAAGCCGGCCGGCGAATTCCCTCATGTAGGCTTCCGGACTTGTGATCTGCTCGGAGAGTTTGCCCAGTCCCGGGCTCGGCTTCTTGGTGGTTTTCTTATCGCTCTCTTTGGCTGCGCAGACAGAAACGCCACCCGCCCAGAAGATCAGACAGGCGAGTCCGACGCCAAAGGCTCGACGAATCGCCATGCAACCGTCGTTGCCCGAACGAAACCGACCGCTCGTATTTGAGCTTTTCACGTTCATCACCCCCTCAATTCAGGATCTCTTCTGCTCGGCGGCTTCGGCCGAAACTCGAGACACTGCATACCTCAAACGCCCCTATGTTACCGAGAAGACCTCGGTGTCGGCTGGAAGGGACCGTTCCATAGAATGCTCAAGGAACCATGGCTTCACGCGCCTGTCCTCCCGAGGTCTGCGCCTGTCGGCGCAAAATGCCCCTTGCCGTTGTTAGCCATCCGTGGGAATTACCGTATCCGGTAGAAAGGTTTACTTATCATACCCCCAATTCGACTCGTATTCTACCAGAATCGGGAGGGCCGGTCAAGAACTGTTTTCAGAGAATCCCCGCTCCGGATCGGGATGCTGTTATCCGGACCATGGTGTTCTGGTGGGTAAAACCCAAGCAGGGGGAGTCAACGAGGACGGTTCCCTCGTCCCATTGACCTCGGTGCCCTTGATTTGCTATTTGCTGCTCTCGATCGGGAACATCGCCTTCAACTCTTGCGGGGATGGCTGACGACCATATTCGCAGAGCTCGAATGCCTCAGCACATTGGATGCTCTTTGCTTTTTCCGGACCGTAGCATTCGACGAGTTGCTGGCGGTATTTGTCGGCGACGCGTTTGTCCCTGGCCGTGATGCGCTCGCGCGTTTGCCGACGCCGCTGCTCGCGCCCGGCTGGATCGGTGGGAATCGGGACGACCTTTTCGAAGTTTCCCGTCGCCCACAGCGACTCGATCTGGGATTCGAGTTTCCAGATGGCATCCGCTTTCTTGTCGTAGACCGAATCGATACCGACGACGACGGCCGGATCGAACGGATTAGGCTTCTGGAAGTTATCGGACAAGTACAGGAACACCGGGTTCTTCGCAAGCTGTGGCACGTCGGGGCAGTAGAACGTAACCGTCACCATGAAGGCGGCGTCCTGCATCAGGATCCCCGTGTAGCGATGGTCCGGGTGGTAGTCGTTGGGGCGGGGTCCCATAACGATGTCCGCCTTCCATTCCCGGATCAGACGGACGAACGTCTTACGGTTCTCCAGGGTGGGCATGAGTTCGCCATCGTGGATGTCGAGGACCTCGCTTTCGATCCCGAGCACTTTGGCGGCCTCTCTGACCTCGGCAGTCCGTCGCTTGGCCAGTTCTCCGCCCGCCATCGCCGCGTGGCCGATGTCGCCATTGGTCGTGGAAACGAACTTGACGTGATGGCCCTGTTGGGCCCACAGCGCCGCTGTACCCCCGGCCTTGAGTTCACAGTCGTCGGGATGGGCGCCGAAGACGATGATCCGCAACTTGCCGTCGTCGGCCGGGCCTGAACCGGAATCGGCCGCGAGAACGGCTCCGGCTTGCATCGCCAGTGCCAGGATCAAAATACAGAGCCATCCCTTGATTACCATGTTTGTCCCTGTCCGCATCGTGTGCCTCCTTGTCTTGAGTCGGTTTACCCTTCGGATCAGAATCTGCACATCACCAGACTAATCGAGAGAGGCCGGCAGCACAATATTCTGATTCGAAGTCGAGAAACGATGAGACGGCCTATTGTATCGACGGGCAAATTCGCTATGCTGCTGGCATTTCGGCAGAGGCCCATGGCCTCCCGATCCCTGGCGGAGTCACCATGAGCACGACGTCTCTTAGAGCACAGTGGGGTCAATTGATCGTCCTCTCGGCAGCGCACTTCCTCGTGGACATGTTTGGCAACATGCTGCCCGCGATCCTTCCCGTGCTGCGCGAGACGTTTTCGCTGAGTCTTTCCGTAGGCGCCTCTGTCCTGGCCGCCTTAACTCTGACGGCCAACGGAGTCCAGATGCTCACGGGTCACATGCGAGCGAACCAGCGAAAACCGCTGTTTCTCCACCTGGGCTTGCTCCTGGCGTGCGTCATCTGTGCTATCGCCCTGGCGCCGCGGTCGGGCACGGGTATCGCAGTCATTGTTGTCCTCGGAATTATCAGTGGCTCCGGGATCGCGATCGCGCACCCTGAGGGATTACGGGCCGTTCATACGCTGGAAGGCATTCCGGCCGCGACCAGCACGGCCGTCTTCATGACCGCCGGCTTTCTTGGCTTCGCCAGCGGGGGAGTGATCGCGGCTTTCCTCGTTTCCAGATTCGGATTGCCAGGGCTCTATCCGTTGATCCTGCTTTCGGCGGTGGGGATGGTGGCCATCGCCGTTTCGAGGGTGACCCTGGCAGTGGAAAAGCCGGACGATCATGCCGACACGTCGGTGGGATCAGGACAGACGTTGCCGTTTGGCTTGCTCATGGCCATTGGCGTGCCGGCGGCGCTCTCTACGACCGTGCTGCTTCTTCTGGTCCCGACACATCTACACACGCTGGGATTCGCGTTGACGTTCGGCGGATTCTCCACCGCTATGCTTGGCTGGGGCGGTGCGATCGGCCCGTTTGTCTGGGCGATGCTCGCACGCCGCAAGGGTGACCTGGCTTGTTCAACCTTTGCGTTCCTGTTTGCGGTGCCGTTCACGCTTCTCTACCTGGTGCTCGTCAAACATCACATGGCGGTTGCGCTGTTGTTCGGAGCGGGTTTCTTCGCCATGTCCGGCTACATCCTGACGATCACGCTGGCCCGCTACGCCCGGGGGCTGAATCTGGGACTGCGCATGGCGGGTATTGTCGGGGGCACCTGGGGTATCGCCTATGTCCTGTTCATGGGACTTGGTGTCCTTGCTGATCATATCGGTACGGGACCGGTGCTGAGAGTGACGCCTCTCGGGTACGCGCTATCAGGTCTGATCGGTCTGTGGGTGATGCGAAGATATCCGGAAGCGCCGGCGCGTTCGTTCGACGGTGGCCGAAACGGCGGCCCACGAACATCCGCCCGTGTAAGAGGTTGATGTCGTTGCCTCCGACGTTGCACGCGGAATCGCTTGGCCATACAATGGCGACCGTGTCAGTTGAGAGGTGAAACCCAGCGAATTGGAGGTTGAATCATGATGCGGCATATCATCCTGCAAACTGCTACGCTTCTGGTTCTGATGACGGTGGCAGTGGCTCCGCGCTCAGACGCCCGTAGAGGATGGATTTGTCCCGCTCTTCCCTGAGGACGGGGTGCCGAAGGGTTGGCTCGTGCGTGCCTGGAACGACCTGAGCAAACCGGCGGACGGCGACGTCAAATGGTTTGTCAAGGACGGTATTCTCAACGGCGGCCAGACGCGGGGGACCTGGCTGGTCAGCGAACGGCAGTACAGTGATTTCATCCTGAAGTACGAATTCAAGCTGGGTGAGCTTGGCAACAGCGGTTCCGCCCTGCGAGCCCCTTTGTTTGGCGACCCGGCCTTCGATGGGATGGAACTCCAGATGGCGGACTATCGCTACAACACCAGCGCCAAAGACTCTGAATTGACCGGGGGCATCTACCGCGCGATTGCGCCGCTCAAGCAGGTCTACAAGCCCACCGAATGGAACAGCTACCTGATTACTCTGGCGGGATCGCACATGCACGTTGTCCTCAACGGCGTGCTGATCCAGGATCTGGACCTTAGCAGGCAGGCTCAGGAGGTCAAACGGCACGATAACTCACTGGCGCCGCGCGTCAAGGACCGGCCCCGCAGAGGCCATATCGGCTTCCAGGAACTCAGCCGGGGCGGCAGCCATGTTCAGATTCGAAACGCCCGCATCAAGGTTCTCAACGAGCCGGGCTCGTAGCGGCTGCCGGGGGATTTCTCGGTAGAGAGGGGTTGAATGAACACCGGCCTCTCCCGTAAGATGGTAGGGGTTGCGGGCTCGATAGGTTTTGTTGGGCCGACTGTGATGCGATTTGAGCTTGGAATGTGGTTGGTGAATCGTAGACATCGACAACGCGGAAGAAGGCACCTCACCGCGGCTGTATTGGTCTGCCTGATGATGATGGCCAATGCGTCCCAGGGGATGGTTCTGTGTTTCGGTGCTCACGGGCACGTCGCCATCGAGCCGGCCGGCCATCACCACTGTGGTGGCACGCTCCGCTACCACAGCCACGATCACTCCTCCGACACCGTCCACGAAGACGCGGTGCCGCTTTTCACGCCGCCCCAATACGATCCTTGTGTGGATATCCCGCTACCGCTGGGTCCTCCGCACGAGAGGTTATCTCTGATTGTCCTGAAGACGGCCGCTGTGGTGGTGATTGCCGAGCCACCGGCTGTATTCGAAAATCTTAGTTGGCATGCCGTTGCTCTGGGCGATGTACTTCCTTTCGCTTCCGATACGCTCCTAGGCACCATCGTGCTGCAAGTGTAGTACCCCCGTTTCCACGTTTCGGTTGATTCGGATCTGCTCCGGATCGCCATGCGCAGAATCTCTGCGTTTTGAACCCGAACCGACAAGCCCATTCGTGGTGGGAGTTCTACACATGTACCGCTGTATCTATATCACCGTGCTGGCCGCACTGGTCTCGAGCGGATGCACGACGGATCAGAATCCGCCGGATTCACCTCGCCTCGCAGGCGAAGAGGCCGTTTGGCCTGTGCACCAGGATCCACCGCCCGTGCCCGACATTGAGCCGAAGGGCCCCCTGACGTTGACCGAGGCGGCCGCTCTTGCTCTGATGCACAATCCTCGACTTGCGGCTATTTCGTTGGAACGCCGAGCCGCCGAGGCCCGAGAGCTACAGGCGTCTCTGCGCCCGAATCCAGAATTTGACGTTGAGATCGAGTCGCTCGCAGGAAGTGGTGAGAGGAGCGGTTTCGATGGCGCTGAGACGACTGTCTCGCTCGGACAACTCATCGAACTGGCCGGGAAACGCGCCAAGCGGATGCGAATGGCATCGCTGGAGACGGACTTGGCCGGCAGAGATTTCGAGTCGCGACGTCTCGACACGCTCAAGGCCGTCACTCAGGCCTTTGTGGCGGTCTTGGCAGCCCAGGAACGCCTGACGCTGGCGCAGCAACTGTACGATCTCTCCGAACAAGCCGGGTCGGCGGTCGCTCAGCGCGTTCAGGCCGGCAAAGATTCGGCCGTCGAGAGTCTCAGGGCGGGCGTGACCTCATCCCAGAGCCGGATTGAGCTTCAGAAGGCAAGCCGTGCGTTGGCTACGGCCAGACAGAACCTGGCCGCTACGTGGGGGGCTCGGGTCGCATCGTTCGAAGAGGCAGAAGGGGACTTCTACACGGTTTCGTCGGTTCCGATCACCTCGGATGTGAATGAAACGGTTGCCGCCAATCCAGATTTAGCGCGATGGACCGTGGAACAGAAGCAGCGTGAGGCTGCCTTGGATCTGGAGAAGGCGAAGGCGACGTCGGACATCACGGTTGCGGCCGGAGTCCAGCGATTCGAAGAGACCGACGATTCGGCGTTCGTCGTCGGGTTGGCTCTGCCGATCCCCCTGTTTGACCGAAACCAGGGAGGCATCAGGGAAGCCACGGCCAATCTTGCCAAGGCAAAAAAACTGAAGCAGGCCGCGACGATCGAGATTGTGACAGAGCTTGGCGGCGTGAAACGATCTGGCCGCGGCGCATGAAGAGGTCCAGACGCTCCGGACCGACGTCGTGCCCAAAGCCGAGCAGGCGTTCGAGGCTGTTCGGCAGGGATACCGCGAGGGTAAGTTCGACTATCTCTACGTGCTGGACACGCAACGCACTTACTTCGAAACGAAAGTGCAGTACATCGACGCTTTGGAGGCGTGCCATTTGGCACAAACACAGGTCGAGCGGCTGATGGGACGGCCCCTCGACACGGATCGAGCCGTCGACCAGCGTCAATCGAAAGGAACCGAACGATGAAACATATTATGTTGCCTCTGTTGCTGATTGCTCTGGTAGTCGGTCTGATCGCGGGGACTGTGCTGCAATGGAAGTTCGGCGTGCTCTCTCATTTGGCCTCGCAAGGTGAGGCAGTGGATCATGCCGAGCATGGTGACCAGGTCGTAGCGGACGCGGATGACCACGAATCTGATGAACATCACGATGAGCACGTCGTCGAACTTAGCGACGAGCAGGTGGCCGAGATAGGAATCGAAGTCGCCAAGGCCGAGGCCGGACAATTGCAACGAATCGTGTCCCTTCCGGGCCAGATCACCGTCAATGCCGATCGGCTTGCCCACATCGTAACACGGGTGACCGGTGTGGCCACCGAAGTGCGAAAGACGCTTGGCGACAAGGTCACGCAAGGGGAAATCATGGCAGTGGTGGAGAGCCGCGAACTGGCCGACGCCAAGGCTGCCTATCTGGCCGCTCAGCGTCGGCTCGAACTGGCCCAGGCCAAATTCGATCGCGAGAAGAGCCTTTGGGACAAACAGATTTCCTCCGAGCAGGAGTACCTCGATGCTAAGCAGGCGGTGGCCGAGACGCAGATCGAGTTGCACGCAGCCGAACAGAAACTGCACGCATTGGGGTTCTCCGACGAGTACGTTCGCTCGTTGCCCGATCTGTCAGACGAGTTACTCACACGCTACGAGATCACGGCACCGTTCGATGCAACCGTGATCGCCAAGCATATCACTATCGGCGAGGCGTTGAAAGATGACTCAGAAGTCTTTGCCATCGCCGACCTCTCCAGTGTTTGGGTCGAACTGGACGTGCATCAGAAGGATTTGGCCCACGTAAGCGCGGGTCAGGAGGCGATCGTCACGGTTGGTCCGGGTGTGCCCGAGGCACGAGGGCGGATCAGCTATGTCGGTCCTGTGGCGGCCGAAGAGACTGCGCACGGTCGCCGCCCGTGTCGTATTGCCCAATGCAGATGGCTGGTATCGACCGGGTCTGTTCGTCACCGCCGACGTTCTTGCCGAGACCACATCCGTCGATGTGCTCGTCCCTGGGCAGGCCGTTGAGGCACTTGAGGGCCAGTCCTGCGTCTTCGTTCCATCGGAGCATGGCTTCGAAGTGCGCTTTGTGTCCGTCGGCCGATCGAGTCGGGGAGCGGTGGAAATCACCTCGGGTCTGTCAGCCGGGGAGGCCTACGTCAGCAAGGGAGCTTTCGACTTGAAAGCGGCCATCGTCACCGCCGGTCTTGGCGGTCACGCCGGTCATGGTCATTGAAAGGAGCTGACGCATGCCCGCACGAATTGTGGATATCTCACTACGCTACCGATTCTTCGTTGTCATTGCCATTGTCGGCATCATCGGGTTCGGTGCATACGCTTACACTCAGTTGCCCATCGACGCCTTTCCCGGATATTTCCCCTGTCATGGTGCCGGTCTTCGCCGATGCACACGGTATGGCCCCGGAGGAGATCGAGCGTCTCATTACGTTTCCCATCGAGTCGGCCATGAACGGTCTGCCCGGCGTCACACAGATCAAGTCCACCTCCGCCTTCGGCATGGCGGCGGTCTACGTGTACTTCAAAGACAACGTGGACATCTATTTTGCTCGAACCATCGTGGCTGAACGTCTCGATCAAGCGCTGGCTGAACTGCCCGAGATGCATGAGCCACCCAAGCTGGGCCCGATCTCCACCGGTCTCGGACAGATCTTCATGTACTACCTGACCCTCGACGAAGGCACCGACACCGAGGGTAAAGCCCCGGACATCTATCTGCGCGAGGTTAACGACTGGATTATCAAACGCCAGCTTCAGACCGTTCCGGGCGTCACGGATATCCTTTCGATCGGCGGATACGTTCTGCAATACCAGATTCGCGTCGATCCTCATGCCTTGAACCAGTACCGTGTTTCGCTCGATGACGTGGTAAGGGCCGTGACGGCCAACAATGCCAACGTGGGCGGGCAGTTCATGGTTCTGGGCCAGGAGGAGCACCTCGTTCGTGGCATCGGTCTGCTGCGCAATCTGGAAGACATCGCTGGCATTCACATCGCTGTTCGCAACGGCATTCCGGTCAAGGTCTCGGATGTGGCAGAAGTCGGCTATGGCCCCGAAGTTCGCCGTGGCGTGGTTTCGCGAAACGGGACGGAAGAAGTCGTCTCGGGGATGGTCCTCCAACTCTATGGCGAGAATACCTCCAAGGTCATCGAGCGGCTCTACGCCAAGATTCCCGACGTTCAGGCGTCGTTGCCCAAGGGCGTGCACATCGTGCCGTACTATGAGCAGGCCGAACTCGTTCGCCAGGCGACCGGCACCGTCAAGAAGGCCCTGTTGTTGGGGGCCGTACTGGTCGTTGTGACGCTCTTCGTCTTCATGGGCAACATTCGAAGCGCCTTGATCGTGTCGCTATCGCTGCCGCTTTGCGCTGATCAGCGTGATCCTGATGCGTCTGACCGGAATCTCGGCCAACCTGATGTCGCTCGGTGGCATCGCCATCGGCATCGGCATGTTGGGCGACGGTGCCATTGTTATGGTCGAGAACATCTTTCGCCACCTCAACGTCGATGTGAAGGATACGACCCGCGAAAAGGTCCAGGTCGTGTTCGAAGCCGCCCGGGAGGTCAGCCGGCCGATCGTCTTTTCCATTCTCATCATCGTGACGGTCTTCCTGCCGATCTTTGCCTTGCAGGGCGTCGAAGGCAAGATGTTCTCGCCCATGGCCGCGACGTTGTGCTTTGCCTTGGCCGGTTCCCTGGTTGTGGCTATCGCTGTCGCGCCGGCGCTGTGCACGTATGTCCTCAGAAGCCGGGGGCATCGCGAGTTTACCTTGGTCAACTGGCTCATGCTGATCTACCACCCGCCGCTTCGCTGGGCGCTAAGGCATCGTGTGATTGTGCTCGCCTGCGTGCTGGTCGCTTTCTTCGGCAGCCTTCTGGTGGTTCCTTACCTGGGAACCGAGTTCATTCCGACGCTGGAGGAGGGCTCGATCCTGGTTGGCGTGACCATGGCGCCGTCGATTTCGCTGGAGAAGGCGACGGAGACAGTTCAGATCCTGGAACGCAAGATTGCCGCCTTCGATGAGGTCGAGGAAGTGGTGTCGCGCATCGGCCGGCCGGAGACGGGAAGTCACCCGCATCCGGTGAACTATGCCGAGATCCACATCTCGCTCAAGCCCGAGACTGGCTGGACGCGATTTGCGAACAAGAAGGAACTTGTCGCGGCACTGAACACGAGTCTAAAGGCCTATCCCGGCGTGCAATTGAACTTCACTCAGCCGATCCAGAACGCCTTTGATGAACTGCTCTCGGGCATCAAGGCCCAGGTAGCGATCAAGCTGTTTGGCGAGGACATCGACGTCCTTCGTGCGAAGGCTGGCGCGATTGTCGAAGCCATCGAAGGGGTTCCGGGGCTGGTCGACCTGGCGGCCGAGCAGAGCTTTCGGCCAGCCGCAAGTGCAGATCATCGCCGATCGAGCCGCCTGTTCCCGCTATGGTATCGACGTCAGTGACATCCTGGAGTTGGTCGAGTTGGCCATCGGAGGTGAAGTCATCGATACGATCTACCTTCAGAGCCGGCGGTTTGGCATCCACCTTCGCTATCAGGAGCCGTATCGTGCCGATCCCGATGCCATCGAGGACCTGCTGGTTCCCGCCAAGGATGGCATGCTCGTACCGCTCAAGCAGGTGGCGCGGATTGAGCAGGTGATTGGTCCGATCCAGATCAATCGCGAGCGAAACCAGCGGCGTTGGGTCGTTCAGGGCAATGTGCGAGGCCGTGACATGGGTGGAGTCATCGCAGACATCAAGAAAGCCATCGCGGAAGACGTCACGTTGCCGCCGGGCTACTACATCGAATACGGCGGGCAGTTTGAGAATCAGCAGCGGGCCATGACCCGCCTGTCGATTATCGTACCGATCGTCATCGTTGCGGTCGTGCTGATGCTCTTCCTGGCGTTTGGCTCTATCCGCCACGCGATGCTGATCGTGCTGGGTATCCCTCTGGCCTTGATCGGCGGTGTCTTCGGACTACTGCTGATGTCCGAGTACCTTTCGGTCCCTGCCGCGGTCGGCTTCATCGCGCTCTTCGGCATCGCCGTCCAGAACGGGGTCGTGCTCGTCACGCGGATCAACCAGATGCGAGAAGAGGGCCTGACTGCTGAGGAGGCAGTTATCGCAGGGAGCTTGCAACGTATCCGCCCGGTTCTGATGACGGCCACCACGACCGTTCTGGGCCTGCTGCCGCTGTTGCTCTCGCACGGGATTGGCTCGGAGGTCCAACGGCCACTCGCGACAGTCGTCGTCTTTGGCCTGACCTCCGCTACGTTCCTGACGCTGTTCGTCATTCCCGCTCTCTATTCGTGGTTTAGCCCTGCCACGATCGAGGACTGACAATCCGCTTGCGAATGGTGGCAGTTCAATGGAGAATAGGGTGTGTGAATGAAGTGAAGGGATAGCTGAATCGAAGGGGCACGCGATGAAGAGCATCACTGTTTTGGCGGGTATTCTCTCAGTACTGTTGTGGACCGCTTTGGCGAGGGGGCAGGATACGGGGAGAATCTCCTCTGCCCTGAAGGTCCACGAAAGTGGGAGGTACCTCGTGGATCAGCAAGATCGTCCCTTCCTGGTGGTCGGTGACACGGCGTGGTCGCTCATCGTGCAGTTGGGCCCCGAAGATATCGATCGGTATCTCGATGACCGTCAGGCGAAAGGATTCAACTCGATCATCGTCAATCTGATCGAGCACAGATTCTGCTCGGATCCGCCTCGGACGCGCGCCGGCCTGGCTCCCTTCAAGACGCCTGGCGATTTCTCAACGCCCAATCCGGCCTACTTCGATTTTGCTCACGAGGTTGTCAAGAAGGCTGACGACCGCGACATCGTCGTCTGGCTTGTGCCCGCCTATCTCGGTTACGGCGGGGGCGACGAGGGTTGGTTCCGGGATATGAAGGCGGGCGGCCCGGAGAAACTCCGCGCCTATGGTCGTTTCGTTGCCGAGCGGTTCGCGGACCTGTCGAACATCGTTTGGGTGATGGGAGGGGACTTCACTCCCAAGCCGGAGGATCAGTGGACGGTCACGGAGATGGCCGAGGCGATTCACTCGGTCGATTCGGCCCATCCTATCACCGGGCATGGATCACCGCCCAGTTCCGCCGTCAGCGCCTTTGGCGATCACCCCTGGCTCACGGTCAACGCCGTGTACAGCTACGTACCCACACTGTTCAAGCACGTGCTCGCTGAGTACGACCGGCGTCCGGCGCGGCCCTACGTGCTGTTCGAGGCCAGGTATGAAGATGAACACGACATGCGTCCCGAGCAGATTCGCCGGCAAGCCTATTGGGCCATGCTGGGCGGGGCGTGCGGGCAATTCTTCGGCAACAACCCGATCTGGCACTTCGACGGGCCTGGGATCTTCAAGCCCAAGATGACTTGGCAGCAGGCCCTCGACAGCGTCGGTTCACAGGACATGGTCCGGCTGCGGAAGCTGTTCATCTCGCTGCCCTGGCAGCGACTCGTTCCGGAGAAGGGCCATTCCGTCGTTACGGATGGCTATGGTGACGGGATAGCGACGGCTCTCACGACCCAAACCGAGGATGGGAGACTGTCATTAACCTACATCCCCTCAACCGGAACCGAATCCCGCGCGGTGACGGTCGATCTTGCCAGGTTCGCAGGACCGGTGATGGCTCGGTGGTACAACCCGACGAACGGCCGTTTCACGGCAATCGACAGCGCACCACTGGCCAATCAAGATGCCCACGTCTTCCACACCGCCGGCGACAACGGCACCGGTACCAACGATTGGCTCCTGATCCTGACCGCTCAGTGAGCACGACGGTTACAGGCCGGGCCCGCTGACTTTGCGCCCGACGAACGGTGTCTCTCCTCGCTCCGAGACGAGTTCGCCCTTCAGGATGCCATCCTGAAGCGTCGCCGTGAAGTTCATCGTAGACGTCCGGTTGCCCCACCGGGTCACGAGCACGAAGTGGAGTCGGTTGCCGTCGATCGTAACGTCTCGTGCTTCTATGAGACCGTCGAAGAGTTGATAGCGGACGGTCAGATCGGGCCGGATCACGAGCCGACGCGTCGGCGGGCCGAATTGCGTTTCCATTTCCAGATCCCACACGCCGACAAAGCCTGCTCCCTTTCGCTTACCGTTGGCCTGGACGTCACCTCGCTGGCTGGTGAATTGACCGGTCAGCGTATCGCCCTCGATCGTGCCCGTGAAATCGATCTCGAACTCGAAGTTGTCATATGTGCTCTTTCGCCTGAAGGTCAGACGTTTGCCCTTGCACTGCACGTCGGAAATCGCATGCTCGCCTCGCTCCGCAATCCACTGGCCTGTCAAAGTGCCGTCGGGGTCTTGTGAGATGAGCAGTTGGCCCGTCATTTCCCGGTCGCCCACCCGGTACTGCATGTTCCACGTACCCATGGCAGGGGAGGTGGGCACGACCCGCGCGATTCGAACGGGCGACTCACCCCGGTCGGTGGATACCTCGCCCACGAACGCACCGTTCCGCAGCGTCGCGCTGTAGTGCGATGACATCTCGCGGTCGCCGAAGGTGAGGCTCCGGACGAACAGCAACTGGTTGTTCTGGAACTGCACGGCGGAAATCCGGCTGCCGGGCCAGTCAATCGCCAGTGCCCCATCGTCCGCCTGCGCGAGCGTGATCGGATAGTACGTCTTGGTCTCGCCGCGCGTCGTCACGATATCCCACCGGCCGACGAGGTCTTTGACCTTGGCTATCGGCTCTTCCTTCGGAGCGTTCAGCGGTTCGAGTCTCACCATCAGGACGTCGTGGGCGGGGACCGTCGCCTCCAGAGCCTCATCGGTCCTACCTCGATTCTGGTCCGACCAAATATCCACGATCCGGCAGGGCATCTTTGCGAAATCGATCTTGCGATCCGAGAAATCGTCGGCGATCGGATGGTCCTTCCAGACAAAACGCACATCGCGTGCTTCCATGCTGCGGTTCACGAAGCAGACGGCCCACTGTCCTTTGACCAGAGGCTTGAACCACGTCTCCAAACCTTGCTCCGCCTCATACTTGAACCCCTGGATGCCCAGCGGGTCCTGGTTGACGGCGATCGCGCCGGGGTTCGTCAGGATGGCTACCGTCTCAGCGCTCATATTCCGCAGGTCGTTGCCGGCGATCAGCGGTGCGGCCAGCATGCACCACATCGAGAAATGGGCTCGGTCTTCGTTGACAGACATCCCATTGCCGACCTCCATCATGTCGGGGTCATTCCAATGGTCCGGCCCGGCGTACTCGCGCAGTCCGTCCTGCAAATCCACGATCTTCATGATGCCCAACGATTTCCAGGTTCCGTGGTCCTCGACGCCGTCGAAGATGGCCGTGATGTCCCCTGTCGTCCGCCACAAATGCCCCACGTTCTTCGCCCAGGTCCAGGGTTTGCTGCTGCCCCATTCGCAGAGGCTGAACACGATCGGCCGGCCCGCCGCAAACAACGCATCACGCATCGTCAGGTAGGCGCCCTCGGTTTTGAGCCCGTCCGTGTTGCACCAGTCGTACTTGAGATAATCGACCCCCCATTCGGCGTACTTCATCGCATCCTGGTACTCATGGCCCCGGCTGCCCGGCTTGCCCGCGCACGTTTGCCAGCCCGCATCGGAATAGACCCCGAACTTCAGACCCTTGGAGTGAATGTAGTCGGCCAATGCCTTCATGCCCGACGGGAAGCGCTGCGGATCGGCCTGGATGAAACCCTGTTCGTCGCGTTGCCCGTGCCAGCAGTCATCAATATTGATGTATACGTAGCCGGCGTCCTTCATCCCGCTACGGACCATGGCGTCGGCCGTCTCACGAATCAGTTCCTCATTGACGTTGCAGCCGAACTTATTCCAACTGTTCCACCCCATCGGAGGCGTCAGAGCCAGCCCTTTGAACTTCTGCGCGTGGAGCGTTCCGGCCAGGCATAATACAATCAACACCAGCGTCTTTCTCATGGTCCCATCCCTTTCCCGAATCGATGTTTATCGAACAGAGACACTTGATCCCGATACCATAAGCCGGTACCGCCCGCTACGCAACCTCAAGCTTCCCTCCTGGGCAATCGCGTGAGGCCTGAGCGGTTTCGATGAAAGGGCACCACTGGACGAATGAAGACCTTCTCCCCGGGGTGAAAGTCAACTCTGGGGCCGTCGCCAGGCTGATCGGACTGGTTCAGGATGGCGACGTTCAGATACAGCCATAGTCGTGGCGTCCGGCGATCGGAGCGCGAAGAAGCAGTGTGGAATCAATCGAGATAACTCATCCGGCGTTCGCCTCGGGGTCGTCGTGGGCAGGGTCGGCCTGGAGGCGGTCGACGGGGTTCTTGGTGATCTCGGTGATCAGCGTGGTGGCGTAGCAGCCGGGATCGAGTTCGAAACGCAGCTCCAGGTAGGGGCCCAGGTCGTCGGAGCCCGTACTGACGGCGACGTCTCGTGGCTGGAATCGCAGTGGCCGGCGGCCCCCCCGGGCGCCGAGCTTCTTCATCTGGCGGAACTGGTCTTCACCCAGCCCTTCGGCCTCGAGGATGGGCTCCTCGATCTCTCCAGCCGGGCCTTCAAGACGGACCGTGCGCTGACCCAGCAGCGGACCGGTGGGGCTGATTTCGAACTGGTCGCAACGGGGCTGTTCGACCGCGGCATCTTCCACGCGGAAGGACGCTCCATTGACGTGCTTGTAGGCCATGTCACCAGGCAGAAGCTTGTCAATCTCAGGCATTCGCGCGATGAGCACCCGGTTGAATACGGCCGACTGGTAGGCGGAGACGAAGAACCCTTTGAGGTGCTTGTCCATGACCTTGAAGGCACGCTTCTTGTTTCCGCGATTGGTGATGATGGCCTTGAGGATACGGCGTCGCTCGACAATCTGGCGAGGCCACGCGTCGAGAGATTCCTGGTATCGGCCTTCAACGTAGAGCCGACGAGCTTCGAGCATCACGTCGCTGTCGAGGCTGGGGTCAGGCACGCCCATGAACAGGTCGATGGTGCGATTGCCATCGTTGTTGATGATCGCCTTGCCGATGAGATGGTTGTCACAGCGGTTGCCGAAACGCTGCGGTCCGTAGTAGTTGGGCACCCCTTTCTTCGCCAGAATCGCCAGCACCTGCTCAGCGGTAGCTGCCGCCTCCTTCAGTGGTACCGTGAGATCGCGGAGTTTGACAACGAATCGATTGCCCGCCAGGTGGCCCAGCTTGAGCTTGTTGGTATGGCGCGTGACCTGGCGGATGCGAATGTCCGCGATTTCCGCCTGCTTGAGAACCTCGGAATCGACGCGCTCGACGGAGACCCATTGGCGGGTCACGGCGTGTGTGTCCTTCAGCCCCGCTGAGCCAATGGCCTTGCGTGAAACATTCAGCGCCCGGGCGAGCCGGTCGATGGCCTCGCGCGTTCCGAGCCCTCGCTTCTCGATCACGGCGTACGCATGGTCGCCCTCACCGGACGCGGCATACAGAGGCAGTTCTTCGACGAAGAAGTCCTCAGGTCGCGTCTTGATGACGCCCCCGGTACCCGGGATCGTTGCGGTCAGAAGGATAGGTACGTCATTGGTTGTCTGGTCTTGTTCTCTCATTGATGGAGACGCCTCGTTTTTGGGAACCGTCCTCAAGCTTTGCTTGAGGCTGCCACGCGCATTCAATGGACCCGGGACTTCATTTCGCCGGCCGCAGATGATATAACTACCCGCAAATCGAATCGAATACAAGAGAAGGCCATGTTCGGATTCAAAAAGCGACGAAGAGCCCGCGTAGCGGCCCAGCCTTTCCCGGCCGAGTGGCAGGCTATCCTGGACAGGAACGTCCCCATCTGTCGGCATCTGCCCGAAGCTGACCGGCAAGAGCTGCGAAGGCACATCCTGGTCTTCCTCTCGGAGAAGCGGTTCGAGGGCTGCGGCGGGCTGGAGATCACCGATGAGATCCGCGTGACGATCGCGGCCCAGGCGTGTCTGCTCCTACTGCATCGTCAGACCGACTACTACCCCGGCCTGACGTCGATCCTGGTGTACCCTCGGACCTATGTGGCGGGGAAGGCCTACCATGTCGTCGGCGGTATGGTGCTCGAAGGTCATGATATACGGCTGGGCGAGTCCTGGCATCATGGGGCGGTCGTGTTGTCGTGGGATGGGGTCCGGCGGGGGGCGGCCGACATCCACGACGGGCAAAACGTCGTCTTCCACGAGTTCGCCCACCAGCTCGACAGCACCCATGGCAAAGGCGACAGCAGCCCCGTCCTGCGGGACCGGTCGAGCTTCATCTCATGGGCCCGGACGTTGAAGGAGGATTTCGAGGCGTTCAAACGCAGTGCGGGGCGGGACCCTCGGCAGGTTCTGGATGACTATGGCGCAACCAACCCGGCTGAATTTTTCGCGGTGGCGACCGAGTGCTTCTTCGAGAAGGCCAGGCCGTTGCGGGACGCCCACCCGGAATTATACGAGGCGTTGAAGGAGTTCTATCAACAGGACCCGGCCTCCTGGCCCACGCGTTCGAGGCCTGGCGGGCCGCGTGCATAAAATAGAAAATCTGCGAGGCACCCTATTGCGGTTTGGCCGGCCGGCGATATGCTTTGCGCGACACTGTGATTCCGACGCCGTCAGGGATCCGCGAGGCATCACAGTCGAGGGCATGAAACAGTGTGTTTCGGCTGTCAGGTTGGTGGGTCTTGGGTTGGAACAGGACGATGGAAACCGCTCGAAGAAGTCATATCAAGAAGAAACGTGGACAAGGGTTCCGGGCTCGATCGCGCACGCGTGACGGCCGTAAGATTCTCTCCAATCGCCGCCGGGGCCGAACCAAGGTCAAGCACGGGTAGGCGACCCTCCTCGCAGTCATCACGTCTTTCCTCTGGCTCCTTGGGAGGCCGTCGGGGCGGTTCTGCGCTCGGCGGGCTTGCGTCTTGCGTGTCACGCCTGCCCAGGGTATACCTGTGGCGAGAGTGTGAACAGGTCTAAAGCCGCCGGTTCAAAGGGAGGTGCCATCGTGAGACGTCGTCTGCCGGTATCCGTTGCGATTGTTCTGGTGATAAGCATTGCGGGGTGGGCTGCGTCGGGCCCGGAAGGCTTTGTGCCGATCCATGGGGCGACGTTCCGCTGCGGTACGGGACCGAGTCAGAATCGGGCACGGGTGCGCGTCGAGGATTTCGAGATGCTCGACCACCCGGTGACGAATGCCGAGTACAAGATCTTCGTGGATGACACGGGGCATCCCGCTCCGCTCCATTGGGCGAATGGACGCATCCCGGATGGCAAGGCAGGCCATCCTGTGATCTTCGTCAATCGTATGGACGTGATGGCGTACCTGCGGTGGGCCAGTGAGAAGGACGGGCGGATCTATCGGCTGCCCACGACGGTCGAGTTCGAGTACGCCGCACGCGGAGGTCTCACGGGCAAGACATATCCCTGGGGCGACGAGGATGCACAGGGACGAGCCAACTACGATCCTCAGGGCGACCGCCGGTTCGACCGGTGGGAGGACTATCTCCGGCCCGCTCGATCGGGCTCATCCAACGGCTATGGCCTCTACGGCATGGCGGGCAACGTCTGGCAGATGACGACGAGCAACCACGACCCGGCAACGGCGCGGTACAAGTACCGCATCGACGACCCGGCGGAGATCGAGAACAGCGTCATGGGGGGCTCGTGGGCCCGAACCGTGGGCTATCTGAAATGTGGATATCGTCTGGGCATTTCTTCCGGTATCCGTTATCCCGACCTGGGATTTCGCCCCGTCCGCGAGCCCGCCGGTGCCGATTGGAGCATCCGGACGCGGAAGCTTTGTGCTGTATCTCTGGGAGGCGGAAGGTGCAGTTGAGCTGGGCTCTACTGCAATCGGACACGGCTGAGACGGCCTTCCACGTCTATCGATCCGATGAGAGAAACCATGCGGGTTTTCGTGTCAGCGCCGAGCCGATATCGACATCGACGACGTTCGTCGACTGCCGGCTTGAACGAAGGCAAGCGATACCAGTACTACGTACGGCCTGTGGATACAAACGGCATCGAAGGCCCTCGCTCGGAGTGGGTCGGTGTCACCGTGTCCGCTCAGTCGGATGCGAGTGTGGTCTCCTTCGCACCGCTGTTCAAGCAGGGTTCACTAGTCCCAATCTTTGGCGACCTCAATGGCGATGGGACCCTGGACTGCGTTATTCGACTCGACAACGGTAACCAGGAGATGTCACAGGACCCCGGGCTGCCCGTACAACTTGAAGCCTTTACCTCGTATGGCCGCTCGCTCTGGCGCAGGGACATCTGCCGGCACGACCACTGCTATGGCAGTGCCAACAATGTGCCTTTCAACGTGTGGGATATGGACGGAGACGGCCGGGCGGAGATCATCACGAGGTTGCAGCAGGGCGATGACGTCTGTGTGGCCATCCTCGACGGGATGACGGGGCAAACGCTTCGCAAGGCGAAGTGGCCCGACATGGTGTCGGACTTCGCCAAGTCCTCGACGCGGATCCATTTGTCGATCGCCTATCTGGACGGCGTCCACCCTGCGGTGGTGACCCAGACGGGCCTCTACGAGAACGAGGTCTTCGCCGCTTACGATGCCAACCTGGAACCACTCTGGCGGTTCGATAGCCTCGCCGAGACCAACGGTAGCGGAGGGCACAAAGTTGAGGTCGCCGATGTCGATGGCGACGGCAAGCAGGAGGTCTTTGACGGCACGACCTGCCTGAATCACGACGGGACGCTGCGATGGTCCATCTACCGCCAGCATCCGGACATCGTCTCGATTCACGACTACCTGCCTGATCGCCCGGGGCTGGAGGTGTTCTACATCGTCGAATCGAGTGTCCACGCGGGTGTGTACATGGTCGATGCCAATTCGGGAGAGGTGATCTGGAAGGTCAATCGCGAGGACGATCCGCGCTGGACCCATGGGCATCACGGCTGGACGGCCGACATCTGGGCTGGTTCGCCAGGGATCGAGTGTGTCTCCAATCGGGCTGGCCACGACGACCGCAACCTGATCTTGTTCAGTGCCGATGGGCGGGTCCTCCTGGAACCTTTCCCCTATGGCTGCACCCCCCTGGAGTGGGATGGTGATGCGACGCGCGAGCTACTGACGTCGAACGGCCGCTCTATCGTCAACTTTGATGGCAAACGCATCATCGAGGCGGATGACACGAAGCTCGCTCTGCCTGATCGAAGCAGTGTGATGATGGTGGCTGATCTGTACGGGGATTTTCGCGACGAGTTGATTCTCTCGACGGCCTCACCTGATGGCGCGAGGACCATCACGGTGGTCACGGCCATAGACCCCATCGAAAACCGATATGTCACGGCGACGGAGAGTCTCGACTATCGGCTCTGGCTCGGTCGCAACATGGGCGGAGGGTATCGTTCGATCTACGATCATCCCCTGGTGGGGCCGGGTGAGAGATGACCCGCGGCGTTATTCATCCGCTGCCGACAGGTCGAGGATCGCCTCGATATCGCTGATGCGGCTGTGCGACAGGACCGCCTCGGCCATGGCTTCGGCGTCGGTGACGGACAAGCCGGCAATGGTCTGCTGCGTCCTCAGCAGGTAGGCGGGGTCCACGCTGAGCTTTCGGACGCCGATGCCGAGCAGGAAGGGAACATATTGCTGCTCGTGGGCCATGTCACCGCACACGGAGACCTCGCGTCCACTCTGCTTGGCCGCCCGCACGACCTTGCTCAACGCGCGGAGTACGGACGGATGATGCGGCAGATAGAATTGCGCCACACTGTCATTGGTGCGGTCCACGCCCAGCATGAACTGGATGAAGTCGTTGGTCCCGATCGAGAAGAATTCCACTTCCCTCGCGAAATCATCGATCAGCTCGACCACCGAGGGCAGTTCAACCATCATGCCGAGCTTGGGTTTGTTGTTGTGTGCGATGCCCTGGCGAGAGAGTGTCTCGATGGATTCAAGGACCACCTCGCGAGCCTGGCAGAACTCGTCAACCGATGAGATCATAGGGAACATAATGCGCAAATCAGCGTCGAGGCCCGCCCGAAGAATGGCCCGGACCTGTTCACTGAAGATGGCCCGGTTCTGGAGCGAGAAACGGATTGACCGCATTCCCATGGCGGGGTTTTGCTCCTGGATGTCGTGGTAGTACGACAAGATCTTGTCTCCTCCGGCGTCGAGCGTCCGGAAGGTGACGGGGCGGCCCTGCATGGAATCGACCAGCTTGCCGTAGATGATGAATTGCTCGGCCTCCGACGGGAACGTCGTGCGGACGATAAACGGAAACTCGGTTCGATAGAGGCCGACACCGTTGCACTGCAGTTCGCAGGCCAGGATCAGATCGGTCAGCAGATTGATATTGGCCAGCAGGTGGATCTGGACGCCGTCGGAGCTTACCGTGTCGGGTTTGATCAGCTTCTTTTGTTCTTCGAGGCTGAGCCGAACGCGTTGCTGTGAATGGAACTTCTCGAGGACGTTGTCGTCCGGATCGACGAAGACGTTGCCGATCTCAGCATCGACCAGGACCGGTGTTCCGTCGGGCACGCCCAACAAGTCGAAACTGTCGACGATCACCATGGCCATGCCCAGGGACCGTGCGAGGATCGAAATGTGGGAAGTGACCCCGCCGCCCACGAGGACGACCGCACTGGCTTCCTCGGATGAAAGCTTCAGCAGATCCGAAGGGAACAGGTCACGCGTGACGACGATATGCCCGCGATAGATTTCGGTTTCTTCGGTGGCGCTGACCAGGTTGTTCACCAGACGAATGGCCAGATCCTCGATATCGTTGACCTTTTCGCGCATGTAGGCGTTGTCGCTGGCGAGAAAACCCTGAACGTACTCGCTCGCCACTTCGGCCACGGCCACCGGGGGATTGGCGCCCTTCTCGATGCGCTGGACGATCCGATTGATGAAGGCCTTGTCCTTGAGGATCATCAGATGCGCCGCGAAGATCAGAGACGCGGCGTCGGAGAGCCGGTGCTCGACCCGTTCCTGAAGCTCTTCGAGTTGTGCGGCTGTCCGCGCGGTGGCTTCGTGGAATTGCTCGAGACTGTAACGGCCTTCAAACTCACGGTGCAGAAGGAACGACAGGCTCTTCTGCCTGTCGATCACCATGGCTGGTGCGTAGGCGAATCCTTCGGAGGCGACCTTGCCTTTGATGAACTTCAGTTGCGCGGAAGGGACGCTTTGTATCTCCGCACGCTCCGGCAGTGGCTGGTGCATGCCCATGAGAAACTGAGCGTTTTCGATGATGTTCGCCAGTTGCGAAGCGACGGTTTCCAGGGCTCGGATATCAGCGTCCGTAAAGGACTGTCCCGGTACTGCGCTGGAGAACGAGCACGCCCATCTTGGAGATGCCCCGGGCGATGGGCAGAGCCAGAAAGGCATCGAATTGCTCTTCGAAGATGCCCGGGAAGAAGGTGTAGTTCGGGTTGCGGCTGGCGTCCTTTTCGCAGACGGTCTTCATTTCTTTCAACGCCAGACCGGTCAGGCCTTGGCCTAGCCGCAAGCGGACGGTTCCCACCGATTCGGGATGGAGACCTTTCGTCGCGCGAAGTGTCAGTATGCGTTCTTCCGCGTTGTACAGATACACCGAGCAGACGGCCGACTGCGTCCGATCGGCCACCATCTCGACAACCTTGTTCAGGAGCGTCTCGATGCTGGCGCTCTCTCGGAAGAGATGGCTTAGCTCGTTGACCTCATACAACAGTTGCTTACTGTCCATACTGCGACCTCGGTTCCCATAAGTGGCGTCCTGCGCCTCAGACACCTTCATTGCGTCACTTGTGCGTCGGCGGGGCTCCATACGGGCTCATCGCTGGCCCGGGATCTCAGCGGCCCCTTTAGGCATAGGCAAACACTTATAGCGTCTGCGACGGCTGCAATCAAATGGACTTCTAACGCAATTCCGGTACCACGCACGGCACGGATAGGGCAATTTCGGTAACCTATGTTGTGACAAAGTGATACATCGCTCCGTGGCAATGGCGAATGTTGGCTTGCAGCGACAAAAATGTATCGAAGGGTGTTGCTTTCAACAGAATTGTGGCTGATACAAGCCTCGGCTACCGCTCGACAATGAACGTCAGGTCGTATGGAGACGCTTCCGTCTGGCCTGAGGGTTTGGGTTGCCGTTCGGCGCCGCCGTTGTCGGTCCCATCGGGGCCGATGCTGTAAACGACATAGCCCGGACTTCGCTTCTTGTATCGCAAGGGCTGACCGTCGAACGGGTCTGTCGGCACCGTATCGAGGTACGCTGGAATGAGATCGGCCATGCGCTCAGGAAGACGGTTGTTGACGAGACGATGCCGCTCGATGGCGATCGCCGCACGGGCCGCCCGAAGCTGGGCCATATCCTCCAGATTGTTGCGGACAATCCGTCCCAGATCGTCCAGCAGCCAAGCCAGCTCCGGATACGGTAGCGGGTTGGCTTCGTGTCGGCGTTCTATTTCTGCGATGGCCCTGAGCCGTTCGGACGGCGAGAGCTCGAGGATAGCGACGTACTGATCCACGCGATCCAGGTATTCGAGCAGGCTCTGATCGAGTGTCCCGAGCGCGCGACCGATGGCGATGTGGGACTGGGATGGCGCCGTGCGGTTTGTGCCCTGGGTCAGAGAAGGGTCGCGTGGCGAGCGGAAGGCCTCGTAAACCGCACATCGTCGGCAGATAAAGGGAAGTGCGGCGGTGTTGGGGTCGTGGGCTGCCGCCAGAACGCTGTCGATTCGACGCAGTTGGGCATCATTTAGGGCGGTCTTGGTAAGGACGCGCTCGAGTCCCTTTCCGGTGACTCGGTGAAAGAACAGGCGAAGGAATTGCGAGACTTCAGCCGGCTCGTTTTGCAGGGAGTGCGCCAGGCCATATGCGGATAGGATCGCCTGTACGGCGGGCTCGGCGTGGTGCTGCTCGGCCTCGATGATGGCTTCCCAAACGAACAGGAATGCCGCTTCTCGCAGTCCGGATGAGAGGTGAGGGAGGAAACCTGAGAAGCCTTCCGTGAAATCGATCGGATATCGACAGCCTCGAATGGCAGCGCCCTCGCGCAGCAACTCCAGAGCCTTCTGGTTGTCGGCAAGCACGCGAACGACAAAGGTCTGAGCTTCGGGATCTATCGGCTGGGTTCGCAACGGCAGTGCCTGCAGATCGAACAGGGGCAATTGCTCCTGCTGTTGCTTTTCCGGGAGCTTGAGATAGGTGAAGCCCGTGGTGATGTAGTCGGCGGCATTCTCACCCTCAGGCAGACGGTACCGATCATTGAGCTCAGCAAAGGTGACAGGATGTCCGGCGGAACGAATGGCCTCGATCCGATGGTTCAGCTTGGCCCGAACGAAGATGCGAAAGACAGCAAAGGCAGCGATCAAAAGGCATGGCACGATAGCTGCGATGTACCACAGCCTGAATCTGCATTTCCCCCGCTTATCCATGCTCGCTCTCCTCTTGGACGAAGCTGACAAGATCGCGCAACAGCATCCGTGCCGACCTATCGTTCAACAATGAACGTCACATCGTATGGCAGGTCCTCTCTCTGACCGCGTGGTTTGCCTTGATACTCGGTGCCGTTGTCATCGGTCTCGTCGGGCCCGATGCTGTAGACGACATAGCCTGGATCGCGTCTCTTGTATCGAAGAGGTTGCCCATCGAATGGGTCGATCGGCACCGTCTCAAGGTAGGTTGGTACGAGATCCGCAAGATTCTGGGGCAGTCGTCCGGTTGCCAGTCGATAGCGCTCCACGGCGACAGCTACCCGCGCCACCAGGGCGTTGGCTGTGCCACGCAAGCTCAGGGTGACCAGCCTCGCATGTGACGTGCTCAGCCAATTCAGAGCCGGGGCCAGGCCGGAGGATTCATATCGGGCATCCGCCGCCTTGATCGCCTTCTGACGCGTCCAACGGCTGGCGCTTGGCGATCTCGATGGCCTCGGCCATCCGATCGAGGTAACGCACGAGGCTCAGATCGACGACACCGAGGCCTCTAAGGATTTCAGCCAGGTTGACCGAGACGTTGTCGGGACCATAGGCCGCCGGGTTCTTGGCCATAGACAATCCGAAGCATCGTTCTCCAGCCAGAGCCCGGACAAAGGAGTTGGGATCGTAGCCTTCCCAGAGGACCGCGTCGATTCGTGCGAGTTGGTTGTCAGTCAGGGCTGTCCGATTGATGACCTGCTCCAAGCCTTGGGTGGTGAGGGCCCGGTCAGCCTGAGCGACCAGTTCCGTAATGATCATGGGTATTTCGTCTACGGTGCCCGCCAGCTTGTAGCTGGTCAGGAGCATCTCGACGGCTGCGTTCGGATCACCCTGATCGGCCCGCACGATGGCGGCGAGGACCAGCAGACGTGTTGTGTGCCGCTGTCCCTGCAAATTGATGTCCTGCATGGCGTTGTCTTGCGTGAGGTTCACGGGATAGTGGCAGTCCGGGATCGACAAGCCCTCGTTCAGCAGTTTCATCGCCTCCGTATTCTCTGCCAGGAGGGCCGCTGTGGCGCTGCGAGTCCGCTCGTCGAGAGGCTCGTGCCGTGATGGCAGAGGTTTGCTGCTGAACAGGGGGATGCCGTTAGCGTCATCACCAGTGGGAGTGGTCATGCGGCTCAGGGCGACGGTGATGTAGTCAGCCGCGTTGTCCGCGAAGGGCGGAATCGTATACCAGGCCTCGAGTTCTTCGGTGGTGACGGGATACTCTGCGGCGCGGACCGCATCGAGACGGTTGTTGATCTTCGCGCGAACCACGATGCGGAAGATGCCAAAGGCAACGATCAGGGCAACGAGGATGAACACGGGGACGTGCCACCATCGGATTCTACGTTTCCTGTCCCTCTCGCCACGCTCAGGCATTTGCACTCTCCGTCAGCATATTGTCGGGCTCTTCTGTTTCCGTAGAGTCCAGTATAGTCGAGCGGGATGGGACGCGAAACCCTCAATCGGTCGCGAGTCGAAACAGACGAATCTCGTTGGACTCATTGGGTCTGGCCACCTCCGCGTAGACCCACAGCTCGCCGTCGACCCACAACCAACGAGAATATCGCCAGGTGGCGAAACGCTTGCTGGGCGTGGTGCTGATCACGAGAGGGCTGTCCGGCGTCAAATCGGTGATGTGGTGCAAATCGAACGTGAAGCCGACACCGGTCGCAATATTGTAAACCGGGTCGTGCCAATGGCAGGCCGAGCCCTCGTAGAAGAACAGGTACCCCACGCCCACAGGCACGATACTGGCGGGGCGGACGTAGAAATCGTGCCAACCGGTCAAGTCCATGATGGATTGGTACGGATTCCCTACCGGTTCCCACGTCTCGCCATCGGCACTCTGAAAATGATAGATGCGTTCGGTTCGTCGCATGACGCCAATGACGTAGCAGTGATAGGCCCCTCCGGCGTAGAGGATGAAGGGGTCTTTGTATTCAGCCGGCATGACGTCGCGGTCGTCGGCCTTGGGCAGCGGCGCGATGACGACCTTCGCCGAGTGTGAATCGAATCCGGTCGGGTCGTCGGCATCGGCAAACTTGATAATCGACCAAGGGCCATTCTTCCACGGACCGCAGGCGTAGAGTTTGAACTGGTCTGTCTTTGGGTCGATCAGCAGCGCGGGACGCTCGAATCCTGGGATCGGGACGTCCTCTCTTCGAATGCGATGAACCAGCCTGAAGCGAATGCCGTCGTCGCTCCGCAAGATGCGGATTTCGTAACCCCTCAATCCTCGCGGCGCATCGGCCGTACGCATTCGACAGGCGAGCCAGAACACGCCGCTTTTGTCTCGAACGACGGACGGCGCCACCGCCCACCACTCGGGCTCGTTCTGGTCGGGCTCGACGATCACTTCGTATTCCGCAAACTTCGTCGGCACATGGTCGAAGAGGTTCTGGACTTTGGGAAGCATCCGATTTTCGATGGCTTGGCAGACGCTGACTAACGCGAGAACGAAACAAGCCAAGGCGGGCAGACGGTATCGTGCTCTCATCGTGCGAGTCTCCTTGAATGGTGGACACGTCATCCAGGGAGATGATACACAGGTGTCTCGCAAAGGGTCAATTCTCGTTTGACTTACGTCTTTCTGGCGCCGCTGAGCGTCTGGCGATCATATCCCCACCCCTTGCACGAGGGCAGGTCGATCAGCACGAGACTCACGGGGCTTGAAGCCTTGATTCGAATGGCCGTTTCCAGATCGACACGAGCTTGGTCGTTGGTGGTCACATCCTGGCCATTGATGTTCACCTGGCCTTGGGTGACGTAGGCGAAGATGCGTCGCGATGGATCCGTTTCGAAGTTGATCGCTTTGCCCTTATCCAGATCGGCCCGATAGATCGTCGCGTTGGTGTCAAACGTCACCGTTCCGGGCTTGTTCTGCCCCGAGGCGACGGGAAAGAGCGTGTTGTGCCACGCCCCCGGCTCGTAGTGCTTCTGGTCGTAGGTGGGCGTCAGACCCTTCTCGTCGGGATAGATCCATATCTGGTAGAAGTGCACGGTGGTTTCGGCCAAGTTGAATTCCGAATGGGTCAGCCCCGTTCCGGCCGACATGCGCTGGACGTCACCCACCCGGATGACGCTCTTGTTGCCCATGCTGTCGGTGTGAGTCATCTCGCCATCGAGCACGATGGTTACGATCTCCATCTCCTCATGCGGGTGGGTTGGAAAGCCCATCCCCGGCTCGACCACGTCGTCGTTGAAGACGCAAAGCGCCCCGAATTGGATGTTATTGGGATCGTAGTAGTCCGAGAAGGAGAAGAGCCAGTAGGTCTTGAGCCATCCGAAATCGGAGAAATGCCGCCTGGACGCTGGTATGATCTTGACCATGGCGCAACTCCTTTGCCTTGCAGGATTGCTTGGGCCCCCTATGCGAACCTTCGGAGGGTATACGGGCCCAATCCTATGGCGGTTCTTAAATCTCCTCGACGCAAAATAGGCCTCTTCGTAGCCGTGCGCTGCCCTTAAATGAAATGGGCCGTACGTTTCCGTACGGCCCATTTCCGAATGCGTATGAACCAGTTTGTCTGAGTGCGACGTCGGATTCCTCAGATAGCGGCAGCCAGCGCACAGCTTCCGTCGCGTTTACGCTGCCGATCCTGCTGGCCACTGCCGTCCCGCTTGCGCTGCCGGGTGCCCTGACCGTTGCCATTACCCTGTCCACCGTTGCCTTTGCCTCCGCGACCACCGCGCCCCTGAGCGGCCAGGCAGGTTGTTTGCTGGTTACCCGTCGCTGCCTGACGCCAGCAAGTGGTCGAAGGGCAAACCCCACCGTTGGCGATGAGTTGGTTGAAGGCACTGAGGTGATTGGTCGAACCGCGAAGCAGGTTCGTGAGGACCCACTCGACATCGCCGGCCTCGGTCACCGCCAAAGCATCGTTCAGATCGGCGATGTCCAACTCCTCGATGGTCTTGCCGACTTCCAAGGCATCCAGCAAAGAGATCGCCCCTTGGTCGATGAGTTCATAGTACAGGGTGCCGAGATCCCCATTCGTGAATGCGCCGGCCACGTCGCTGCTGACCGGGTCCTCAAGGCCGTACTTCGTGATCAACAAGCCGACGGCGTCCATGTGTCTTTGCTCGGATACGCTGATGTTGGCGAAGATCGGGCAGTCATATATCTCCGACATGGCCAGATACACGTCACGCGACAGTTTCTCCTCCTCACGCATATATAGAATGTTGTCGATTTCCGCTTGTGTCAACGGCTCCACAGCCGGCGTCGTTCCCGGACCCTGCCCGGGACCTTGGGCCGGACCGGCGGCGTAAGCAGAAGTGGCCAGAATGGCGGTCAGTGTTACCATCACGAGTGCTTTCGTTGTCTTCATCTTTGTTTCCCTTTTATACGAAGTCCTTTTGCTCTTTCTGGTTCCATTTCTTGAACATCGTTCCGGAACTGCCAACGTTCAACCCTTGAACGTCAGACGGTCTTGATCACCTGCGGTCGATTGCCCACAAATTCCAAAGTTTCTAGACGGTGCTATTTCCGGGCCTGCAAAGAATGGCGAGCCGCTTGTATGCATCGACACCTCTCGGTAGGATGGTCTATATGAGTGCTAACCAAGCCAGTGACGTAGAATTGATGGCGCGTCTCAGCCAGGGCGACATGGCCTCGCTGGGCGAACTCGCGTCACGGCATCAAAGCCGGGTCGTCTCACTGGCCTATCGCTTGCTGGGCGATTGGCACCAGGCTGAGGACGTCGCCCAGGAGACGTTCCTCAGGGTGCGCGAAGCGGCGAGCAAGTACACCCCACAGGCGAAATTCACCACCTGGCTGTATCGCATCGCCTACAATCTCAGCATCGACCAGCAACGGAAGAGACGCAACGCTCCGGCGTCGTTGGAGGCGATCGAAGTCGAGCCCCAGGAATCGCCAGCGAGTGTAACGGTCGAGAAGAGTGAATTAGCCGAACTGGTGCAAAAAGCAATTGGCCGGCTGCCCGACAGGCAGCGGACTGCGGTCGTTCTCCACCGCTACGAAGGGCTTAGCCATCCTGAGATTTGCGAGGTGACCGGGTGGAGCCGGTCGGCGGTCGAATCGCTGCTGGTCCGGGCCTACGCCAATCTCAAAGAAAGTTTGCTGAAATACCAGGATTTTGCCCGCTGACGCCGCAGGATAGAGCCGGCGGGCAACGTTCAAAGCTATGAGGCAGTGTTATGGAGCATGTTAAAGACATCGAGTTGATCGAATTGGTCGGAAACCGGCTGGAGCCTGAACGCGAAAAGCTGGTCCGGGGCCACCTCGGAAGCTGCGCCGATTGCCAGGCGAAATTCGAGGAGCTAGGAACGACCTGGGATCTGCTGGGGGCTTGGGAAGTCTCGCCACTTGAAGGCGTGGAGGTCGCGAACGTTCGGACGGTTGAGCGTCCGAGACCTCTCCGGACGATTCGCCTGATCCAGCCGGCGGTTCTGTTGCGGGTCGCTGCTTCGGTGGGTGTGGCGGCCTTGATTGGCTATACGGCAGGCCGCTGGAGCATCGGACCGAACCGAACGACCGCTTCCCTGGAGCCACCGTCGTATTTATCTGTTCTGGGCCTTGAGGCCGGGGAGAGCTTCTCGCCGCTTGTTCTCGACGAGGACACATCGACCGTGGAAGGTGGATGAAATGAATCGCCGCTATACAATCCTGCTGCTTGTGGTCGTATTCGCAACGGGGACGACCGCTTTCGTGACCGGCCGCCTCATCGCCGCGAGACGACATGACCGGTTCGCTGGAACGTCCCAAGGCTGGCTTGAGGATGCGCCGGCGCGGGTCAGGCAGTCCGACAGGCGTTTCGAAGAGCAGGCACAGGGCCTTATGGATGTCGTCGCCTCGGCCAAGAGCCGGCTCTCGAATCTTCTGAGAGATCCTGGTGCGACCGAGCAGGAGGTTTTGGCTCAGGTCGACCGCGTCATCGCATCCCATACGGCTCTGATGGACGCGGTGGGGGGGCATTTGACGGAGCTTCGCGACAATCTCCCTCTCCGGCAAAGACAGCGCCTGATGGCCTCTTGCGGCAATTCGCTTCAGCATCAGATGCGAAGACGGTATCGTTGGCGGGGCGGCCGATCCGATACGCAATGGCAAGGACGTGGCTATGGTGGCGGGCGCGGCCAGGGCGGGCAAGGACGTGGACGCGGCCGTCAATACCGAGGGGGACGTGATGATGCCCGGGGCCCGTTTGCGGAGAGACTCGACCTGACCGATGAGCAAGTCACGTTCTCGCAAGAACGCGATCCGGATTTCACGGCCGACAGCGAGCTTCTGGCCGAACGCGTGCGTTCGGCGTACGCCGACCTGCTCGCGAGCTTCGAAGACGCCTCCGTCAGCGACGATGATCTCCTGGCGAAAATCCGCGATCTGACGGAAGCCCACAACGCGCTGGAGAGACGCGTCGCCGAGCACGTGGTCCGAATCAGACCTGACCTGTCCGAACGCCAGAGGGAGGTCCTTGCGGAGTTGGCCGGCGCTTCGCGGCCTGTCGACCCGAACAAACCCGTATCGTCCGCTGTCAGTTCCATCGATGTTCTGGGCTCGGTGGGCCAGGCGAGCAGTCTGACGACGTTGCTCGATCTGCCGTGACTCGCACGAAGCGAAGCCAGACCTTATTCACGCCTCTTTCCAGGCGAATTCCTATCAAGCTGTTCCACCGGCTTCTGAAGCCATCACAGATGGGCCCCCATCATCCCGATCGAAACGCGGCTACGGACCACTCCAAAAAAAGTTGACGCTCATCGGTTTGACCGGTATAGTACCCCGACTTCGGTTGCTGCGCCCGTAGCTCAATTGGATAGAGTCGCGGACTTCGAATCCGAAGGTTGCAGGTTCGAGTCCTGCCGGGCGCGTTGATGTAAGTTGAAGGCTTCCAGAGACTTATCTTTGGAAGCCTTTTGCATTGAGTGACATTCAGAGGGGGTGAACAGCGCCCAATAAAACGACGCTCTTCGCGATCTCCTCGGAAACGACTCTCGCGCAGTCGATCAAATCCCGCCGAACCGACAAGTAGAAGCTTCGAGTGGTCTCGAAGCAGGCATGGCCCGCCAAGTTCATCACGTCGAATTCCTTGAGCCCATTAGCAAGCCATTCACTCAGACACGTACGCCGAAGATCGTGAAACTCCCGGTTGTCAATTCCGGCCAAGGCCAGCACGCTTCGAAATCGGCGCGTGAAATTGTTGACCGGGCACGCGCCGTGTTCGAGCTTCCACTTGCCCGCCTTGCGCTGGGCCTGAATGTGGTCGTATCGATCCGCCGGGATGAACACATAGGGATAGCCTGTAGGCTGTCCGTCTTGATGCTCAGCGAGCGATCTGACCACTTCGGGGGTTAGCGGTAGGGTCCGGCGGTCCGTGTCCTTAATATGCCATTCCCACGTGTGCGAAGTGTCCTTCTTGGGGGCTACGTCAATGGTCATATTCTCGAAGTCGATATCCCACCAAGTGGTGTTCAACAACTCGCCCCGTCGCATGGCAGTACAGAGTGCCACGCGAATCAGGAGGCCCCACGGCAGGCAGTGACGGCTTTCCTCCTCGTACTGCTCAGCCGCAAGAATCAGGCGACGACAATCCTCGTCGGAAAGCACGCGCACTTTGCGCTTTCGGAGACTTGGGTTGCTTGAGTCGGCGTAACGGGTTGATGTCCAGTTGGTCCCGATCCACAGCGAGTTGAAACAGCCGCTTCAAGTGCCTGATCTTCTTGGCCACGGTAGCAGGGGAGTTGCCCTTGTCCAGACGCGCACGAATGAACCGCTCGCCGTGTTGGTGCTGGACTTGGCGAATGTCGATGTCACCCATGCACTTGATGAAATCGGTCATCATGACCATTCTGTTCTCGCGAAGCGTGCTGGGCCGAACTTGGCCTTGGGTTCGTCTGAGGCAGTCTTCCAAGAAAACGCTCAGCTTCATGGGACGACGGTCGGAGATGCCCGTTCGCAACTCCAATTCCTTTTGCCGCCTTTGCATCTGGGCTTTGCGCTTGTCCGTGTGACCTAACGAGACCTGCCGTCTCTTGCCGTCTTCGTCAACGAAGTCCAGCATGTATCGGAAAGACTTGTTATCACGCGAGGGCCGCATCCTAAGCCTTACCAGCTCTGGCATGCTCACCTCCTTTCCGATGCTGGCAACCGGCTTGGGTTGGTCCAAGTGTGATTGTAGCAGAATGGGCGACTAATGACCATAGGTGACGCGCTCTTCAAGCCACTGTTTCACGGCATCGGTCAGATACACGTTTCGGCCACAGAGATGAACTCTGGGCAATCTGACCTGCCCTACGGACGGTGGGCGCGGGAACCGCTTTTGCCAGGCCGCCTCGTCCATGGATAACTGTCCTGCTTCATGGCGGCGTTCGTATTCGGCCGGGCTGAGATAGCCCAGAGCACTGTGTCGTCGGATCGGATTATAGAACGTTTCGATGTATTTGAATACCTCCATGCGTGCTCGTTCTTCCGTGGCATAACCCGTGTCGATCCACTCGGTGCGGAAGGTGGCCGGAGGCCCGGAAGGCCTTGACCCAGCACCGCAGGGCCCAGTCGCTGACGCCCAACTGCTCCGCGGCGTGATGATAGGTATAGCCACCCTCGACGATGAGCTTGGCGGCCTGGAGCCGGAACTCCTCACTGTAGCGTTTCTGATCGTGTACTCTTGTCTGCCATAGCAAATCCCTTTCATATCTACGGCAGCCCAGTCTATCAAGCTCGCCCCGCGCCCACCATCCGTAGGGCAGGTCAGCCACTGCGAACTCGATCGAAAGGAGTCGATCATGCAACGTCGGGAGATTTCGGATTCTGTGCGTGCAGCCTGGCCAAAGCGGCTCGCGTGTCCAGCGGCCGTACGGAGGGTCACTGTAGAAACCCCTGGATTGGGTGATGGCATTCGACCTTCAGGAATGTGTATACTACGAAAGTCTGGCATGTTGCTGAGATATTTTGGTACGACAGTGTGGATCTCGCGACCTGGGTGACATCCAGAGGCGGTAAGGCTCACAGATTATGACAGGTCGCAGATGGAGAAAGAACCACAGCACAGAAACGCCATGAAAGGAAAAGGAGATATATGGTGACTTGTACGAAACGGAGCGAAAGCCATAGACGTTTCAACAACCGTCACAGATGGATTGGTGGTCCCGATGGGCTCTCGCTCAGACCACCAATAGGTTTCTTCATGTCGATGTCTCTTATTTTGCTGGGATTCTTTGCCGTCTGTGCCGGCGCGAAGCCCCCCGAGATTGCGAATGTCTTCCCCTATTTTCCCGGCAATAGCCCCAAGATCATCACAGGGGAAGGGTTTGATCCAACCACCACGGAAGTGTGGACATGGGCGCCGAAATCTGACGAAGCCGAAATTAAAGACGCATTGAGAGACATTGAACGTGAACTTCCGCCCCTGCCGGCAAAGCCGCCTGAAGGGGCGAAGCGGACGAACAGCCTCGATGTAGAATCGCAGATCATTGTTGCGCGCCTCGATGGATCGGTGTTATGGACGCGGACCAGTGAAGGTTTCTCCAAGCCCTTGCTGTTCAATATCGCCAAGCCGTTCTGGGTCAGTGAGTCCGAGGCAACACCGGGAGCGTTGGTCTATGTCTTCGGTTTTGGATTGCGGCCTAAATACGCCCATGTCACAGTGGCCTTGCAAGGCCAACAGAAGACGATCTTTGCTCGTTCCATCGTCGAGCCTCGGTCGCAGCGGACTACGGACGAGCGGTTGGTGTACTTCGAGATCCCCCCGGACATCCAGCTTGGGCAATACAGCGTTTACGTACACAACTCAAACGGTGGTGTCTGGGGCTGGCAAAAAGCCGGTGACCTGGATATTGTCGCGGCTCCGCAGCCAGAACGCGTTTTCGACATCCGACGGTTCGGCGCCCAGGGAGACGGCCTGGCCAACGACCGCACGGCAATTTGCGAGGCCGTCAAGTTGGCTCGCGAAGCGGGAGGCGGTATCGTATTCTTCCCACCGGGAACCTACCTCACCGATGAGACGATCTTCGTTCCTTCCGATGTCACACTTCGGGGCGCCAACAGGGAAAGCTGCATCTTGCAGGGATTTGGCGATCCTTCGCAGGCATCACGCCAGGTCTGGAATCTACCGACGTCGCCTCCTACGGCCGTTGTACGGTTGCACGACCGGACCGGCATCGAATCGTTGACGATCCAAGGAGCCACGTGGAAGGGCCAGGGTGGGTATGCCCTGATCGACGCCGTACCGCAAGAGATCGAATTCCCCAGCGGCGGGCACGTGCACAACGTGACGCTCGTGGACTGTTGTCTGCGAGCGAATGATGAAGACCCCCGTTCGCGCCGGCCCTTGTACAAAGCAGCCTTCTATGCCGGCCCGGTATCACATCGCGTCAAACTATTCAGTAGCGAGATCTTCGGATCCGTCAATTGCAGGAAATCGGTACGAACAGATATCATCGACAATGTCTTCCACGGCGGTGGCACGAGCGACGTGGTGACACTCAGCGGGAAGTTCTCACAGAGCCTGATCGACGACAACAGGCTGACCGATACGCCTGGGCGAATGTGCCTCGGCATGGGATGGCACAACTACATACGCTACAACGAGATCCATCAGGCTTTTCGCAGTACATGGGAGAACGCCGAAGAACTATACTTGGTCCATGGTGGCGTCGTGAACTCCAAAACGGTCGGTTTCGCCACCGGAGGTTCCGGCAGTTCGCTGACGGACGGGCGGCAGAATTGGAAGCCGGACTTTCACCGTGATTCGGCGGTCTTGATCATCTCCGGACGGGGCTTCGGCCAGTACCGCCGGGTCATCGGCAATACCAGCGATACGCTGACGGTCGAGCATCCCTGGAATGTGCAACCCGATGACACAACGGAATACGTGGTTTCGCCCATGTTCGTCGAGAATGCGTTCTTCGCCAACCTGAACAATACGCCGGGCCGGCTGTCTCTCTGGCTCGATTGTGTGGCCAATCTGGTGGAAATGCACCGCGACGACCACGCCAAGGGGATGGATCTGTGGGGTGAAGATGGCAGCAAGGTCGATGAGAAGGGAATTGCCACCGACCTCAGCCGGTTCTTCCCCGCCTATTACAACATGTTCGTCAACAACTGGATGGACGGCAGCGCCCTGTGGCTGGGGACACCCGGCGCCAAGGCCAACAACGCGCACCGGGGCTACCCGAACTTCGGGAATTTCGTCACCGGCAACCGCATCCGCCAGCCCCACACGTATCGCACGGGCTTCAATTGGGTCAAGCCACACGCCACAGCCGGTGTCAGCATAGGCGGCGGTTCCGGCCGCGCGGGAACCTCGCACACGATCGTCTGGGACAACTTCTTCGCCTCCACCTACATGGGGATCACGGTAGACGAATCGGTACGCAAGACGTTCATCCTGCGCAACGAATTCGACCACGTCGACGAGCCAATCGACGACCAGGGGACCTGCACCGTGGTCAACGAGAACTGGTGCAGCGGGCCCGACGGCAAGCGAGGCGACGCCATCGGCGATGAGCGGAACGAAGGCGATTGTCCGGCCTGGCAACCGAAGCCATGGAAAGCGGCACCATCGGAGACCGTATCGCCGATGTTCCACGACGTCGAGGCTCTGAAACTGCTCGTCTCGGAATCCCCTTACTGCATTTACCCGACGAATATCGACAGCATCGAATCCCAGGAGCAGTGTCAGGAGCACCTGGAGAAGCTGTATGCACTTTTGAAGGAGTACGATTCCACGAACGGCCATTTGCCCGAGGCCGCATTCTTTCCGCGTTTCCCGTCGCGCAGTGCCGACAGCCTCCGCGTGCTTCTCGGTGCCAAGGCGGCCGAACTGCTCGTCTGTCCCACGTGCAGCCCGGAATTGCAGCAACTGGGTCTCGATTATGCCTGGAATGAAAAGATCAACGGGCGGAGGCTTTCGGATCTCCCGTCGGATACCTGGCTGCTGATGGATTGCGTCGGCACGCACTATTGGCTGGTCGACAGTCACTACTGCGGGCATCGTGGCAAGGTCAATGTCCTCTACGCCGACGGAACCGTCAAACAGATCACACCGTACTCTACGGACGACTGGAACAAGAGCCCCTCCGGGACCTGGAAAGACTGGACAAGAGAATGAATCGAATGATTGTAGCCCTGGTTTTGGGGATCATCGTCCTGACAACAATCTTGCGCGATTTGCCAGCCGGCGAAGCCATGGAGGCTTCCGATATCCGACTGGATCAGTTGTGGGAAGACACACCGACAACGAGGGAGCTGCCCCACATCTGGCGCATCTATTGGCGGCGGCAACTTCCCAGTCGGCTGTACGAGCAGTTGCGACTCTATATGGTCTGTCCCAAACAGTGGCGTCCTGGTGACCACCGGCCGGCCATCGTCTTCATTCATGGCGGTGGCTGGTCGAACGGAGACCCCGATCAGTGGTTTCCCCAGTGTCGATACTTCGCCGGACGCGGTTTGGTGGCCGCCAGCGTGCAGTACCGCTTGAGAACCAAGACCGTGGATGTCGACGACTGTCTGGCCGACTGCAAATCGGCGATTCGTTACCTTCGCCAGCATGCGAACGAATTAGGTGTCGATCCAGAGAAGGTTGCCGTGGTGGGTGAGTCCGCCGGAGGGCACTTGGCCGCTGCGGTGGCGACCATCGATAAGTTCAACCATCCTGAAGACGATCTGTCCTATTCTGCTGTACCCAATCTTCTGGTGCTGCTGAATCCGATCACCGACTTGAGCACGAAATGGGGCGACAGCCTGGGTGAGAAGGCGATGGCACTTTCGCCTCTGCAACATGTTTCCCAGCGGACTCCGCCCACACTGCTGATCCACGGAAACGTCGATCAGTGTGTCGACATACGCGCATTCACTTGCATTCCATGAAAGAATGATCGAACTGGATCGTCCTAGCAAGCTGATCGTATTCGAAGGGGCGGACCATGCGTTCAGCGTGTTCAAGTATGGCCCCGATCGATTCGTCCAGCAGGCAATACTCGAAATCGACAACTTTCTCGTGAGCCGTGGCTGGTTGACGAGACAATGATTCGTTGCGGAACGACCGGGCCCAGTGTTCCAGGCTGCGGAGGATTGCACAGACCGTGATACCCACGTCGTGAAGAGGATGGGAGACTTTGCCGACCATGCGCGGCTCATCGCCCACATGGTCCTCATCGCTGCAACCCACATTGTTTCTGTGAGCCCTGTGGCGGGGTAAGCCCGGTGCGGTCCGGATAGACTTTTCGCAAGGGGCTTGGAAATTCCAGGTTCCGGCGTCATACTGGTACTCGAAAAGGCTGGCAGTGTAGTTGGTCACCGTCAAATGGAAGAGTCGGTTCAATGGAGGTTTCCTCATGATCAGCCCAGGTTCTCATAGAAGAACGACATTCGCTGTCGCTGCTTCGACGATTCTGAATATCATGCTTGCCGTATCGGCATCCTCGGCAGAGGCTCCCAAACAAGTGGCCGAGACACCTGAGCAGCATGACGCCCGGATGAAGTGGTTTCGCGAGGCTCGCTTTGGGATGTTCCTGCACTGGGGGGTCTATTCCGTCCCGGCGGGCGAGTGGCAGGGCAAGACCAACTACGCCGAGTGGTTCCTGGAACAGACCAAGATGCCAGTCTCCCAATACGAAAAGTATGCCCAGCAATTCAACCCGGTGAAGTTCGACGCCAAGGCGTGGGTCAAGATGGCCAAGGACGCCGGGATGAAGTACATCGTCATTACCAGCAAGCACCACGATGGCTTTGGCATGTTCCGCTCCGACTTGACAGACTGGTGCATCAAGAGCACGCCGTTCCAGCGCGACCCGCTCAAGGAACTGGCCGATGCCTGCCAGGACGCCGGCATCAAGATGTGTTTCTACCATTCTATCATGGACTGGCACCACCCCGACTGGGGCCACGCCGCGCGTGGAACGATAAGGCTCCGTCCACGCCGCCCGATATGGACCGCTATACCGCCTATATGAAAGGCCAGCTCAAAGAACTGCTCACCCGCTATGGCCCCATCGGCATCCTGTGGTTCGATGGCGAGTGGGAGAAGCCGTGGACGCACGAACGCGGCGTGGATCTCTACAACTACGTCCGTTCCCTGCAGCCACAGATCATCGTCAACAATCGCGTCGGCAAGGCCCGCTCCGGCATGGAAGGGATGGACGCCGGCAAAGAGCGCGTCGGCGACTACGGCACGCCCGAACAGCAGATTCCCGCCACCGGCTTCGGCCCTGGCGTCGATTGGGAATCGTGCATGACGATGAACGACCATTGGGGCTACAACAAGAACGACCATCACTGGAAGTCTGCCCAGATGCTGATTCGCAACCTCGTCGATTGCTCGAGCAAAGGCGGTAACTACCTCCTGAACATCGGTCCGACCTCCGAAGGCGAGTTCCCGTCGGCCAGCATCGAGCGGCTGGCTGAGATCGGCAAGTGGATGAAGGTCAACAGCGAATCGATCTACGCCACGACCGCCAGCCCGTTCACGAAACTGACGTGGGGCCGTTGCACGAAGAAAGAGACTGCCTCCGGCACCACGCTCTATCTGCACGTCTTCGACTGGCCCACGGATGGCAAGCTGCTCGTCCCCGGCCTGCGCAATACAGTGGGCGACGCCAAGCTCTTGGCCGATGGCCGAGAACTGAAAACGGTGTCGACGCCCGACGGCGTGACGATCAGTGTCCCCGTCCAGGCCCCCGACAGCATCGATACGGTCATCATCCTTGAGGTCGAAGGCAAGCCCTTGCATATCGAACAGGCTTTGCCCGGCTAGGCATCCAACGGTTCCGTGACACTCCTGGCGACAGACGCCAATATCCACGCGCCTGGGCGAAGATTGTCTTCGGACTGACCTTCTGGGCGCATGTCCACATTGACTTTGCCTTATCCGTGACAAGCACAGGGCTGCCATGACAGCTCGTGACTTGTGTTCTACCTTGAGTTGCTTGGAGTCGGGAGGTACATTACTCTCGTGGTCTGAAAACACACTTCTTGTCCTTGAAACCGTGAGAGTGTAACACCATGCATATAAACACAAGAACAACCCTGGCTGTATGTCTGCTCCTGGCGGGCAGTTGGATTGCTGACGCAAACGCCACAGAGACGGAGAACCTTAATACCCGTATTCTGCCTACGCCAGGTAAGATGGTTGTCGACGGCAAGACGGATGACTGGGATCTCTCCGGTGGTGTGTTTGTGTGCAGCGACGTGGAAAACCTGCGAGACAAGATGGGTGTATGGATCCACACGCTGTACGATGCTGACAACCTCTACGTCCTGGCGCGCTGGATTGATGAGACCCCCATGAGTAATTCCGGGTCCATCGCTGGCAGCTTTGGCTGGGACGGTGACTCCCTTCAACTGCGCATCATCGCCGATCCCCAGCGTGGTGACCCTTTGCCAATCTGTTGGGTCACGGCCTGGCGTGACCGTGACGGCAAGGACATCATCGACCTGGACTTTCCCAAAGGGAACCACGAAAAGCTCAAGGATGCGAAGACCAGGGGGGCGAAGCAGGCCTTTCTGGAGAATGCTACGGGCTCGGGACAGACCAGGGGTTATGTGCAGGAGATGAGCCTGCCCTGGAAGACGCTTATTGCTGATGACTTTACGCCTAAGCCTGGTCATCGCATCAACTTCTCAGTCGAGGCGAATTTCAATACCAGCAGCAACTTCCGTATCACCATGAAGGACATCTTTCGCCCCGGCGTCACGCCGGATCGGGTGTTTACCTTTACGGCTGACAAGTGCTGGGGCTTCGCGACTTTCGAGGCTCGAGGCCACGTGGAACCCCAGAAGCTACGTCTGGCCGACCGACGCGAATTCGAGGTCGCGATGAAGGACGGTGTGCCGTTCATCAACTGGCAAGGGCTTTACCGAGACACGAAGATGGACGGTTTTGCCAGGATCAATCTCGACCTGCCCCAGGACGGGTTTGTGTCGTTGAATATCAAGAATAGCGACGGCCAGGTCGTACGCCAACTGCTCACTGCCCGGTTCATGACTCGCGGCAAGCACGAGATTCTCTGGGATGGGCTGACCAATATGAGCCATCTCAAACCGGGCGAGGTGGTTGCCGCCGGCCACTACACCTGGGAGGCCATCTATCACAGTGGTCTCGGCCTGCGCATGGTCGGCTGGGCCGACAACGGTGGCAAAACGCCTTTTGACTCGCCCGGCGGCAACTGGGGAGGCGACCATGGGATGCCCAGTGCCGTGACCACCGACGGAGAGCAGATGTTCCTGGGGTGGAACGGCTCGGAAGCCGGTCAGGCCGTGGTCTGTACGGACCTGGATGGGAACGTCAAATGGCGGCACAAGCACGGTGGCTTTGGCGGTGCCAGCCACCTCGCCGTGGGAGGTGGTGTGGTCTATGTCAACGATGGCCACGAAGATGTTATCTATCGCCTTGATGCGAACAAGGGCGCGTATAGCACCTGGAAAGGCAAGGATACGGCCGTTCTTCCCATTGGCCCTGGTCTGGCCGGTCTGGATGTGGCAGACGGCAAGCTCTATCTGAGTCAGGACGCGGGGATACGCATTCTGGATGCCCAGACCGGCGACGAACTCAAGACCATCAGCGTCGCAGAACCGGGTGACCTGGAAGCGGCACGGGACGGCTCGATCTACGTGCTCTCCGCGGGCAGGCAGGTGTTGCGGTTGAGGGATGATGGCACGCAAGAGCCAGTCGTCCTCGGACTGAAGAACGCCCGGGGGCTGGCTATTGGCCAGGATGGCACTATCTATGTCGGTCTGCTTGCCCCCGACCATCAGGTCCGGGTCTTTGCTCCGGATGGCACGCTCATGGGCACCATCGGCAAGTGGGGCGGTCGCAGCCTGGGGCCGTGGGAGCAGGACTGTTTGTACGCCATCAACGGTTTGCGAGTGGACAAACGTGGTACGCTCTGGGTGGCTGAACAGGACGATCGACCGAAGCGGTTTTCCTGCTGGAACAGCAAGAACGGTTCGTTCGTGAAGGAATTCTTCGGGCCCACCGCATACGGTGCGCTCGGCGGCTCGATTTCACCCGAAGATCCCCTGGTGATGGTGGGCAGCGGCTGTGAATGGCGGCTCGATTCTGAAACAGGTAGAGCGCGGTGCGTGGGCCTCTTTCACCGGGGTGCCATGAGTAACAGTCGTTTTGGTCAAGGCCCCCAGGGTCGCCTCTACGTGGCTGTGGCCGAAGGGTGGATCCACGAATACAGTCCAGTATCGATCTATGAACGCGTGGGTCCGGGACAATACGTACTCCGCACCCGTTTCGAAGCGATCAGCGACAAGAAGAACGATCAAGGTGGAGCGACTGGTCACATTAGCGGTGCTCGAATCTGGTCGGATGCAAACGACGATCAGCAGGAGCAGCCCGAAGAGGTGCGGCAGTACAGCATCGATCTGGGCGGTTGGCTCTCGGGCTGGTACATGTCCATGACGCAGAGCATGATCTTCTACGGTGGAGTCTACCGCATCGAGCCCACCGGCTGGACAGCTTGCGGCGCACCCCTTTACAACCTGGCCAGGGCGAAGAAGATGCCTGTCCCGGACGATATCCTCCGTCGCGGCGGCATGGGATCCCAACGGGGCTGCGGCTCTCAGGACGGTAAGCTGATCGTATACAACGGGCATTATGGAGAGAACCACAGTGATTTTGTGTGCTACGATATTCCAAGCGGCAAGCTGAAATGGACCTATCCCAATAACTACGTGGGTGTCCATGGCGGTCATAATGCGCCTCCCCCTCAGACGGGGATGATCCGCGGCGCCTATGACATCGTGGGTACCGGCAAACTGCCCGAGCCAATCGGGGACATCTTTGTCATCGGGACTGACAAAGGTGAGTGGCACATACTAACGGGCGAAGGCTATTACCTGGGCAGGCTCTTTGAGGGCGACCCGCTCAATATCCGCTGGCCGGAAAAAGCGACCTCCGGTGCGATCATGGACACGTGCCCGCCCGGCATGGGTAGCGAAGACTTCGGCGGATCGATGATCGTCACCCGGGACGGCCAGTTGTATCGTTCAGGCCGGCAAGACGGCCTACATCAACATCAAGGTGGTTGGACTCGATACGGTCAGGATGCTCAAGGGTGGCTCGCTGGAGGTCAAAGAAAGTGACCTTGCCCTGGCCAATGCGTACCGCGAAAAGCTGCTGCAGGCCAGCGTGGGTACGCGCCAGACCACTGTGAGGACCCAGTCGGTCAGCTTCACCGGTGACTTGCGCAGAGATTTTGCCGCGTCCGACGTACTGACCTTTGAGAACAATCGGGCAGGCCGTATCGATGCGGCTCTTGCCTGCGACGAAACGAATCTCTATCTGGGCTGGCAGGTCAGCGACGACACGCCCTGGATCAACGGGGCCGACGATCCGGCTGCAATGTATGCCAGGGGCGACACGGTCGACTTCCAGATCGGCACGGATCCCAATGCCGATCCCAAACGCGGTCAGGCGGTGCTCGGCGACTTGCGGCTGTCGATCGGTAACTTCCAGGGGAAGCCAACTGCGGTGGTCTATCGCCGGATCGCAAACGAACAGCAGCCGCGGAAATTCTTCTCCGGCGTGGTCCGTGATGGCTATGAGATGCAAAGCGTTGCGGTGCTCACGGATGTGAGGATCAAGGTTCGGGTTGATGCGGCAAACAATCGCTACACTGTTGAAGCCGCCATTCCGCAGGCCTCCATCGGACTGAATACGTCGCCCGGTCTGAAACTCACAGGCGACATAGGTGCCACCCACGGCGACCGTGCCGGCACGGATACTGTTTTACGCACCTACTGGAACAACCAGGCCACCGGCATCATTGCCGATGAGGTCTTTGAGCTGAAGATGGAACCCAAAAACTGGGGACAACTCGTCTTCGAATAGGATGCCTGCCATCCTCGAGTCACAACGACCTTTCGATCGGCACTTGATGTCCAGTCATGGAGAACGGCGACATGAAATACATGGCCATGCTGACGGCCTTGCTGCTTATCTCGGCACGCGTGTGGGCTGCTGACATTCCCGTCTTCCAGCCCAGCGGCGGCGCGAACCTCGATCCCGCCGCTTTTGCCCAATGGGTGGACGGAGCGGCAGTGGTAGGAAGTACAAGAAATGCTGCGGCAGAGAACACCAGCAGCGATTGTAAAGGAAGATGATGCCGGAGACACTGCATTACCTGTTTGTATGCTATGCGAATATGGACCGGAGTCCGACTGCAGAAGCGGTGTGTACGAAGATTGCCAGAGACCATAACTTGGATATAGTGGCCAGCTCAGCCGGTGTATCACGAGGAGCCAATCGACCAGTCACAAAGGAAATGGCTGATCTGGCTGACAGGATCTTCGTCATGGAGCCAAGTATGGTGACTGAGATGGTGGAGGGATACAGCCAGAACCCTGCGAAGATTGTTTGCCTGAACATCCTTGACGTCTATGTCCAGAACGACCCGGTGCTTGTCCAGCGACTGGAATCAAAGCTGTACGAGCATTTGGCTCGTGAGGAATTGATCTGATAGAACTGATTGAGAGATTGGACTTACCTATGTTCGTTCGGGACATCCGACTTCTATGTGTCATCGTCTTACTGGGGTGTTGTGTATTCGCGACAGGGGCCGACAGCAATCAAATGGTGGTCTGGCCCCAGGAGTATCAAGGAGCGTTGAGGAATCCACTGAGAGGATTCCGACCTGATGTAAATGCGCGAGCTCTTACGCACGAATACGCCAGTCTCGGCCGATGCTATCTCAGGTGGAATGAGCTTGAAAACAGCGAGAGCGATGGTGTCGAAAGGATCCTGCGTGTCTGCAACGAGCGATGGAAAGATGTTCAAAAGTACAACATCAAAGTCATCCCGCGCGTCTACCTTGACTGGGACGAAAAGGAAGGAAACGAATACTGGCCTGCTGATATGCAGGTCGGTGACTACCGCAGTGATCAGTTCAAACACCGCGTCCGGCGCCTGATTCAGCGGCTGGGCGAGTGCTGGGACAATGATCCTCGTGTGGCCTGGGTGCAATTGGGGATCATTGGCTACTGGGGAGAACACCATCACCCGTCGCCAGACGCGGATATGCAGAAACTGCTCGGTGACGCGTTTACTCAGGCGTTCAGAAATAAGAAAGTAACTGTCCGGCATCCATGGGAGTTCACCGACTACCAGTTCGGCATTTACTGGGATTCCTGGGGGCACATCCAGCAGGTGGGAAACCACGGCGAGGGAATTGCGAAACTCAATGCTGAGACAGGGCGTTGGAAAGTCTGCCCGATGGATGGCGAATGCGCCTACAACTGGGGACGCTATCAAGAACAACCTGGCGACAACCCAAACGACACACTCCGCGATGCAGTGCATCGAGAATGGTTGATTGACACGATTCGATGGCTGCACGGAAACGACCTCGGATGGGTGGCGAACTATGATCCTTCTGACCCGCTGGTTCGGGCGGGAGCCGAGGAAGTGCAGAAGGCCTTTGGCTATCGATTCGTGATCGACGAAATACGATACGATGGCATAGCGGAGCCGGGCAGGACATTCAATGTGACCTTCTGGGTGCGGAACACGGGTTCTGCTCCCTTCTATTACAACTGGCCGGTCGAGGTCAGCCTGCTGGATCGTGAATCCAGGGAAGTTGTATGGAAGGAGACTTTCACAAACGTGGATATTCGCACCTGGCTGCCTGGCGATCAGTGGAACAAAGAGACCAAACAGTACGACATCGCGACTGCAACGTACAAGGTTTCGGGCGACTTCTTGCTTCCCCAAGATCTGCCAAAGAGTGAATACATCCTGGCATTGGCGATCCTGGATCCCGCAGGCATGGTGCCATCGGTGCGGTTCGCCATCCAGAACTACCTCATCGGAGGCAGGCATCCAATTGGCACGGTGGGAGTAGGCGAAACTCCGTCTGAAAGCGAGTTGGATCCCGCCATGTTCGACGACCCAGCAGGAGACAGGACCTTGCACTACGAATTGAAACCAGGCACGACGGACTGATAGGAATTCGGTACCCCTTAGGCGATTGAGGCAAATTGTGCTTGTTAATCGAGAGCAGGACCGCTTTCAAACGGCCGAACTCGGCGTCAAGACACTTCTGACCTGTACGTTCAATCAGCGCGATCGTCCCAACGAGCGATGGAGTCGTGACCGTAACGGCCGCGTCCAATTAGCACAAAGAGTCCTTTCCGTATCTCTCGGACATGTCACACGATCGTGACTTGAGGCTGTCACTATCTTCTCGGAACTGTCCGGAACAGGCTGCAAGAAACGGCACTCAAGAGAACGCCGTCGAGGCTCTTGTGGTAGTCACTTTCTTTGCATCTCCGCCAGCGCCTCGGCGAAGGCCTTGCCGATTTGTGCCATGATTTTGGCAGAGCCCATGTAATGAAAATTGAAGTTGGAGGTACTGTTCTTGAGAATCTCGATTTCACGCTGTGTAAACGTTTCCCGATAGAGTCTGTCGAGGGCTGCCTTCCCTTGCTCACGGGTCAACTTGCCTTCTTCTACGCCGCTATTGATTTCATCCACTCGCGGCTTGATCTGCTTCTCCCTCTGTCTCAGGTCGACCACCTCCATGTCCCAGCACTTTTCCGTCAGGACCGCTGTGACGTTGCCTTTGAACTCGGGCAGCGCGGCCGGTGCGGCCATGGCGTCGCGGAAGTTTTGATGAATGCCCTTGTAGCGTTGCTCTTCTGGCGCATACTTCTCGACGGGACCTCCGACGCCCATTACACCGATCACAAAGGGCATTTTCGGTGCCGACAGGTCCTTGCGAACGTCACGAATGAACTGTGCCAGCAGTTTGCTGTAATTATCGTAGCCTCCCGGTTCATCTCGATTGGGGTACGTGCCGCGGTCGACCATGTCATTCCAACCCTGGAACCAGACAAAGCCAGCCAGTTCATAGCCCTGCTTGGGATCGTAGTCCGGATAGACCCGTTTGATGTCCGCCAGGACCATGTTCACGTGGTCAATCATCAACCGGTAATAGCGGCCCGTCGCCTCGACCTTTTCCGCCTTGATCTCTTCAATGTCCTTTCCCTGCTTCTTGAATCCCCCCAGTTGCGTCTCATTGAATTCGTACGGTCCAGCGCCAGGCGGACGGAAATCGGTATGCAGGCTCTTGCCCCCCCAGGCAGTCTTGATGATCAGGATCGGTTCATCCAACAGTTTCTGCATATAGATCCCAAACGTGAATTCAGGGCCGATCTTGGGGCCTCCCACCTTCGCGCCGAAGCCGGCAGTTAACTTGCCAACCTGCTCGTCTTCGGCCGAGCCAATCGACGAGATCCACACCTTTTCGCAGACACGCGGCGTGCCGTCGGCATTCCGCATCTCCTCGAGTATCGGGGCCGTCTTGGGGTCCAGGCCAATGGCGTCAAACGTGCTGATATGCGCATGCCCCTGCATATTGGACTGCCCGGCGAGGATAAACACCTTCAACGGCTTCGAGATAGCAGGCGGATTGGCATCCGGATCGAGCGCCTGAATCGGAATCGTTTTGCCAGTAGCAGGCAAGGCGAAAGCTGCCGTCATTATCGAGGTAAGCATCAACATTGTCTTGACCACATCTCGTGTTGTCATAAACCTCTCCTATCTTGGTGAGTGTGCCAAACTCATATTTCCAAAGCTGCAGGGCGTTGCATTTGCGTCATACTGCGGTTGTTCGAGCGAAACTGCCTGATGGCTCCTCAATCAGATGACCTCATATCGGGACGGTGACACCCAATCCCTGGGCTTCGGCCCCAAGAATAGCCACTGTCGATGCGTCGGATCGCGCCAGGAGATTCGCGGCCAGACCGGAGCCGGCAGCGGTACGCAATGCCGAGCGAATTCTGCAGGGCCATCGACGCCGCCACCGCGTGCGTGGCATCTCCACCGGCCGCTCGGTGGGGGCGGCGTAAGGTTCTTGGGCTGAGGTTCACGGCGCACATCGACCCTTCGGAACTCGTGTGCTATGACTGCAGCCAGGGATCGCCGTTTCTCCGAAGCCATTGCTCAAGCTCTGCGGTCAGTTGTTTGACGATTTCGGGCCGGTTCGCAGCGACATTCTCCAACTGATAGGGATCGTTGCGGTTATCGTGTAGGACAGTCCTTACAGGCGTTTTCGGTGATTTCGTGATGACGAACGTATAGCGCTCCGTTCGAATACCGCGGCGTCCCCATGCGGGCTGACCTACCGGGACCCACATGTACAACTGAGACGTTGGCCGCCGGCCCCTTCCCGTCGTGAAGAGGTCGGCATGGCTGACACCTTGGACGCCTTCCGGGACATCGAAGGCAAAGCCCATGAGGTCCAGCAGGGTTGGATAGATATCGGGAGTGGACAGAAGGAGAGGATCACGTCGTGGTTTGATCTTGGATGGCCACCGAATCAGGAACGGCACGCGCATTGACTCTTCGTAATGAACATTCTTGGTTGGCTGTTCATGCGAGCCGAGGCAATTTCCGTGATCGGAGGTAAACACGACGATAGTGTCTTGTTCCAAGCCTTCCTGTCGCAGGGCATTCAAGATTCGCCCAAACTGATCGTCGACGCCGGTGACCATGGCGAAGTAATTCTTGATCTGACTACGTGCCAGCTTTCCACCGCGCGTATCACCTTCGAGGTTCACATTCGGCCTATTGATCAAGTCTCGGTAGGTCTTGCCCTCATACTGGTCCAAGTACTTCTGAGGAACCAGGTTATATGGTGTATGAGGAGGATTCATCGCGACCACCAACGCGAATGGCTTGCCTGGGTCGCGGTATTTGCCGCCGGTGTTACGGAGGTACTCAATGGCCTTATCTGCTTCGTGTTCCGGGCCCCATTGTTTGACCTTCACAGGAGTGTCACGCGTGGAGTCCGTGTTCCAGTACATGGGGGTGAAATGATAGTCATAGGTTCCGTAGGCATACCAGAAGTCAAATCCGTGCCGCCGATCAGGTGGGCACCATTCGTTCCAGGCAAAGCGATCACTGTTGTTCTCGCACTTGACATACGGCTCATATGGGGCATCGAGGTGCCACTTCCCAATGTAGCCGAGGCTGTAGCCGCGGTCTTTCAGCACATCCGACCAGCATCGGTCCCCGCCACGTAGTTGGCAGTCGTATGGGGCGCTGCCGCTGTTGCAGTTGTTCAACACGCCGTTTGCATGGGGGTACTTCCCGGTCATTAGCATGGCCCGGTACGGACTGCACACGGGGTAGTTGCTGACGGCATTCGGGAGGACCAGGCTCTCTGTCGCAAAGCGGTCCAGATTGGGAGTGAGGACCGGGTCTTCTTTCATGAATGCCAAGGCTTGGCCCCGCATCTGGTCAGGAAAGACAAAGACCAGATTTGGGGGCTTGGCACGGCCGGCGCAGGCACGGGGAACGCCTGCGCTGAGATAAGTGCCGATAAGCCCTGAGGCAGTGGTCTTGAGGAATTGTCTGCGATTCCATCTCCTGGTCATATTTTGCCCCTTGCACAGGCAGGTATGTGTATGGCTCTTCTCTCTATTCAGGGGAGCTCAAATCCGGGCCTTGGCCATGCCCGTTCAGCCCGTCCCTTATTGACTTGCCCGGCTTGAATACGACTCGGCGTCGAGTTGGTACCCGGACCTTCTCCAGGGTCCTGGGATTTTGCGCCATTCTGGCAGGCGTACTCTTAGTCTCAAAGACGCCGAAGTCACGGAACTCCAGGCGATTGCCTTTGCGAAGTTCGCTGATCACTTGGTCAAAGAACTGCTGGACAACGGCTTTGACTAGAAGCTGTCTCGTCCGGGTGTTCTCGGCGATACGGTTGACCAGATCTTTTTTTGCCTTTGTTGCCACAACAAGCCCCCGCGGGTAATCCTTGATGGAAATTGGCATCGGTCACGACCAGAGGCAAGTGTACCGGAGAGTAGCTGGTCGGGCAACCACCTGCACGGTGAGATCCATTACAGCTACAAAGCCTTCGGCTGTCAGACTGTAACGCGATTCCCACGGACGTGTTGGTGAGACCTCGGCATTTGTTATCACTGGAATTCCAGCGGGCTCCGAGGTATAGTCGGACACGTACAGTGTTCAAGAAAGGACATTGCCATGAAGACAACGGTGCAACTTCTGACGATGGCGGTGGTAGTGATGGTAAACAGCGTTCCTGCAATGTCGGACGAGGGCATGTGGCTCTATAACGATCCGCCTCGTCAACTGTTAGAAGAAAGGTACGGCTTCGACCCGACGGACGCCTGGCTGGAGCACCTGCAGAAATCGTCGGTGCGGTTCAACAACGGAGGCTCCGGGTCGTTCGTATCGGCCGACGGTCTGATCCTCTCGAACCATCACGTCGGCGCCGATGCGCTTCAGAAGTTCAGCGACGAGCAACACAACTATCTTCGGGACGGGTTTCATGCGCGGAGCCGCGCCGAAGAAAAGCAGTGCCTCGACCTGGAATTGAATGTGCTCATGAGCATTGAGGACGTTACCGGCCGGGTAAATGCGGCGATCACAGATGATATGACGCCCGAGGAAGCGTTTCTGGCCCGGCGAGCGATTATGGCCGAGATCGAGAAGGAATCGCTCAAGAAGACAGGACTGCGCAGTGATGTGGTTACTCTGTACGAGGGCGGCAAGTATCAACTGTACCGCTACAAGAAGTACACCGACGTTCGCCTGGTGTTCGCGCCGGAGCAACAGACGGCCTTCTTTGGCGGCGATCCGGACAATTTCGAGTATCCTCGCTATGACCTGGACATCTGCCTGTTCCGGGCCTACGAGAACGGCCAACCCGCTAAGATGAAAGACTATCTGACGTGGAGCACCGTCGGAGTCAGTGACGGCGAATTGATTTTTGTCTCAGGCAACCCGGGGCACACCAGCCGCCAGTTGACGATGGTTGAACTGGACTATCTTCGCGATCACTCGTTTCCGTACGCCCTGCAATGGCTCAATAACCTGGAAGTAATGCTCTCAGTTTATAGCGCCGAAGACGAAGAAAACGCCCGGCGAGCACGAGATCTTCTGTTTGGCGTGCAAAACAGCCGAAAGGCTCGTAACGGCATGTTCGCCGGCCTGCTCGATCCCGCGATTATGAAGAAAAAGCAGGCCGATGAGGAGCAGTTGCGAGCGACCGTTGCACGGTCCGCTCAAGCCGAGGAGATTCTACCCGCCTGGCAGCGCATCAGCGAGGCCCAGCAAATCATCGCCCGAAACGCCCTCCAGTACCGGCTGCTCGAAAACGCCAACGGCTTCAACAGCACTCTGTTCGAGATCGCTCGCACCATACTTCGGGCGGTCGAGGAGAAAGGTAAGCCCAATGGCGAGCGGCTGCGCGAATTCCGCGACTCCAACCTCGAATCACTGGAGTTTCACCTCTTTTCGCCCGAGCCAATCTACAACGATTTCGAACAACTCAAGCTGGCCAACTCTCTGACCTGGCTGGTCGAACAGCTTGGATATACGGACCCGTTGGTGCAGAAGGTGCTGGCGGGTAAGTCCCCGCGAAACCGGGCCGAGGAGTTAATCACGGGCACCAAGCTGCGAGATGTAGAGCTTCGCAGGAAACTGTACGCGGCCACACCGGCCGAAGTACGGGCAGCCCACGACCCGATGATCGAGTTGGCCAGGCTGATTGACCCGCCATCGCGGGCGGTGCGCCAAGTTGTCGAGACCCAGGACGAGATCAGACAGCAGGCCCATGCGAAGATCACACGGGCTCGCCTGGCACTTTCGGAGAGCACACCCTATCCGGATGCGACCTTCACCCTGCGTTTGGCTTTCGGCACCGTGAAGGGTTATCAGGAAGATGGGCGATCGATCCCGTTCCAGACGACTTTCGCCGGCCTGTATGAGCGGGCCGCGGCGCATCAGTACCAACCTCCGTTCGATCTGACGCAGCGATGGCTCGATAGGAAAGATCGGTTGGACCTGAATACGCCGCTGAACTTCGTCTCCACTGCGGATATCATCGGAGGCAATTCCGGCAGCCCCGTAGTCAATCGCCAGGGCCAGTTCGTTGGTATCATCTTTGACGGAAATATCCAATCCCTGGTGCTTGATTTCGTCTACACGGATGTCCAGGCCCGCGCCGTGTCGGTCAATTGCCAAGCCATCATTGAAGCCCTGCAGAAGGTCTACGATGCCGGTGAACTCGCCGATGAACTGCTCGGCAAGACACCCGGCCAGAGGTAGTATCGCAGATACACCGTCCTGGTGCCTCTCGCACTGTCGATCCCGTGCGGTGCAAATAATGTTTCCATGTAACTCCTTCTGTAACATTCACATAGGGTTGTGATGGATGAAAGTCATTGCCTGTTGGATGAGGATTTCGTAGCGTGTTCTGACTATGAAACAGAGATTATGCCTTTCAGTGATCACGTTTTGGCTTACTGTATCGACAGAGAACTCTACCAAGCCATTGACTATCTCCGGGAACAGGTCCGAGTCCTTGTGGAGCATCAGGTAAAACAGGACCAACGTATTCGGCTGACCAACAGCCAGCGGATGCGGGTGGCGGCCAAGGCCAAGCGACTCAGCCGAAAGATGTTGGAGCACTGTACAGAACTGTTTACGCCGGACACGATCATGCGGTGGTTTCGGGAACTCGTAGCTCAAAAGTATGATGGCTCTCAGAACCGGACGTCGCCCGGCCGACCCCAGATTACCCAGGAGACTGTAAATCTGGTCATTCGATCCAAGGAAGAGAATCCTCGCTGGGGCTACCAGAAAATCAGGGATCAAATCATCTATCTGGGCTACAAGATCAGTAAGTCCAGTGTAAGGAATATCTTGATCGAGAACGGTTATGATCCTGAGCCAGACCTAACCGTCCAATCCACCTGGAATGAATTTATCAAGGGTCATTGGGAGGTATTAGCCGCCTGTGACTTTTTCACCATTGAACTTCTAGTAGGGCGAATGCTGATTCGTTGTACCGTATTCTTCGTGCTCGAGCTTTCTACCCGGAAGGTCTTTTTCGCTCCGATCAAGCTTCAGCCGGATGGCGCGTATATGAAACAGGTGGCGAAGATTCTCACGGATGTGGAGGATGGTCTTCTCCATGGAAAACGGTATTTGATCCATGATCAAGATCCGCTGTATACCACGGAGGGATTCCATGAGACCTTGAAGAGCTTTGGCATAGACCCAGTGAAGCTACCTGCCCGCACTCCAGACTTGAATTGCTACGCTGAACGCTATGTCAAATCGGTAAGATCTGAGTGCTTGGATCATCTGATTCTGTCGTCCGTGACACAACTGGAGTATGCGCTTGGGCAGTATAGTGAATACTATCATCATGAACGGATACATCAATCGCTGGGCAGGATCATTGAGCCCAAACATCCGATTGATGATACGGCTGAAATTGTTTGCATCCAACGCTTGGGCGGATTGCTGAAGTCGTACCACGGATTAGCGGCGTGAGTAGGGGGGCACGACTCGGACGATCGAGCTCGTAGCAGAAGATATTCGTGCTTGCTGCAAGGAAAAGTCTCTTTTACTGTCACTGCGTCTGTGAGCAGGCCCAAACGCATCGCAACACCCATGATGAAATAATATATATCCCTCTTTGGCTCACAAGTTTATGTTGGGATGAGTTTTTGTACCCTACGCCGGATTGAAGTTGAGAATGTCACCGACAACTACGGCAAGTGTACTGAACTGCTCCGGGGTCGTGAATTGCCGTTCACCAAAGACAGTGATGGTTACTCGATAGTGGCAGAGGTCCCGGCCTATGATGTAGGGATCTTCCGCTGGGAGTAGACATGCATTCCATAGAGAAGAACGAGGAGAGAAAATGAAACTTTGGCATTACTTGGTGCTATCTGCCATATCGTGGGTCGCGGTCCAGCCAATCGGTTTGTGTGCCATCCGCGCGGAAGTGAGCGAGTCGGCGCCGCCGACCGAGGACATGAGTTATCTCGACAACGGCATCATTCGGCTGGGAGTCGATCTGAAGGTCGGTGGCTCCATCACTTACCTGGCCGAAAGCGGCAACAGAGTAAACATGATCAATAGCCACGACTGGGGACGGCAAATCCAGATGTCGTTCTATTCTGGCCCCCAGCCGTTTGCACCCAACGGCAAGCAGCCCTCAAAGACCTGGGCCGGATTGGGATGGAATCCGATCCAGTCGGGCGACTGTGCGGGCAACCGCTCCGTGGTCACCGAGCATCGCAATGACGGCACCTCGCTCTACGTCAAGTGCATCCCCATGCAGTGGCCTCTTGACAACGAGCCAGGCGAATGCACCTTCGAGAGTTGGATCCGGCTGCATGACAACACCGTGGCCGTACGGTGCCGCATCAACAACCATCGTTCGGACAAGACACAGTATTCCGGCCGTGGCCAGGAACTGCCGGCGATCTATACGAACGGTCCCTGGTATCGTCTGATGAGCTATGTCGGTGATCGGCCCTTCACAGGTGGCGAACTGTCTCAGTTCAAGAAGACATGGACCCGCCTGGAAGATGTCCAGGGTTCTCCCTGGGAGAACTGGTTGGCCACAGAGAACTGGGCCGCCCTGGTCAACGACGACAACCGAGGTCTCGGCGTCTTCAAGCCCGGCACGTACTCTTTCACAGGGGGCTTCTTCGGAAAGCCGGGCAGGGGAGGCAGCAAGGATGCACCGACTGGATACATCTCACCCATTCAGAACGAAATCCTGGATCACAACATTCAGTATGACTACGAGTACACCTTGATCGCGGGAACGCTGGATGAGATTCGCCGGTTTGTCTACGAGAATCACTCTCGGCAAACGCTGCCGGACTACCGGTTTGAAAAGGACCGGCAGCACTGGGTGTATCGCAACGCCGTCGATACGGGTTGGCCCATCCAAGGACACTTGCACGTGAAGCTCGAAGCCGACGATCCGCAACTCGTCGGGCCGACGGCCTTCTGGGAAGCTTCCGATGTGCCTGTCATGTATATCCACGCGGCCTGCGTGACACGGCAGACCGACGCCCGGCTGTTCTGGAAGACATACAGTCAGCCGCACTTCTCGGATGAAAGGAGTGTCGCTTTTGCACTCAAGCCTGACGGGAACTACCACGTCTACGAGATTGACCTGGCTGACTGTCCCACCTACAAGGGCAGCATTGCCGGGATACGGCTCGATCCTGTCAGCGCCGGCGCTGAGGGCGACTACATCCAGATCAAGCGTATCACGTGGAGGAGACAGGAACTTGCCCGCCCGTTGACAACTCAGGTTCTCTCATGCAGATGAAGCTAGGTACTGCTTGTCCCCGGAGACGAACTTCGCGTATACGCCGTAAGTCCCTTGCATGGCGGCAAACTCACTGAAGAAGCCTTGGAGGATTCGCGGAACGTTTTGTTTTATCAGCCGTGCTTTGCGTCCATTGTCGAGGTCCAGAGCCCGCAGCACATTGGGGGTTATTTTCTGTTCTCTGCGGATGGTGAACCCGGCTCGGCACAACTGTGCACGGAGGGTTACGAGGATGGTGCCGAAGAACTCTATGACGTTGAAAAGGTCCGAACGAATGGTACAATCTTGCCGGAAATGAGGAATATCGCAGTATTATGGAGGAAATGCGTAGGGCAGCCCCGAAGGAGTTCAGTCCGGCTGCCACGCCTAAGAAAGAACTGAAACTGATCGTCGAAGGAGATGCCTTCCACTGGGAGGCACGTTGAATCAGTCGCGAGGGTAAATGCCAGAAAGGCACATCGGTGGAAACGAACTTGCAGAACAGAAGAGAGTTCTTAAGAGCGGCAGCGCTGTCCATCACGGCACCGAGCCTAGCCGGTTGTTCTGAAGCATGGCGTGAGCGTGCAAGCAAAGACCGCAAGCCTAACCTGCTGTTCTTGATGACGGACCAACAGCGTTTTGATGCGCTGAGTTACGCCGGCAATAAGACACTGCATACGCCGCATATGGATCGGATTGCACGAGAAGGTGTCTGGTTCGAAAACGCCCATACACAATGTGCCGTGTGTGTTCCGGCCCGGGCATCGATGCTTACGGGCCATACGGTGGCGAACACCAAGGTGATCTCCAACAAACAGGCCTATGTCCCGGAAGACACCGGCCTGATGCCGATGAAGACCTACGACGAGATCCTGCGGGAAAACGGGTACGAATGCGAGTACTACGGCAAGTGGCATGCGCCGGTTTTCCGGGCGAGGGTCTACAACAATCCGGTCACCGCGGCGGGTATCCACAAAACCGAGCTGGGCCCCGGGAAGAAGACCGCCTATCTCGACTACCTCGATCCGCTGTATCCCAGCAGGGAGCTTAAGAAGGGGGAATTGAAGGATACACTGACAGAGAGGCCCTATGTACCGGATCCGATCGACCGGCGTTTTGACCTGAAGAACAGGGGGCTGGAATCAGATATCAAAGTCGGACAATCGGACATTCACGGGGTTACCACCATTCCCGCTGCATACCACGTCGCTGCATTTGAAGCCGGTAAGACTATCCGAGCATTGGAAAGGCTAAAGAACGTACCCTTCAGCATCACGTGTTCGTTCCATCACCCGCATCCGCCTTATCTGGCTGCGGAGAAATATGCTCGCATGTATCCCCCGGAAGAAATGGTTCCTCCGGTCAGTATTGATGACGACATGACCAACTCGCCTTATCTGAAGGCTAGAAAGAGAACCGATGAAAAGTATTCCGATCCGAAGATGATTCAGTATTTCATATCGGAATACTACGCGCTGGTCAAAGAAGTTGACGACTGGGTTGGACAGATATTGGACAAACTTGGCGAACTGGGACTGGCCGACAATACGCTGGTGATTTTTACCAGTGACCACGGTGAAATGCTGGGGAGCCACGGCATGAGGGGCAAGTTCTGTTTCTATGAAGAATCGTCTCACGTCCCGATGATGATCCGATTTCCCGGAAGAATTAGGCCGGGAACGAAGGTGAAGGCCCCGGTGTCCAACATGAACCTGTTCGCAACGATCCTGGATTATCTGGAAATGCCCCCTCGCCCTTCTGATGGCTACTCTTTGCGTGGACTGATTGAGGGTGTCGTCAACGAAGACGACGCGTACGTAGTCACGGAATGGCTCAGCGATCTGCAAAGCAAACCGTCGCACATGGTCTTGAAAGGCGGGTGGAAGCTGATGCGGCCCGATCCCAGATCCCAAGGCCAAGAGACTGAAGAAGGCCCTGTACAATTTGAATGATGATCCTCATGAGCTGACGAATTTGCTGGCGGATAACCCTTCGTCAAACGTCTACGCTGTCAAGGTGGCCGAATTGGAGACCTGCTTCCAGGATTGGCTGCGCGGACAGGCGCCAACAAGTTTTAATGGCCCTCAGGATATAGTCTTACAGAGCTTGAGCCCAGAAACACTATGAGAATCGTAACTACTCTTCTGCTCCTCACGCTTGCGTGCTGCCCCATCCTGCAAACAGCAGTTGCGGAATCGAAGGAGGATGTCCTAAGGCCGTACGACGGTCCGTCCATCCCCGGCGTAGACCCGAGCACGCTGACCGGTAAGGTCATGACCGGTTATCAGGGCTGGTTCAACTGCGAAGGGGACGGGGCCCATCTCGGCTGGACGCACTGGGCCAGGGACCGTAAGAAACCGTTTGGGCCCGGGAATATCACCGTCGACCTTTGGCCCGATGTGTCTGAATACGCAGACGACGAACTCTACACCACCGCCTTCACCTATGCAGACGGGACCCCGGCCAAGACCTTCAGTTCGCACAACCGTAAGACTGTTATCCGCCACTTTAAGTGGATGGCCGACTATGGGATCGATGGCGCCTTCGTGCAGCGCTTTAGCCATAGCCTCCACGACAAAACCAAGCGGTACCACAAGGACAAGGTATTATCCAGCTCACGCGAGGGGGCCAACCGCTACGGGCGAACTTACGCTGTTATGTATGACCTCACGGGAACGCGCGACGAGAACATCATCGAGGTGTTCGATGACTGGCGCATGCTGCGAGACAAGATGCATATCACGGAAGATCCCGCCTATCAGCATCATAAGGGCAAGCCGTTGGTGGCCATCTGGGGTGTCGGGTTCAACGACAAGATCAAGCGGCGTCCTGGTCTGGAACAGTGCAGACAACTGATCACAAAGTTCAAAGCAGACCAATGCAGTGTGATGCTGGGAATTGCGACGGGATGGCGCATGCAAGACAGGGATGCGCTGCAGGATCCGGAACTCCACAAGGTACTGCTTATGGCTGACGTGCTGAGTCCGTGGAGTGTCGGACGCTTTCGCGATCTGGTGGGCGTTCAGCGCCACGCCGAAATCTACTGGGAGCAGGATATTGTCTGGGCCCGCGAGCGTCACATCGACTATATGCCTGTTGTGTTTCCAGGCTTCAGTTGGCACAATCTGAAGGGCGCCAAAACTTGGCGCGATTCCACGACTCGATGGACAGTTCTTATGGTCTCAGGTTGTTGCCAACAAAGAGGCTGGCGCAAATATGCTCTGTATCGCCATGTTCGACGAAGTCGATGAAGGCACCGCCATTTTCAAATGCTCAAACAACCCGCCCACCGGTGGCGGATCGGAATTCCTGACGCTGGACGGGCTTCCGAGCGACTTCTATCTACGCCTTGCCGGACAGGCCGCCAAGCTGCTCAGAGGTGAGATTCCCCTGACCAGTGAGATTCCGGTACCACACTAGAATTGGAGATATGTCATGAACGCCACGGTGGAAATGGACCTCGCATCGCGGACTTCCCTAATGGCAACCCCCTTGCACCGCCGTGATTTTCTCAACCTGGCTGCGAGGTCCGCGCTTGGATTGGCCGCCGCGGGAACGTTCCGTGCTCAATCCACCGGCATCCACGCGTGCCGCTGGGCTTGGACGCCCATTCCTTGTCGGTCGCCAGTGAAAGGACTTATTAATTTTGAGGTGACTGTTGAGATAGGATTGCGCGTGTTCTTCGTTTGTCTGCATCCGGGTGTATTGGCGTCATTGGTGAGCCAAGGAGTAGTCATGACTGTTGGTTGCTTGTCGAGACGTAGGTTCTTGAGCCGGTTGTGCATCGGGACGTTGTCCGTCGCTGGGGGTGCGTCGCTGCTGGCGGGGGCTCGCCCATCGCCGAGCAGACCCAACGTGTTGTTCTTTGCCCTGGATGATCTCTGCGACTGGGTGGGCCCACTGGGATACGGGCAAGCGGTGACTCCCAATATGGACATGCTGGCTCGTCGCGGTGTCACGTTTACCAATGCCCACACCGCAGGGGTATTCTGTGCGCCTTCGCGTTCGGCAATCTTCACTGGCTGGCATGCGACGAGGACGGGTTGCTACACCAACCAGGTTTATGCTTACCATCGGCCCGAGCTGCAGCCTTTGCAGGTGACGTTTCAGCGGGGTGGCTATCGCACGTACGGAGCAGGCAAGCTGTTTCATCATCCGGCCGGTTTTGCGGACCTGCGCAGGTTGGGACGAGTTCTTCGTCCGAACGCCCGAGCAGAAGCAGGCGGGCTGGGACCTCAGAAGCTGGAGCGTTGACGATTCGATCCTGCCGCAGCCTTATCCCAACAGCGCCTACAACGCCGACCGCGAACCGGCCAACAAGTTCTTCCTCGAATGGGGCAAGGTGCGCAATGAAGATGAGGAGAAGATGGCCGACACGATCCGCACGGAGTGGGCGTGCAACCTGCTCCGCAGAAAACACGACCGGCCGTTCTTCGTCGGGGTGGGCCTCTATACGCCGCACTTTCCGAACTATTGTCCGGCCAAGTACTTCGATCTTTACGATCGTGACAAGATCAAGGCGCCGGCGTACAAGGCCGACGATCTGGAGGATCTGTCGAAACCGGTGCGCAAGGCCAAGACCGCGAGGGGGCGGATCCACCGGCGCCTCGTGGAAATCGGGGCTGTCGAGGATGCAATTCACGGATATCTGGCGTGTGTCTCCTACGCCGACGCGATGCTCGGTCGCTTGATGAAGGCGTTGGACGAGGGGCCCAATGCCGGCAATACCATCATCGTGTTATGGAGCGATCACGGCTATCATCACGGCGAGAAGATGGATTGGGGCAAGCACACCCTTTGGGAGCGGACGTCGAACGTGCCGTTCATCTGGGCCGGGCCGGGGATCAGTCGCGGGGCCAAGGTCGATGCGACGGTCAGTCTCATCGATATGTATCCCACCCTGGCCGATTTGTGCCGGCTCGAGGAGGTCGAGGGTCTGGACGGCGTCTCACTGGCGCCGGTTCTGGCCGACCCTGGCGCAGGCGAAAGACCGCAAAGTTCTGCTGCCCGGCATGGTGCCGGGGGCGTATGCGATTATCAACAGCAATTGGCGCTACATTCACTACCAGGACGATACGGAGGAGCTATACGATCTGCGCCGTGACCCCCACGAGTGGTACAATCTGGCCGGCGATGAAAAATACGCGCAAATCAAAGCAATGCTACGGGCGGCCGGCCCAAAGTCATTCGCCGAACCTGGCCCGGCCCGCAATCAGTTGAAACTCATCATCGACGGCGAACGCTTCCACTGGGAACCGAAGAAGCCGCGTCGATCGTGACTGCCTCCCGTTTTCCCATATGAACGAGGGAGTAGATCTACCGAAGAGAAAGACGAATGAAGAATAGTGCATCGGATCGACGAAGATTGAGGTGGACTGTTTACTTAGCGTAGTGCGCCCCTTTGAGCAAGACAGTTTTATGCGGCGGCGCGGGTGATGAACGCGGCCGCGACTTCGCTTGGTGTTTGGTAGTCCAACGCCGAATGCGGACGCTGGTTGTTGTAGTACGTCACGTAATCCTCGATCGCCTGGCGGGCCTCGCCGAGGGTATCCCACAGGTTCGGCCAGATCTCTTCTTCCTTGATCGTCCGCATCAGGCGTTCGACGTAGGCATTGTCGTCCGGGGCGCCGTAGCCGGTATACTGGCCTTGGACGCCGTGAGCGCTGAGGAACTCGACGAACTTCTTCGAGCACGGCTGGGAGCCATTGTCGCTTCGCAGAACCAGGCCCGATGCCTGACAGGCGGCCTTGTCCATCAAGCCGCGTGATTCCAACGCCGTGCGCACGGCGGCGGTCCATTCGCCGGCCCGACAGCGTCGCTCCAGCGTCCAGCCGACGATCTCCCGCGTACAGCAATCCACGACCGTCACGAGGAACAAGGGCGTAAAGTCACTCAAGGCAAAACTGGTCATATCGATCTGCCAGCCCTGGTTGGGACGCGTCGGCCGCATCTTCTCGACGCGTTTGGGCCGCTGAGGCTTGTACGCGAACTTCGGCCGTGACAGCCCCAGGTCCTTCATGATCCGTCGAACGGTCTTGTGGTTGACCTGCACGCCGTCTCGACGCAGCAAGGCCCCAATCCGCCGGTAGCCGAACGTCCGATGACGTGGCTGATCGGCCAACGTCTGGACCTGCTGACGCAGGGTCGGCTCATCACGGACGGGACGTTGTCGTCGTGACTTGGACGCCGGCGCTGCCTCCGGCTGGAGCCATCGTCCGACGGTCGAAATCGGTTCCGCAAAGGCGCGGGCCACACGGCGAACGCTCAGTTCTTGCTCGTGATACATCTGATGCGACCTCTACTCGTGGCCGCGCGTTTTTTTTAGATACCGGATCGCCAACGCCTGGTCGCCGGCCAACTGCTCCAGGTCGGTCACCCGTTTGGCGAGCTGCTCGGTCTTGGCATCGCCCCGGCCCACAGGGCGGCCGATGCCTTCCCGCAACAGCTCGAACGCCCGATCCTTGAGCTTGTAGGCGTAGGTCGAGCTGATGTCGTACTTGCGGCAGACCTCGGCGTGCGAGAGCTTGCCGCCCAGGAGATCCAACGCAATCTTGCAGTTTCTGTTCATCGGTGAACTTCGATACACGTGCCATAAACACCGTCTCCTTAGGTCGCGGTTGCCTGCGGCTCCAGTCGCCCTACGGGCTCCTTCCGCCTCAGGCAACCCATTCTAACCGTCACCCTATACGGTGTCTCACTACTTAAGGGGCTCAGTATGCTTACCCGCGTCCGAAATCACCCTCGCCGAAGCCCTCAAGCCCGCTGGCTACGAAACATGCTGCATCGGAAAATGGCATCTTGGTCACACAGAGCAATACCTGCCTCGCGTTCAGGGATTCGATTACTACTACGGAATTCTCTATTCCAACGACATGCGACCGGTCCAACTCGTCGAAAACGAGTCCGTAGTAGAGTACCCTGTTTTCCAGCCCACCATCACGCAGCGCTACACTGACAAAGCCCTCGACTTCATCACGCGATGCGCCGGTGCCGAGAAGCCATTCTTTCTATATCTACCCCATGCAATGCCCCACAAGCCTCTCGCTGCCTCCGAACGATTCTACACCCCTGAAACACCGGACGATCTCTATGCCGATGTAATTCGCGAACTCGATCACAACGTGGGACGTCTTCTCGACAAGGTCAGCGCCCTCGGAATCGACGATAATACCATGATCATTTTCACCTCCGACAACGGCCTGTCGTATGGAGGCAACACCGGTGGACTCCGAGGCAAGAAGGCCAAGAGCTGGGAGGGCGGTCACCGTGTGCCCTTTATCGCAAAATGGCCCGGCAGGATACCTCAGGGAACAGTCAACATATCCCCCGTCGCATCCGTGGACCTCTTTCCCACGATCCTCAAGGCCGCGAACGTTGAGATCCCGTCTGACCGCAAGATCGATGGCATAAACATTATGCCCGCTCTGGAATCCGAAGCCCCGCTGCCGCATCCCCCCATCTTCGAAATGGGCGGTGTGAACCTCATGTCTGTCCGGCGGGGCAAGTGGAAACTACAAGTGCGCAAACCCCAGACCTACAAGCCCCCGATAGGCGAGTGGACCGACCCAAGAGGCCCCGACGGCGTTACCCTGCTGGCTCAGTTCGAGCAGGCAACGCCGAAGCAATACCCCGGCCTTGTTACCGGCGACAAACCCAGGGAAATGATGCTCTTCGACATCGAAGCCGACCCTGGTGAACAGCACGATATCAGCAGCAGCAATCCTCACATCGTCGCACAACTCAAGAAACTGTACGACGAGACCCTTGCACAATTCCCGAAGTTCACTCCGCCGAACAGACGGTTCAAGAATCTCCGCCGCCTCACCGGAGGCGACCTGAAATACGACCATTGACGATGCCGATAGGATTATGGACACTGGAATCTCGCGTAGAGAATTCATCCAACGGGCAAGGGCTGTGGCGGTTCCGCTCTTCGTTTCAGGCACGGCTCTGGGTAAGGATGGCTCGGTTGCCGCCTCAGAACGGATTACCGTGGCCACCATAGGGCATGGTGGATGATGTACCCGCGTAATGCCGCACTTCCAGTCGTTCAAAGAAGCCCAGTTCGTAACGGTGAGCGACGTTCGGCGGGATCGTCTGTTGGCCGGAAAAGCCCAAGTGGACGATCATTACGGCAATACCGACTGCGCCACATACGGCGACTTTCGCGAACTTCTCGCCCGAGACGACGTCGATGCCGTCTTCATCGCCACCGGTGATCGTTGGCACTCCTATCTCTATCATGGCTGCCCGGGCCAAAAGGGAAAAGCCCATGTCACCGACGATCGAAGAAGTCGCGCGGTCGTCGAGACTATGAAACGTTATGGAACTGTCTATCAGTGTGGTCCCCAAAGACGCAGCGTCGGTTCCTATAGATTTCAAACCCAGGTTGTCCACAGTGGACAGATCGGAAAGGTTCACACGGTCATCGCCCAGAACTGGGAGAACCCGGTCCTTGAGACCGACAGCCCTGCTCCGGTGCCGGAGGGCGTCGACTACGACATGTGGCTCGGACCAACACCGTGGCATCCTTTCATCCCCACCTGCTTCCACAACTGGAACTCCTTCTGGGATACCGGCGGGGGCACAATCATTGCGATGGGCTGTCACTACACCGATATCGCGCAGTGGGGCCTCGACACTGACGATACCGGTCCCGTCCATTATGAAGGGACCGGCGAGTTCGTGCCGGACAACTTCGCCGAGGCTCCGAAGTCCGCTGAGGTCACGTGCACTTACGCCAACGGCAGGAAGATAGTCTTGTTGTCCCGTGGGGAATTCGAAGACCGTTTCATCCGCTTCGTCAGCGACGATGGCTGGATTCAGGTCGACGATGCAACTGACGCGATAACCGCCGAACCGGGTGACATTCTTAAGCAACGCCGAACATCATCCAGCAGTTGGGCTCACCCGGAGGGGCATATTGCCAATTTCCTGCGTTGTATCAAGACAAGACAGGAGACGATCTGTTCTGCGGAGAAGTCACATCGAGCCACAAGCATTGGCCACATTGCGAATATATGCCTACGCTTGGGCCGCGAATCGAATTGGGATCCGCAAAGAGAGCGCTTCGACGACGGTGAGGCCAACCGTATGATCTCACGGGCCATGCGTCCACCATGGCGACTGTAGCGGCCCTGACGCAGCTGTTACAGTAGGTCGGATGCCTTGGTTTATGTTGGCACGCGGGTAGGGGAGGGCGTCCGTTCATTGAAAACTCCTATGAATCCAGGTCGGTGAAGCCCATAATCTGATTTGATTGGTTCAATCGGCTATCCAGGTGACCGCAGTATTCCGTGTTCGGAAACAAGGTGTTTAACCGGGGCTTGAATAAGGAAGGGAAATGAAGCGATTGATCATGCTGTTCTCGCTAACTTTGCTGCTGGGTTTGGCTGTCTTCGACGCGAAGGTCGAACCCGTGTCTGCTTCTACGGTCACGATCGTTTATCCGGCGGGCGGATCGCTCAAAGAGCTGCTGGCCGCTAAAGAAGTGCGGCGCTACGTCTACCTGCGCAGCGGCCAGTTGTTGAATGTAAGACCCGTCGCGTCGCTACCCGCTTCCGGCGGCCTGATCGTCGTCGCAGCAAACGGCAGCACGCTGCTGGCGTCGTTGCGCAACCCGATCGGGTACGAGCCCACAGAAGGGCAGACGCTCCTCAAGTCGGTCGCCGCGGATGGTCGCAGCATCCTGGTCGTCTCCGGCGCCGATGCGGACGCTACGCTATTGGCCGCTTACCGCTACGCCGAGAGGATCGGCGTCGGCTTCGACCTCGCCGGCGACGCGATCCCCGACGTCAGGGCCGAGCTCTCCTTGCCCGGCTTCGACGAGGTGGGGAGGCCACTCTTTGAGACGCGTGGCATTCTGCCCTTCCATGACTTCTTCCAGGGTCCTGACCTCTGGAACACACGCGACTACAAGTCGGTGATCTCGCAGCTTCCGAAGCTGGGAATGAACTTCATCGGCCTCAAGACCTACCCTCGCTACTCGGCCTACGAAGAACGCGTGAGAGAATTCGGCCCAACGGGGCCGGAGCTGACGGTCTGGATCGGCCTGCCCGAAGACGTGAACCCTGACGGCACCGTGAAGTGGTCTTACCCCGCCTACTTTGCCCACACGAAGCGCCCTAACCGGATCTGGGGCTCCGCGAAGCTCGACACCGACCGGTTCAGCTCTCCGGCCCGGTACATCTTCGACCGCAACGACTACGGCCCCGACGTGATGGGTGAGCAGATCTACACCGACCTGGAGGGGTACAACGAGGCTTTCAATAAGACCGGCGTGATGTTCAAGCACGCCTTTGCCCACGCTAAGCGGCTGGGCGTCAAGACCGCCGTCGGCACCGAGTTGCCGATGGGCGTCGAGAAGAAGGGCGTCGAGGTCAAAGCCGACTGGGTCCGCGGCATCCCGCCGAGGCTGCAGTGGCACCTGAAAGAGAAGGGGCTCGACCCCAAAGACCCCAACGTCGTCAAGGAGATCTACAAAGGGATCTTCACCCGCATCATGCGGACTCACGACCTGGACTACTACTGGCTCTGGACCTGGGAGGTGTGGCAGTACTACGACATGACCCCGGCCCAGATTGCCGCGATCAAAAAGGACATCGCTCTGGCGCGTGAGGCGCTGGCGGAACTGGGCAACCCGTTCCAGATCGCCATGGCCGGCTGGAAGATCGGCAGCGCCGACAACCCCGCCGAGTTCGACGACCCCAAGCTCCTGCCCTACGAGGCGCCGATCATGGGCCTCTGGGACGAAGCCGAGTCGTTCGAAGACCTCAGCCGGCCGCGCAAAAAATGGCCGTGCACCTGGTTCGAAGAAGACTGGGGCCTGGCTCAGCCGCAGCTGGACATCGGCCGCATCTGGTCCGACGCCCACGCCGCGCTGAAGAAGGGCGGCCACGGCCTGATCGCCAAGCACTGGCGGACCCGGATCCTCAGCCCCAACGCCGGCGCGATGCGCGACCTGACCTGGGCCTACGGCACGACGTCGGCGCCTCCCAAGCGCACGCTCCCCGGGCCCAAGGACAGCTGGTGGGGGGATTACTACAAGCGGTGGGCGATCACGCAGTTCGGCCCCGAGGTGGGTGCTGAAGCCGGGGCGATCTTCGCTTCCCTCGACAAGGCCGGGCTCAACAAACCCGGCGGCCTGCCGAACGTCAACGTCTGGGATACGGAGAGCGAGACCGCCGGCGCCTCGCCCGCGGCGATCCGTCCCAACGAGGAGGAGTCTTGGGAGACGGCCAAAAAGGATTACGCGTTTGTGGAGAAGCTCGAGGCCCTCCGGCCCAAGATTGCGGGGCGGGGGAACCGGGAGCGTTTCGATTACTTCCTCAAGACGTTCCAGGTGATGCGGCTGATGGGCGAGTTCGCCGTCGCCCGCCACCAGTTCGAGCTCTCCATGCGTGAGGATTGGTACGCCCAGGCGCTGGCCGCCCGCACGAAGATGGCGCGGCTCTTCGAAAAGATGATGCGGCTGCATCTGGAGAAGGTGACCAACGCCAGCGACTTAGGTGAGATAGTCAGCCTCGAGATCCTCAACTGGCACCAACTGGTCGTGCTCAAGTGGGACAAGCTGCTCGAACGGGGGCTGGGCAAGCCGATCCCCGACAGCGCCAACCCGTCGACCGTTTACGACGGGGCGCCGCTGATCCGGGTGCTCGGTACTGAGACGCAGATAAACAGAGGCCAACCGCTGGAGCTGAGCCTGATCGCATTGGGCACCGGCGAAGCACCGCCGGTCTTGAAGGTCCGACCGTTAGGCCGCGGCGCTTGGCAGAACATCCCCGTGGACCACAAGGCGCGCCGCGTTTACTCGGCGGTGATCCCCCCGCAGGCCGACGACTTCGAGTACTACCTCGAATCGGGCGACACCAAGATTCCCGGTCACCGCTGGCTCACCTTCGCCGATCTACCAGACCGTGGTGGTGGTCGAGGCCGAGTAGCGGCCGGCACGCACATAACGGTGGCATGCACGTTACAATAGCTGCCACCATGAGCCTAAGCTTTGCAGTGTTTGACTTGATACTTCTCTTTTAGGAGACCTTGTCATGGCCAAGCCGCTGCTGAGCGACGAACTATGGAACTGCATCGAACCCCATATCCCGGTCAAGCCACGCCGGAAGAAGAATCCGGGACGAAAGCCGATCGAGGACCGCAAGTGCCTCACCGGTATTCTCTTTGTCCTGACCTCCGGGATTCCCTGGGAAATGCTGCCCCAGGAGATGGACTGTGGTTGCGGGATGACCTGTTGGCGACGTCTACGCGATTGGCAGGAGGCCGGTGTCTGGACCGCCATCCACCACACCCTCTTGGATCGCCTGCGCAACGCCGACGAGATCGACTTCACACAATGCGCCGTCGACAGTGCCACGATCCGCGCTGTCGGGGGGGCGAAAAACAGGCCCCAGCCCGGTCGATCAGCGGAAACTGGGGTCGAAACACCACCTGTTGACGGATGGCAACGGCCTTCCCATCGTCGCCCACACCACGGCGGCCGATCAACATGACGTCACCGCACTGCTCGAACTGGTCAAACATACAATGGCCGGTCACAGGGGGTACAGTTTTGGGGCCCCGTGTGTCGGCGGTTCGTACGCACGACCATTGCTCCAGAGGACGGTTGAAGAAAGAGAACCAGGCTATCTGTCGCCAAGGTTTGTCCTCTCACAACCTTCCTCGTATCCTGAAGCTCTTTGTGAAATCGGAGCGTATCGGATGGACACGCCTGGCCACTTTCCCAGCGTTGCTCGATCCTGCGTCTATGCCAGAATCATATCCCTTTCAGAACGGTTTGTGCGCCGGCTCGCGGCGGCCGGCCAGCCACAGCATTTCTTCTGGCGTTACCGCGCGATTGTAGATCCGCACGTCGTCCATCTGGCCCTTGAGCTCGCGCTGGATATCGTTGTTGTCGCGGTACGCCCCGATACAGCCCCTCCCGAGGATCATGTCCACCGGACCGGTGAAACTGCGGGTGGCCTCTACCTGGCCATTCAGGTACAGAGTGACTTCATCATGCGTAACAGTCAGCCCCTCGTGAAACCACTCGTCGGCGTCAATGATCGTGGTGCCGTTGAGGTCACCGCCGGGCACACCGGAGACTCCCACATTGACCACACCGTCACGGACCTTGCAGTGAATCCCGCCGCCTTCGGACCAGTTGTCGTAGTTGATGCCGCCGATGAACGCAGAAACCTCCGGCTTCGTGGACGAATACATCCACATCGAGTATGTACACAGGTCGTGGGTGGCCGTGGCGCCGCCGAGACGGGGGATGAAAACCGCATCATCGGTCCCATCGAGGACCAGGTGACTATCGGCGACGTGGGCCTGACCCAGGAAGGTGCCATCGTTACCGTTGCCGGACGTATCGTTGGCGCCGTCGTCGAACAAGTACTCGGCCAACAGACCTGTCCGAGCTGGCTCCACAGGGACCAGCATTACCGGCGTCTTCGGATACAGGCGGATGTCATCGATGTAGAGCACGCCCTTGGTGCCGGCACCTTCGATACCGATTGCTAGATCCGTGACATTTTCCACACTTACGCCGATCGCCGACAGGTCGATATTCCAGGGTTGCCACTGGGCTCGCTGAATATCGGCCGTCCCGCCGTTATAGGCGACCTTGGTCCCGTTGATCTTGATGTACAGTTGTCCCGTATTGTCTGGATCGCCGTAGAACCACAGCGACAGACTTTTGATCCCATTGGCGGTCCAGTTCTCGGCTGGGAAGCTGTACGTTGCCTCCGACATGGCGATGTCCGTGTTGTCGTAGAACAGGGGCATGGCCTGGCGGCCATTGCGGACGATGGTCCTCTCTGCAAATGGGGCGTCGAAGTAGCCGACCGTGGAGCCCGTCCCATTGGTCCAGCCATCGATCCAAGTGTCGAAGATCGTTGTGCCGGCGTCGATGTTGTCGTTATAGCTCTCGAAGTCCTCGACCACCTGGAATTCGGCTGTCGAGAAGGTCCAGACCGGACCTTCCCAGGTGCTCTCGGCCCCGACTTCATTGACCTTCCAGTAGTAGACCTGTGCGTACTCCAGCGCATCAGGTGTAACCTGGCTCTCAGTCACGGCCTCGACGGACGCTGTGCCGTCGAGCACCGCCTGCTCATCCGTGCCGATAAAGACCTCGTGCGTCACAGCCTCCCGACCCGCTCGCCAACGTAGAATACTATCCACGGGCACATCCGTCGCCCCGGAGGTCGGCTGAGGCTCTCTGGCTTGAACGGGGATCTGGAGGAACCGCACCTCGCTCAGACCGTACTGAGGCATGCCGCCGAAGTTGCCATTGACCGTGATCCGCACGTACCGGGCGGCTATGCCACCCAGGTCAACCGCGGTGTTGGCCTCGTAGTCGGCGCGGGCCGTCGCCTGCTGGAACTGAGTTTCACCCAGCGTCGTCCATGCGCTACCGTCGGTCGAATATTCGATCGTGACGTCCTGCACACCGAAGCCCAGCACCGGCTCGAACATCACATTGTAGTTCCAGACGAGTAGCTCGTGCAGCTTTAGGACCTCCTCAAACTCATATTGAATCCACAGCGCCTCGTCTTCAGGCGCGGTCGCCAGCCACATGTCGGACGCCTCGATCGAATGCTGGTCGTCTTCGCTGAGTCCGGAGCCGTCGACCGTCTTCTGCGGACCGAAGTCGGAGACCCCGTTGCTCGTCGCAATCACGTTCTCGACCGGATAGGCATAGGGCTCAGTGGTGAAGCTCCAGACCTGCCCCTTGTCCCAGCCGGTCACATCGTTGGCTTCGTCAATCCGCCAGTAGTAGGTGGTTTGAAATTCCAGGGGAATTGACAGGCCTGCTGTATCGAAGACAGGATCGCTGGTGACGGCCCGACTAACACCGGCCAGCCCCTGGTTTACGTCATCGAAGCTCTCGCCGAAATACACCTGATGCCCCTCAACTTCGGGAGCGTACTCACCCGCCGTCCAGTGGAGCACCACGTCGAGCGGGACGTCTATCGCCTTATCCGGCGGGTCCGGGTTCGTTGCCTGCTGCGGCGCTGCCCCCAAGGAGACCGCATCGGTGATGCGGATCTCGTCGACAGCCAGCCAGCCCCAACTGCCGTCAAAGGCATCGACGACTTCGATACGCACCTTCTGGCCGGCATACGCGGACAGATCGATGGTGTCCTCCCGCAGAGTCCCATGGCCGTCAGTGAGAACGCTGGCCAACAGGGTACCATCGTCTGCTGAGAGTACGGCAATGCCAGAGGAATCCGTCGTGTATCCGGCCGCGGGATCGGGATCCAGTTCCGGCGCATGCGTGCCTGAACCTCCACCCTGTGCCCAGACGGTCAGCACGGCGCCTTCACCCAACAGAACCAGCGGCGACTTCGCGATCTGGTCGTTGTCCCCTGTGTGGACGTGGTCGCCATACTGTGTGAGGTTGTAAGTATTGAGATAGCTCTCCTGTTCACGGCCATTGATGGGAAAGGTAAAGGGATGGTTCGTGCCGGCCTGATTGTACTCCATGGTCCCGTCGGCTCTTGCTTTGTCACCTTCTTGGAAGGCGGGCTTCATACCATCGAATTGATCGGGACGCCCGATGGACCACGCCACACCGGCTTCCGGCAGCCCCGCCGACCCACCGACGCCCGTGAGTGCCTCATCACCCGCCGTGGTGGGGTCGTCCGGTGCGGGCGTCGCAGGATTTACGCTCGTCAGAGTAAAGCCATGGTCGTTGCCCCCCTCGAAGTCCCAGATCACATCGTCTGCACGGGCAGTCAAGAATGGAGTGAGACTTATGCTGATGATCAACATTGCCAGCAAATCTCTCATCTGCCTTCTCCTTTCAAAGCAGTCGGTTGCACTGTTCTGGCAAATATCGTGCAAAGGTACGCTGGAAAAAACAATCGAACGGTTGAACGGGGAACACCACAAGTAGAGCGGTGCCGCACGGGCGATCTCAATCACAGCGTTGATAAATCGGAACAAATTCCGCATAAGACAAGCCCTCCATCGCAACACTGTCCCCATCACATCATCCGCGCAACCGATATGCTATGTTATTCACGTCTCATCTATGGTTGACCGGCTAGGTATCCTCGGCTTTCCTACGAAGCACTCCCACTCAATTTCCGACCGTAATGACGACCCGTTGGTATCGCGTCAGGGGCGGGTCTCCACCGTCGGTAACCTCCAGGATCATGTGGATCGTTTTGCCCGGTTCGTCCGGAACCACGAAACTGGCGATAGAACCATCCTGCTTCGTCGATAGGTCCGCCACCGCTTCGCAGGTATCTGCATCCGTGTACTGCCACCACGTGAAGCCCAGAGCATCTCCATCAGGATCTGTTGAGGGCCTGGCGCTCGAACTCCACGCGCTCATTTGCGCGGACGGTTCGGTCGAGCGGGCCCTCCACGCGTGCCTCCGGCGGGTGATTCGCATGCTCGTAGTCCCGGACACACCAGTCCGCCCGCGCCGCCCAATCGTTCTGAAAGGCTCGGGCAAAGCGCCATATCGGCTTGCCCAGGTCGCCGCCGTCCCGGGCCCCTTTCCATACGGCGCTGCCGGGTGTCTCGCGGGTGAAACGCCCACCCCAACTGCCATAGCCGGGGTGCTCCAGGCTCCGCAAGCCGACTTCAATCTGATGCATAAAGGACGGCGAATCGCCTTCGGAACGGAAGCCCTTCTGGGGATGGGCCTCATAGATGGCGCACAGAGGGCCGTGATCGCGGAGGATGTTCCGCTCCATCCATGTGCGGTCGAAGTACTCGTGCAACTCCTCCGGAATCTTCAGGTCCCATCGGTAGGCAATCGTCGCAAATTGCCCGAAGCTCCCCAGAGTCAGCAAATCCGGCCAGTTCGGCTGGATATACTCCCGAAACGTCTGGTCCTGATCGAGGATGATGTAGATGATCGCCTTGCGCGACACCTTCTCCATCTGGTCGGGATGCTCGTGCTGGATCTTCCACAGGGCCCGGGCGATGGTGTTCGTTCCGCCCCAGGCCTGCAAATAAACCGGCCCGGGCTCGTCGTCCAGCAGGACTTCGACGATCCGGTCGGAACCGGGCGTATCGCAGCTCATGTCTCCGACGTTGGCCACGTTGCCGGTGTAGACGAGTTTGCGCAGGGCGTCGGCCGTCGGGAAGCCATCGGCGTGCTGCGAAAGCTTCGGATAGACCTGCTCGTACAGATCGATTTGACGGTCGAGCCACACCTCGTCGGCCCAATTGTGTGGTTGGACTCCTTGACCGTCGCCTTTCCAGTGGAACTTGGAGCTGCTGTGGATAATCCCCTCGATATCCCACTCATTGGCGTACAGCAGAAAGCGGATCATCGAGCAGCGATCGTCGATTTCGCCATCCGTCGTGGCAATGACCCGCGGCCGCGTACCGCTCGCAGGCACGGGAACCCTGGCACCCGATTCCGCTGGATCTGTTTGGATTGTCGAATGCAAGGGTGGCGTGCTACGGGCCTTCTCGGGTTTGATCGTGAAGTCCGGTTGCGTCGCTGCATCGGCCTGAAGCTGTCGGATAGTCTCCCGGTCGAGTGCTCCATCGGCTCCACGCTGGCTGCCGAAGATCTGGATTCCGTGCAGGTAGCCCCGAAACTGCCGATCCGTGCCGTGTCGGTGGATCGTCTGATTGTAGTTGCCGATGGTGAGTGGACCGCTGTCGGAGCCGGTCGGTCCGGCCGCGTAGTCTCTCTTCCTGTCGAGTTTTACCGGTGAGCCGGGAGCACCGAAGTACCAGCATACGTTGTCCCTCTCCCGGGCAGCGTCGTAGGTGACGGCGAAGAATGTCCACTCGGCAGGCTTGAGCTTACCGGGGGCCGAATCATTGCGGACACCGTCCGGCCACTCGTTAACCGCTAGCCGCATCCGACCATCGTCCAGATGCACCAGATCGAAACCGGACCGGTTGTAGTTGAGATTGAAGGCGATCCGATTGCCCCCGGAACCAGTTTGCAAAGAGCTGGGCGCCAGCCAACCGCAAATCGTGAACGACTCCAGGCCCTCCAAGCTATCGAGCGCCTTGGCTATCCCGGCCCACCGTCACCCATCCCCAACCGTCTGCGGCAGGCTGGGCGGGAAACGAGAGTGTCCCCTCCTCCAGTCGCTGAATGCCGCCACTGAGTTGGCAAGGCGATTCTCCCTCATCTACCCCCACGCGAACCACCGGCGAGGGTGAGCCGGCCGGCCCCGCCAACAGCAGCCCGGTCCCGCTGATCATGCCCATCAAAGCAGCCCATAGCGCCATTCTCATACCATCTCTCCTGTGTTCTGGACCACCGGGGCAGAACATAAGCGCCAGTCCACCAAGGCCCCGCTTCAGAAGGGCAACTCCTTCTTCGGCCAGCACAAACGGAACCCCTCGTCCAGATCTTCCACGCGTCGCAGCAACTCCACGTGACCATCCACCATCACGACGTTGGCTCCGCCCTTGTCCCGATCGCCTGGCGTATTGTGAAACGTGGCGAAATTGTCAATCTGCCGCGTCCGATTCCCAACCGTGAAATGGGTGTCGTTAAACGGATAATTGCTGTAGTCCTTGATCGTCCACGTGTTTTCCTCTGTGAAAACCACCACCCGAGCGGCACTGTAGACCTGACTCTCCTTTGAGACGCCTTTGACATCCGATCCCAGCCAGCTCGACCAAATCTCACCGCCCTTGCCCACGTAGGAGTTCATCACGTAGCTGACCGCCGTATCCTCCCAGTCGGTACCCTTGGCCCACTGGGAGAACTTCGGACACATGTGGACGTCAAGGTCTTTGACATATGGCCAGAACACGCCGGTCGGCGTTTCGCCCTTACGAACCCAGGCATGACTGTCGGACTTGAGCCACGTGTTCGCGTCCGGAAAACGCAACTCATTCTCGTCCAGGTACATCCGCAGAGCGATGCCGTACTGCTTGAGGTTCGACCGGCATACAATCGTGCGGGCTTGGTCTCTCGCTTTGCTCAGGGCCGGCATGAGGATGGCCATCAAAAGAGCAATGATGGAAATGACAACCAGCAACTCTATCAGTGTGAAACCCAGATTTCGCCGCATTGCTCTTGCCTCACAACTACCGGGTTCGCTTCGACCTACGAATGGGTGGATACTGGTCATTGCCGGTGCGCCCACACATACAAATTGATCATCGGAAATCAATTGCCAATAATGAATGCCATTTTGCGTCTTTCCCTTACCATTTTGCGAAACACGAAAGCAGGCCAGGAAAGGCTTGCTTGGGACGGCCCGGATTTCGGGGCTTTCCGTGGGTTCGAGCCGAGCAGCCTCACAGGTCCGAGCCAGTGCCTCCAGACCGCCCGCGAAGGTCGCATGCCCACAACGGTTTCGGTGCCCAACAACTCTGCCGCTCAACAAACCAAGCTACCTTCAGCGGCTTCGCGCAATGCCGACTATGCGATCCATTCGTCAATTTGCCAGGGTGTACCCAGGGGGCGTCTCCGCACTCGCCCACACCAATGTCTCCCGACGCCGCTTGGGGAAATGATCTCGTCATATGCTGGGATGCAGCGTCCACGACAAAACCCGGGAGGTGCGAGTCCAGTTGGCGATCGCCATGCTGACCGAGACACAGATGCCCATCTCGCAAATCGCCTGGAAACTGGATTTTCCCGATGCGCCCACTTCTCTCGCTATTTCCGCCACGCCAGAGGTCTCAGTCCCGCGCAGTATAGAGAACAGTTCGCCCCTTGACATTCTGCGGCTTGACATCAGGAGAGTCACCTTCCCACTTCTCCCAACGTGAGGGAGAATCGCCAGAGGAAGACGCAAATTGGTAAGTAAAAGACGCAGAATGGCATTGTGGTCTTCTGCTCGTGTGCGAGAATTGACCGCAGGTTGTGGAATTCAGTCGGGAATACCTCTTCGGTCCTAAGCGGATCATTTGGTGAGAGCCTCCATAGTGGCGCGGATGGTATCATAGATCGCCTGAGAGCGGCAGCAGACTTGAAGCCGACAATTCCGGATACCGCTGAATGAGCGGCTGTTCCCCAATCCAGAATGAGGCGTGTCAATCGTAGTATGTGAACGTGAGTCAACGAGGAGCAGAGCGGAGAGACTGACATGACAATCTGGAACACGCTCAAACTGTGCATCCTGACGCCATGCATCCTGGCGGTAACAACCGGATTCGCTGAAGCGCAGCAGTTGAACGGGCTCGACAGTAGAGGAGACGCTCGTGCTGGCGCCCTCGCCGGTCATCGTTACCGTGTTCTCGTCTCGACGGACATCGGAGGAACCGATCCGGATGATTTTCAGTCGATGGTGCACTTGCTCGTTTACGCGGATTGCCTCGATATTGAGGGGCTGGTCTCGTCACCCTACGGTCCCGGCCGAAAGGAGCACATTTTACGGGTTATCGATTGCTATGCGACCGATTATTCCAATCTGAAGACGTATTCTGATCGATACCCCGCGCCCGATGCATTACGTGCGATTACCAAACAAGGCGAGACCGAGCGGGCTCCCTACGCGGGTGTACGACGCTCGACCGAAGGATCCCAGTGGATCGTCAGGTGCGCAGCGCGACGATCCACGTCCGCTCCATGTCCTGATCTGGGGTGGCATCGAAGATCTCGCCCAAGCACTGCATGATGCACCGGATATCCTTCCCAAGCTTCGGGTGTACTGGATCGGCGGACCAAACAAGAAATGGGGCCCGGATGCGTTTGAGTACATCGCAACGCAGCATCCGAAATTGTGGATCATCGAGTCCAACGCTACCTATCGCGGTTGGTTTACGGGTGGCAATCAATCGGGCCAATGGGGCAATGAGACATTCGTTTCCAAGTACATTGCCGGCAAAGGCGCCCTGGCAGATTTCTTCGTCAGCAAGAAGGGTGATATCAAGATGGGCGACACACCGTCGGTGGGCTGGTTGCTCAAGGGCACACCCGGCGATCCCTCGCAGCCTGGGTGGGGCGGGCAGTTCGTCCGGGCCTGGGAGCGTCCCTGTAGCCGTTTCAATCGCATGACTACGAAGGATGATCACATGGAGGTGTTTGGCGTCCTGGAACTCGTGTTGACGATGGGTAACGACATTCCGAAGCGGCCTGAGGCCGTGCTCGCGGTGGAGAATCAGAGGTTGCCCGGCTACGCACCCGGCGACGGAACGATGCGGTTTCGCTTCTGCTCGAAGGCCCCAAGACGATATAGTCTCAAGATTGAGAGTAATGTGCCTGGGCTCGACGGCAAGACCGGAGGGATCACGGCTTACCTCCCGTCATCCGATATGGCACAACATCCGTCAGCGAAGCTCCCCAACTGGTGGACGGATGATCCGTCTCCGGACGTGGCGGAAGGGTCGCATCATGGCGCCAGGACCGTGAGCCAATGGCGCGAAGACTTCCTGGGGGACTTTGCCCAACGCATGCTCCGCTGCCAGTCACCGGCGTCGCTAGAAACCAGACGCCGAAAAGAGAAGGCGAATAATCTCGAAAGGTGAGGTGAACCCATGGAACCGCATTTGTTGCATGTTCTCCTGACGGCCGTCGCTCTCAGCGCCGGTTCCAATGCGGTGCAGGCGAAACAAGAATCCGGGCCCACCATCGGCAGACTGCGTGTGGTCATGTCAACGGACTTTCCGCCGATAGGCGTCGTCAAGAGTGGCGATGCGCCCAACACCCAGAAGAGCGATCCTGACGATATGCAGTCGATGGTCCATTTCCTGTTGTATGCCAACGAGTTTGACATCGAAGGACTGATCGCTTCAGCAGGCACGTTTGCCATGGAAGCTCATAAGAGGAATATTCTGGACGTACTTGACCAATACGAGAAGGTGTATGAGAACTTGAAAGAACATGATTCTGACTATCCCACCCCCGACTACCTGCGTTCAGTCACGTTCGAGGGGAAGGGGAAGAATCATGGTGTCAACGTCATATGGGGACGCAACAAACAGCCGTACACTGATATTATCGGCGAGGGCATGGACAGTGAGGCTTCTAATGCGATCATCGCAGCTGTGGACAAACCTGATACGCGGCCGCTATGGATCGGCGTTTGGGGCGGCCCGCGCGAGGTCGCCCAAGCCATTTGGGATGTGAAGAACGCGCGCAGCCAAGACGAATTCAAGGCCTTTATCGGCAAGCTACGCGTCTTCCTGATTGCGTACCAGGACGCTACGCACGGGTGGCTGATGGAGGAATTCCCGGACTTGTTCATTATCGAATCGAGAACGACTTACCAGGGCATGTTCGGTGGTAGCGATCCGATTTCGAACCGCGCCTGGATCAACGAGAACATTCGCCATAATCATGGACCGCTCTGCGCAGTTTATCCGCATGAAGGGATGGGATGCACCGGGGTGTGCGAAGGGGATTCACCCACGTTTCTGTATCTGGTCAGCGCAAATCGAGGGATTAACAACCCCGAAGATCCCACCCAGCCCAGTTGGGGCGGGCAATACCAACGCAGGCCCAATACCAATCATTACGTTGACGGACCCGGCAAGTCGAGTATCTCCAGGTGGCGTAGGGAGTTCCAGAAGGAATTCCAGGAACGCGCAGACTGGTGTGTAAGTCACCGATAAGGGGAAATTGCAGCCGAGGCAACAGTACAGAGCGACAGTGAGCATTGAACTGAGATGGACCTAAAGGGAGAATCATGATTAGAAGACGCTATTACGCGTTCCTATGCGTTCTGTCGTCCCTGGTGCTGTATGGCACCGCCTCGGGTGCTCCACTCAAACCGCGCATGATTGTGCTGACGGACATTTCGCCGCCCACTCATGAACCCGACGACATGGAGTCGATGATTCGGCTGTTGGCTCATGCCGATCTCTTCGAAATCGAGGGTCTGGTCGCCACCACCGGCTGGAGCTACTCGCACGCGAGTACCGACAGTCTCGGTCTGATCCACAAGGTGATTGACGCCTACGAGAAAGACCTGCCGAACCTGCTCAAACGCGCTGGGCAAACGGACTTCCTGGCGGACGAATCCCGACAGAAAATCGGATACTGGCCCAGTCCGGACTATCTGAGATCCCGCGTCGTGATGGGGAGCACCACCAGGGGGCAGAGTCACATTGGTGAGGGTAATGATTCGGCCGGAAGCAGGCTGATCATTCAAATTGCCGATGAAAGCGATGATCGTCCCGTATGGGTACAGGCTTGGGGAGGTGGCAACACACTCGCCCAGGCCATCTGGGGGGTGCAGCAAAAGCGAAGCGAGGAGGAACTGAAAGCCTTTCTGAGCAAGATTCGCATTTACACCATCACCGATCAGGACAGGGGATCCCGCGATCCCTTCGACGCCAGCTTGCACTATTGGATGCGCCAGGAGTTCGAAAAAGACCTCTTCTTTATCTGGGATGAATGTGCGTGGAAGTTCCAGAATGGTACCGGAAAGAGCCATTGGGAGGAGTATGCCACCCATATCCAAGGGCATGGCCACCTGGGCAGCATGTATCCCAAATACCGATACGGCGTTGAAGGCGACACGCCTGCCTTTCTCTACATCATGCCTGTCGGCCTCAATAATCCGGACCGTCCGAGGCAAGGGAGCTGGGGCGGATATTTCGAATGGGCCAAAGGGCCGGACAATGAGACCTTTGCGTATACCAACTATCAAGATCCAGGAAAGGGTAATTGCTACAAGCTCGAAAATCACTTCTATCAGGCCACGTTCAATAATTTTGCCGCCCGCATGGACTGGGCCAAGGACGGAGCTGGAAATCGGAACCCGGTCGTTACCGTCAATGGCGACGAAGGCCTGGGCATCATCACGCTGGCGCCACGGCCGGGCACGACGATCAAGCTCGACGCTTCAGAATCGCACGACCCGGATGGCGATCCCCTGACGTTCAACTGGTGGATCATCTCCGGACCGGGCACTTACACTGGGGATATCATAATCTCAGACAGCAGTTCAAGTCGGGCGACGGTAGCGGTCCCGCAGAATTCCGGAGGTAAGACCTTTCATGTGATATGCGAGGTAAGCGACAATGGAACGCATCACCTTACCAGCTACCGGAGAATCATCTTTGAACCTGTGCAATAGTCTTTGATCTTCTACCGAATTCGGGGTGAACTCATGAGAGAGAATCTGCTATTTGCTCTAACAGTTATCGTCGCTCTCATCGCCTGTTCCGAGGTGTTGCGGGCGAAACCTGACTGCGGGCCGACGGATGGCAGGCCGCGGGTGATTGCGACGTCGGACGGAGAGATTGACGACGAGTGTTCGATGGTGCGGTTCCTGCTGTATGCCAATGAATGGGATGTGGAGGCGATCGTCACGTCAAGTTCCCAGTACCACTCACATGGCCACAACTGGGCCGGAGATGATTGGATCGATCCCTATCTGGAAGCTTACGCCCAAGTTTATCCGAATCTGGTCAAGCACGACTCGGGCTATCCCACACCGGACTACCTGCGCACGCAGCGCTGCTGGGAAATGTGGAGGCCGAAGGTGAGATGGAGGAGGTTACCGCCGGTTCACAGCACATCGTGAAGGTGCTTCTGGACGAATCGGACGAGCGGCCCATCTGGCTCCAGGCCTGGGGCGGTCCCAATACGATTGCGCGGGCCCTGAAGACCATCGAAGAAGAGCATCCGGAGAAGATGGCGGAAGTCGCGAAGAAGATTCGCTTCTACTTCATCTGGGAGCAGGACAACACCTACCAGAGCTACATCCGTCCGCATTGGGGAAAGTACGACATCCCGACCATCATTTCCGACCAGTTCATCGCCATCGCGTACGACAATCAGAGGCGGGCCGTACCCCAGGAGATGAAGCGTTACTATTCCGCGGAATGGATGAACCAGAATCTCCTGCGGAACCACGGTCCTCTGCTCGCCTTGTACAAAGCACACGATGATGGGCGTTTTCGGTCGGAGGGCGATTCGCCCTCCTTCCTGCATGTCATCCCGACCGGCTTGCGCAACGCGGAGTCTCCCGATTGGGGCGGTTGGGGTGGGCGCTACGTGAAAGTCCGCGAGAATACCTGGCTCGATCCTGTGCCGGAGCCGGGGTATCAGTATCCCGAGGGGCGGTGGTACACGTCAACGGCCTGGGGACGGGAACGCCTGCGAAAGAATATCCAAAACGACAAGAAACTTACGGCGTACCTCAAGCCGATCTGGCGCTGGATCGACGCATTTCAAAACGATTTCGCGGCGCGCGCGGACTGGTGCGTGAAGCCCTATGACCAGGCCAACCACCCGCCGGTCGTCAAGCTGGCCCATGCCCTGGATCTAAAAGCTCGCCCCGGACAGAGAGTGTCACTGAGCGCCACAGGAAGCGCAGACCCCGACGGCGACGCCTTGACTTACCGCTGGTGGCAATACCAGGAAGCGGACACCTGTGACGATACTGTCACGATCCAAAATGCCGACCATCAGCAGGCGATGTTAACCATCCCCACCAATGTCAGCGAGGGCAAGACCATCCACGTCATCTGTGAAGTCACAGATACCGGCATGCCGGCGCTTACGCGCTATCAGCGTGTGATCGTGACGGTGATGCCATAGCTCGATCAGGTTTGCGCTCCCGGAATGGGAGCCCATAGGGGAAAGCTGAAAAGGAGCAGATTATGATTGCGAAGAAACAGAGAGGATCATTTCTTGCCTGGGTCTGCGTTCTCGCCCTGGTTTCGAACACATTTGCAGCCGGTATTCCGCAAGTCCCGGCGTTTCCGGGCGCGGAGGGCTATGGTTCGGTGACGCTCGGCGGACGTGGTGGTAGGGTGATCGCTGTGACCAACCTGAATGACTCTGGCCCGGGTAGCTTGCGGGCGGCGGTCGATGTGGAAGGTCCTCGGATTGTGGTCTTTCGCGTGTCGGGGACGATCACGCTGAAGAGTTCGATGAAGATCAGGCATCCCTACATCACCATTGCCGGACAGACCGCCCCGGGAGATGGTATCTGCCTCAGGAAGTATCCTCTCTCGATCGGTGCGGACGAAGTCATTATCAGGTATATCAGGGTGAGATTGGGAGACGAGACCGGTGTCGATGCAGACGCCGTTTCGTGCAGGTACCAGAAGAACCTCATCCTCGATCATGTATCGGCGAGTTGGAGCGTCGACGAGACCATGTCGATCTACCATTGCGAGAATGTGACTGTGCAATGGTGTCTGGTGTCGGAGAGCCTGTATAACTCCAACCACGTTAAGGGCGCCCATGGATTTGGCGGCATATGGGGGTCGAACCATAGCACCTACCATCACAACTTGTTGGCGCACCACAGCAGCCGCAATCCCCGCTTTGCGTCCGGGTGCGGATACACCGATTACAGGAACAACGTGATCTACAACTGGGGCTACAACAGCGCCTATGGCGGCGAAAAGCAGCAGCAGGGAAATGCACGGTTCGATTCGTCCACGATCAACATGGTTGCCAACTATTACAAGCCGGGGCCTGCCACCAGGCCGGGCGAGGTGACCTGCCGCATCGTCAGTCCTTCGTCGCGCAACGGGGCCGACGACTTCGGAAGATGGTACGTTGCCGACAACGTGGTCTGTGGCAACGCGGCCGTTACGGCGAACAACTGGGATGGCGGCGTGCAACCCCACGGCGGCAGTACCTATATTGCTGGATTGAAGCTTGACGAACCCTGGGCATCCATGCCCATCAATCAGCAAACGGCGGAAGAAGCCTACCGCTCCGTTCTGGACAGTGTGGGAGCTTCGCTGCCGAAACGGGACGCAGTCGACCGGCGGATCGTCGAAGAGGTGCGCCAAGGAACGGCAACGTATGCGGGCCGAACGTATGCGGCGGGTCACGATCTCGTCGATCCGAATATGAAAAGCGGCATCATCGATTCCCAGACGGACGTCGGCGGATGGCCGGAACTGAAATCCGCCCCGGCGCCCACCGATACGGACCAAGACGGTATGCCAGATGCCTGGGAAAAGGCCAGGGGCCTTGATCCCGACGATGCTTCTGACGGCGCCAAGGATCGGGACGGCGACGGGTACACCAATGTGGAGGAGTATATCAACGGATTGGCAACGTCCGGTGCCTCTCAAGCGGCTGCCGTACCGTTGTCGAAGAAGGGCATCGTTCTGGGAGAGTCCGTCTTCTGTTGAGCGTCTTCAGACGGTTTGCCAGCCTGATACGGTGATAGCGGCATAGGGTGGTCCCGATACTCCCTTGCAGCATAAGGCTCCACGTGGGACGTCAGTCGCTCCCTAACATTGCCCGCTATGTCGCCGATAATATCCAGGGCAGCCAGAAGAGCACAACTTGGATGGCAGGATGATTGCAATGAAATCTCACGAAAAGCAACTCCAAAAGCTGATGGGTGACACACGGTGTCAAAAAGGACACCTGTGTATCGAATGAGACTTACAGGAGATTAGGCCAGTGGACAGAGCGGCTGGGGGACAAGTCCTATTCTGCCGTGAAGAGGTCTGTCGTCGCTGTTTCCATTGGAAGTCTTTTGGCCGCGATGGGCTCTGCAACTGCCCAATTCGCCGATATGTATCGGTGAACCTTGGCAAATGAGACTGCCCCGGCGTGTTCACCTCCTTCCTTCAACCTCCGCTGAGCCACGTTGGGTGTCACCATACCCATTGTGGGTACAGAAAATACGTAGTCCCCGCAATCGACGTGAATGCCAAGATATGGTATCCTGAATAAAGTGAATTCCAATGGTACCTCTGGCCTGGATGCCGCTGGCTACCGCCTGAGGCGTAGGAAGCTGTAGCCGGTGGCTCGTTATCACCATGGGCCTGCGACTCGATGAGTCGTGGGCCCTCTTCCGTTTATAACTTCTCATGATCTGCAACCGATGGGGGGAATGAACCAATCCAAGCCGCGAAACGCGCAACAGTGGCGCCAGGAGGGGATTTGTTTCACGGTCGGCGCGGCTTCGGCTCCGCTTCGGCCAGCATCATAAGTCTGTATGTGTTTTGGGGCCCACAAAGCGAGCGAGGGCACCACTCCATTTACAACGATTTGACAACTTTTCCTCAGCGAAGGGCGCATTAGGTGCCGGACGGGTCGTCGGCAACGGCGCCGGCCCTGGGCGAGGACCTCGGCTGTGGCGAGGGGGCATGGAGTTCGTATCTCCTTTTTAAAGAGGCTCTTATGGCAGTGTACCCTTCAGTAGAGGCGGCGGATTTTGGGCCATTTGGTGGGCTTTTAGGGCAGTTTTGCGGCTCGCCGGCGCTGGCCCAAAAGCGCGCATTGCGCGCAGGGTTGTTAAACGCAAAAAAGAACCTTTTGCGAGCGTCCGAACCCCGCCATCTCGCCACCGCGAAGAGGTATACCCGCCGGAAGGACCCCAGGATTCGAAAGGATGGCGGTCGATTCGCATAATGGTAACTTTTCGGCGCAAATTGGCATTCCTCTCTTGCCGGGCGCGGATAATCTGTTCTTTCTGGTGAGTGTAGGTGATGCAGATTCTGCGCGGGCAGGCATGCAGAGCTCTGTGGCTGGAAGCAATTCTCAAGAGAAGGGCCGGCCAATCAGATGGATGCGGTGCGAGCAGGGCGGAGGGCCCGTTGGTGTCACCCCCTACTCGGTCATAGGAAAATGGCGTTCGTTGAGACTCGGCAAGGAGCCAAGTATGGTTAAGAAATGGTTCATCCTGGGTGTGACGGTGACATTCGTATCGATGTTGGCCGGGGGGTGTAGCAAGGTGCCGGCACCGGAGGCGAAGAAGAGGATCGCCGTGGTCGTCTCCACGCTGAACAATCCGTGGTTTGTCGTTCTCAAGGATGCGGCGAAGACGAAGGCCGAGGAACTTGGGTACGACGTGGACGTGTTTGACTCGCAGAACTCCCCGGTGGTTGAAGCGAGCCATTTCGACACGATCGTGGATGGGAAGTATGCCGCCATCCTTTTCAATCCGACGGATGCGGAGGGCTCCATCGCCAGCGTCAAGCGGGCCAAAGACGCCGGCATTCCCACATTCTGCATGGACCGGGAGATTTCAGCCAACGACGTCGCGGTCAGCCAGATCCTCTCCGACAACTTCAGTGGGTGCGTCGCCCTCGGAGAGTATTTCGTTCAGAAACTGGGCGAAAAGGGGACCTATGTCGAGTTGCTCGGTCTGCTGGGGGACAACAACACGCGCAACCGCTCGGACGGCTTTCACAGCGTCGTGGACAACTACCCCGATCTGAAGATGGTGGCCCAGCAGACCGCGGACTTCGATCGGACCAAGGCTATGGAGGTCATGGACTCCATTCTTCAGGCCCACCCGGATATCAACGCCGTTTTCTGTGGCAACGACGCGATGGCGATGGGAGCCTATCGGGCCCTCGTGACGGCGGGTAAAGCCAAAGACGTGATGGTCTTCGGCTTCGACGGGGCCAAGGACGTCGTCGATGCGATAAGGGCGGGCGAGATCGTTGCGACGGGAATGCAATTCCCGAAGAGGATGGCCCAAACGGCGGCGGAATATGCCGACCAGTATCTCAAGGGCAAACGGGACTTTCCACAGAAGGTGCCCGTTGCCGTCGAGCTGGTGACCCAGGAGAATATCGACAAGTACACGGCCTACGGGCGGGAAGAGTAGCGGTCAGGTGGCCGAATCCATGAAACGCAAATACATCGTCTACGCCGTATTCCTGTTCGGGCTGCTGCTGTTGCTGGGCAGTTCCATGGAGTTCCGCAGCCTGGAGAGCAAGCGGGCAGAGGAGCGGGCCCAGCGTTTTGACCCGGCTCAATACGCGCGTGACTTCTGGGATCAGCGGCTGGAAGGCGTATTGGGAACAGCGCTCGACGCCAACCAGATGATCGACCTGTTCGACACGGACATGCCTGCCGCGATCAGCAAAGGACGGACTCTGGGACAGAGCCGGGTCCACGCTTATCTTCTCAAAGGCGAGGGCCGGATTGTCTCGCTGAACAAAGATGGGCTGTGCGTCAGCATGGCTGATCCCGAAACGACGCCGGAGATTCTTATCTGTACCGGCTCTTACATTTCAGGCAACGCTGTCCGCGATGCCTCGGGCCTCGTCGACGTCAGCGCATTCTCGGATACGATGAAGTTCAATTGGATTAGCTCGGAGATCAACAAGATCGTGGTTCAAGAAGTCATCAAGCCGTTTCTGGAGCAAGGGCCAGAAGTGGGCAGGGTCGTCTGTTTTGTAGGGGCAGCGGAGGTGGCCGAAGACGCCACTTCCGATGTCCCGTTTGGGAGCCGTCTGAAGGACGGCGAATCGGCGTTTGCCTATCACCTGCTGAAGGTGGTCCCCATTCGATTGGATCTGAAGTAGCCTCCGACTTTCTTACGTGCAGATGATTCCAGTGGAGCAGAACGAAGTCATTCTGGCCGGCGAGGGCGTGAGCAAGCGCTTTGGCGGTGTCACGGCGCTTGACAAGGCGGACATCCGCGTTTTGGCGGGCCAGGTCCATGCGGTGGTGGGGGAGAATGGGGCCGGCAAGTCGACACTGATGAAGATCCTGGCGGGCGTGCATCGGGACTATGAAGGCCGCATTCTGCTGGCGGGCCGGGAAGTGACCTTCGCCAATCCGAGGGAGGCCCAGGAGGCGGGAGTCGCGATCATCCATCAGGAGTTGAACCTGATTCCTCAATTGAGCATCGCCGAGAACGTGTTCTTGGGCCGTGAGTTTCTCAATCCGTTGGGGTTGATCGACTTCAAGAAGATGTACCACGAGACCCGCACGCTGCTGGATACCCTCGACCTTCGTATCGACCCGCGCCGAGGCGTCAGCGAGCTGCGGGTCGGGCAGCAGCAGATCGTGGAGATCGCCAAGGCGCTGGCTCTGGAAGCGCGCGTGATCATCATGGACGAGCCGACGTCGGCGATCAGCGATCGTGAAGTGGACGTCCTGTTCGCTCTGATTGAGTCCCTGACGCAGCGCGGCGTGGCCGTGGTCTATATCAGCCACAAGCTGGAGGAGATTTCCCGCATTGCTGACTGGATCACCGTCATGCGGGACGGCCGGACGATCACTTCCAGGGCATGTCACGAGCTGAGTCACGACGATATCGTCCGCCTGATGGTCGGCAGAGACATGGAAGAGTTCTTCTCCAAGACCGAAGTGCCCCACGGGCGGGAAGTCTTTCGCGTCGAAGGTGTCCGGCTCGATCATCCCGATCGACCGGGCGACTACCTGGTGAACGACGTCGCTTTTTCCGTCCACCGAGGCGAAGTGCTGGGACTGTTCGGACTCATGGGAGCAGGGCGGACCGAGCTGTTCGAGACGATCTTTGGCTTACACGTGAAGAGTTCAACCGGTCGGCTATTCCTGGACGGGGCGGAACTGCACGTGTCGTCGCCTCTCGATGCCATGGAGGCGGGGCTTGCTCTCGTGCCCGAGGACCGCAAGCTCCAGGGGCTGGTACTGGGCATGTCCGTCAAGGCAAACATCAGCTTGGCCAGCATCAACTTGATCGAGCGCTTCGGGTTCCTAAACGAGCGACTGGAACGGACCTTGGCCTCCGACTACGCGAACCGCCTGCGAATCAAGACCGCTTCACGAAGGCAGTCTGTCAAGAATCTGAGCGGTGGAAACCAGCAGAAAGTTGTTCTCGCCAAGTGGCTGGCGACCAGGCCGAAGGTATTGCTCCTCGACGAACCGACGAGGGGAATCGACGTCAACGCGAAGAACGAGATCTATAAGCTCATCAGTGAGTTGGCCGCCGCGGGCCTTGCCATTGTCATGAGCTCGTCGGAACTGCCTGAAATCATGACGATCGCCGACAGGATCATCGTGCTCTCGGAGGGGCGGCAGACGGCCGAGTTGTCTCGCGAGGAAGCGACGGAAGAATCTATCCTCAAAGCGGCGCTGCCCCGGAGTCTCTCCGTGTCTCGTCAGGACATGAACTGAGACGGCGTAAGCCAATAAGGAACGACAGGATGCCAAATCGGACAGACTATCGAGCGATTGCCGCCCGCTTTCATTCGCTCCTCGCTCTGTTATTGATGATCCTGACGTTCGGAATCTTTGCCGACGGCTTCTTCTCGGCCGACAACTTCTGGACCGTGATGAGGCAGATCTCCGTTAACACGTGCCTGTCGGTCGGCATGACCTTAGTCATCCTGACGGGAGGGATCGATCTATCGGTGGGCTCGATCCTGGCATTGAGCGGGGCGATCATGGCCGGCTTGCTGAAGTCTGGCACCGAGTTGCCTGCCCTCAACCTTTACATCGGTTACCACGCTCCGGCCGCAATCACCATTGGCATTTTCGTGGGGGCCTCGCTGGGGCTCTTCAACGGGGTAACGATCACGTGGTTCAAGGTGCCACCGTTCGTGGCAACGTTGGCCATGCTGACCATCGCCCGGGGATTGACCAAGTTGTACACGGGAGGCGAGGCGATCACCGGTTTGGGAGATGCGTTCGTGAGCATCGGATCGGGGCGATTGCTGGGCATGCCCAATCAGGTGTGGATTGCCGCCGGGATAGTTGTCGCGGCCGCCGTACTGCTCAAGAAGACACGGCTCGGACGGTATATTTACGCCGTCGGAGGCAATGAAGAAGCCGCCAAGCTTTCCGGCGTCAACGTCAAGAAAGTCAAACTTTTGGTCTATACGATTGCCGGTGGCCTGTCCGCGGTCGGTGGCCTGATCGTGACATCGCGATTGAATTCGGCCACACCGATTGCCGGTGAGGGATTCGAACTCGATTCGATCGCGGCGGTGGTGATTGGGGGGACGTCTCTGTCGGGTGGAAAAGGCTCGGTGCTCGGCACCGTTCTGGGCGCCCTGATCATCGGCGTGCTCAACAGCGGATTGGTGATCATGGGCGTCGATCCCTTCTGGCAGACCGTGATCAAGGGCTTTGTCATCCTGTTGGCTGTGGTCGTCGACAGGCTCAACGTGAAAGAATAGAGGACAAACATCAACCGAGGAAACGGCAATGAGTGCATTTCGTAAGGAAGTGGCATTTGGCATCATCGTGGGCACACGAGGGTTCTTCAACCCCAAGCTGGCGCGGGAGGGTCGCAAGCAGATTCTGGCCAAGGTCAAGGCGCAGGGCTACGGGCACGTAATCCTGCCGGAAACCGCCACCGCTCACGGTGCGATCGAAACACGTGCGGATGCCAGGAAGTGTGCCGAGCTTTTCCAGCAACACCGGGACCACATCGACGGGGTCATCGTCGTCCTGCCCAACTTTGGCGACGAGTTGGGCGTCGTTCAGACGCTGGACGAGGCCAGGCTGGACGTTCCCGTGTTGGTGCAGGCGTGCGCCGACACGTTGGATGCCGTCGACGTCGCGGGAAGGCGAGATGCCTTCTGTGGCAAGCTCTCCGTCTGCAACAACCTGTATCAATATGGCATCCCGTTCACCGATACTCACGATCATACCTGTGACATCGACAGCGACGCCTTTGGAGCGGACCTGGATTTCTTCGCTCGTGTTTGCCGAGTCGTCAGGGGGCTGCGGCGCGCCCGAGTCGGTGCCATCGGCGCCCGGCCGGCCGCGTTCCAGACGGTGCGCTTCAGCGAGAAGCTGTTTCAGGATTCCGGGAATCACGGTGGTGCCGGTGGATCTCTCCGAGATCATTAGCCGGGCTCAGCTACTCGACGGCAAAACCGCAGCCGTCAGGACAAAGCTGTCCGAGATACGCGAATACGGAGCCATCCCGGCACGCATCAATGATGAGAACGTTCTAAAACAGGCGAAGCTCTCGGTGGTGATCGAAGAGTGGATGGCCGAGAACGAACTGGATGCAAGTGCCGTTCAATGTTGGACCTCCATACAGAGCAACTATGGGTGTGCCACTTGTCTGTCCATGAGCATGATGGGAGAGAAACACATGCCCAGTGCTTGCGAGGTCGATGTCGCGGGCGCTGTTTCGATGTACGCTCTGTTGCTGGCATCGGGACAGGCCCCGGGCTTTCTGGACTGGAACAACAACTATGCAGATGAAGCCGACAAGTGCGTCTGCACGCATTGTAGCAACTTCCCGAAGAGCTTCATGGGCAACGCAATCGAGGTATCGGAACTGGACATTTTGGGAGAGACCCTGGGCAGGGAGAATTGCTTCGGGGCGGTCAAAGGGCATGTGGCAGCCGGACCGATGACCTATTTCCGGGTCTCAACCGACGATCGCCTGGGGACGATCAAGGCCTATCTGGGCCAGGGGCAGTTTACCGACGATCCCTTCGGCATGGATGGTGGCATCGCCGTCTGCAAAGTCCCGCACCTCCGCGAGCTGCTCGGCTACATGTGCCAGAACGGTTTCGAACATCACGTCGCCATGACACGCGGTCACTGCGCGGATGTCGTGTGGGAAGCGGTCTCGAAATACCTGGCGTGGGACCTCTATCATCATCAATAATACCCTTAGCACTGGAGCGAAATGATGGGCATCACAATCTCAGGCGTATTCAAGCACTTGCAGCTATTCCTTGTGGGCCTGTTGATTCTGGTTTTGCAGCCGTGTGTTTTCGCCGCTGCGACGCCAATCGAGAGATGGGACATGTTCGAGCTGGAACTCCACGGACCACAGGATGGAAATCCTTATCTCGATGTCGAGCTTTCAGCGGTCTTCAAGAAGGGGCCGCGAGAGGTCAAGATTCCTGGATTCTATGATGGACAGGGGCGGTATCTCGTTCGTTTCGGCGCCGATGAACAGGGCGAATGGACCTATCGAACCGAGAGCAACACCGCTGGGCTTTCCGGTCAAACCGGGCGTTTTACCTGTGGTGATCCCACAGGCGAGAACCATGGCCCTGTTCAAATCGTCAATACCTATTACCTCCAGTACGCTGACGGCACTCCCTACTACGCGGTCGGTACCACCTGCTATCAATGGACCAGTGTGGACCAGGACTTGCAGAACACCACCCTGAAGACCTTCGCCGGATCACCCTTCAATAAGATCCGTATGTGTGTCTTTCCAAAGTACTACAACTGGAATAAGAGCGAGCCTTGGGCTTATCCCTATGCCCGCGAGGGACAGACGAACGATTATACGCATCCGAATTATGCGTTCTTTCAGAACCTCGATCAAAGGGTTGCCCAGTTGAATGATCTGGGCATCCAGGCCGACATCATCCTCTTTCATTCGTATGATCGGTGGGGATACGCCAAGATGGGCGTCCAGAACGATGATCGGTATTTGAGGTATATGATTGCCCGCCTCAGCGCCTTCCGCAATGTCTGGTGGTCCCTGGCCAACGAGTGGGACCTGATGGTCCACAACAAGCATAAAACCGAAGCCGACTTCGATCGCTTCCTCCGTATCTTGAAAGAAGAAGACCCTCACCAGCGCCTGCGTGGCGTCCACAACTGGTATGATACGGAGGACCACTTCTTCGACCACAACAAGGCAGGGGTCACCCACGCGAGCATCCAAAGCAGTCGATTCTTCCAGGGCCTCGACTGGCGGGCGCGGTATCCGAAGCCCTTGCTGTGGGACGAGGTCCGCTACGAAGGGAACCTGCCCACGGGCTGGGGCAATCTGACGCCCGAGATGATGACGGCGCATTTCTGGATGGGCGGGCTGACGGGCGGTTACGTTACCCATGGCGAGTGCTACCGAACCGTCACCGACACCAGCGACGACGTGCTCTGGTGGGGCAAAGGCGGCACGCTCAAAGGCAAGAGCCCCGAGAGAATCACCTTCTTCCGAGGGATCATGGAGAACGTGCCGCTAACCGAGATGGTGCCAACGCAAATCGAGCTCGATAGGGACAAAGGCAACAGCGGCGTGTGCTTCGTGCTTGCCAAGCCGGGACAGATCTACCTGGGCTACACGCTCGACAAAGGCCAGCCGATTCAACTCGACCTCACCGGGACCGGTGAATACCGAGTCGAACTGATCGATACCTGGGCGATGACCGTCCGCGATCTGCAGACGGTCGAGCCGGGCGAGTTCACGTACGAAACGACCGCCAAGTACCAGGCCATACGCGCCACGCGAAAGTAAACGAAACGGGAGTGAATCCACAGCAATGACCGACCGTGAACTCAAGATCAAGTCGATTCAGTACCGGCAGAAGCTACTCGAGTACATCAAACAGGCAGGGGCCGGCCATACGGGGGGCGACCTGTCGTGCATCGACATTCTCAACGTGTTGTACAACCGGGTGCTGAACGTCTCGCCCGAGACCTTTGCCGACCCGCAACGCGATCGTTATATTCAGAGCAAGGGACACTCGGTTGAGGCCCTCTATGTCGTCCTGGCGGATAAAGGCTTCTTCCTCGAGTCTGAGATCCAGATGCTGTGCAGGTACGGCTCGCACTACGTGGGGCATCCGACGCGGAAAGTGCACGGAATCGAACAGAATACCGGCGCCCTAGGCCATGGCCTGGCTTTTGGCGTGGGGGTGGCATTGGCGGGCAAGATGGACGGCACCGGCTATCGGGTCTACACCCTTCTCGGTGATGGCGAACTGGCCGAGGGCTCGAACTGGGAATCCATGATGGCCGCGGCCCACTACCAACTTGACAATCTGACGGCGATCATCGACCGGAACACGCTGCAAATCACGGGGCCTACCCACGAAGTCTGTGAACTCGAACCCCTGGAAGACAAACTTCGCGCCTTTGGCTGGGCCGTTCGCGTCATCGATGGGCACGATATCACGACTCTGAGCGAAGTACTCGGCTCCGTCCCATTCGAGACGGGCAGACCCAATGCCGTCATCGCCCGGACGGTTAAAGGCAAGGGAATCAGCTTCATGGAGAACGATGTGACGTGGCACCACCGCGTACCGACCGATGAGCAATACGAGCAGGCGCAACGGGAATTGAAGGCACAGTGGGCGGAGGTGGGGTTATGAGCTTCGTCGCCGGCAGTGAATTGGGCCGAGCCAATCTGGAGGTCTTCTCCGAAACGCTTCTGTCGCTGGCTCGAAACGACCGAAATGTAATTGCCGTCACCAGTGACTCACGCGGCTCGGGGAAGCTGGGGCCTTTTGCCAAGGCTATTCCTGATCAGATCGTCGAAGTCGGCATCGCCGAGCAGAATCTTGTGGGCGTCGCGGCCGGGCTGGCGTCGGCCGGTAAGATCGTCTTCGCCGTGTCACCTGCCTCTTTCCTGACAGCACGGGCACTCGAGCAGATCAAGAACGATGTCTGTTATTCCGATCAGCCGGTCAAGCTCATCGGTATCAGTGCGGGCGTCAGCTATGGCGCGTTAGGCTCGACGCATCATTCCACGCACGATCTGGCGGCACTGCGCCGTGGAGAACCTCACCATCATGGTGCCCGCCGACAACTTCGAGACGGCTGAGGCCATCGAGAGCGCAGTGCGCATGGATCATCCCGTCTATATCCGCTTTGGGAAACGTCCGCTTCCTCATCTCCATGCCCTGGGGACTTGCTTCCAACCAGGCAAGGCGCTGCTGGTTCAGGATGGCACTGACGTGGCCTTTATCGCGACCGGTGAGACCGTCCATCCGGCCTTGACGGCTGCCAGGGAGTTGCAGGGCAGTGGCCTGTCTTGCCGGGTGATTAGCATGCACACCGTTAAGCCACTCGATACCGAGGCTGTCATCACGGCGGCGACCGCATGTCGGGCCGTGGTGACCGTTGAGGAGCACAGCATCTTTGGTGGCCTGGGAGAAGCATGCGCCGCGATCTTGATGCAGGCGGGAATCCACGTGCCTTTCAGGATCGTCGGTTTTCCCGATGAGTATATGATCACGGGCAGTCAATCGGAGATCTTCGAGCATTATGGCATCAGTCCCTCGGGATTGGCGCAGACGGCACAGACACTGCTGAATCGTGGAGGATAACGTGCGATGAGCACCGAGTTCATTCTGGCCGTGGACCAGGGCACCAGCGGAACCAAGGCGGTCATCTTCGATACCGCCGGGGCGGTGGTGGCCAAGGCGACGGAGCCGTTGGCGTCTCAGTTTCCGCGACCCGGTTTTGTCGAGCAGAACCCCCTTGAGATCTACGAGAACGTTTGCGCTTCCGTGAGAAGATGCCTGATGGAGTTTCAGGCAACCACGTTTTGCGACCTGGATGCGATCGTCGCGTGTGGCATCTCGAACCAGCGCGAGACGTTCGTTCTCTGGGACGAGTCGGGTGAGCCGCTCTGCAACGCCATCGTCTGGCAGTGCAAGCGCTCGATGGATATCTGTAATCGCCTGTTAGGCACGGAGTTGGAGAGTCAGATCAAGCAGAGGACGGGGCTGATCGTTGATCCGTATTTCTCGGGGACGAAATTGCTCTGGCTGTGTCAGAACGACCCCGACCTAGCCGCCGCTATTCACGCAGGCAGAGCCTGGTTCGGAACGGTCGACACATGGCTCCTGTACAAGCTCACGGGCGGGACTAAGTATCTCACCGATCACACAAACGCATCACGCACTTTGATCTTCAATCTCGAGGAACTGGACTGGGATCGTCATCTCCTGAACGAGTATGGGTTGGAGGGTCTGAAGCTGCCTCAGGTCCAACCCTCTTGCTCGCGGTTCGGGGCCACAGACTTTGACGGTCTTCTGCCCCAACCCATACCGATTTGCGCGATGATCGGTGACTCCCACGCCGCCGCGTTTGGCGAACGCTGCTTCTCTTCCGGTACGGCCAAGGCCACCCTGGGCACGGGCTGCTCCATTCTACTCAACACCGGGTCGAAGAAAGTCACTTCGCGTGCCGGGATGGTGACGACCATCTGCTGGAGCACCCCGGAGCGGATCGACTACGCGTTGGAGGGGATTATTGTCACGTGTGGCGCCACGATCAACTGGCTGCGCGACAATATGGGCTTGTTCGCCGACAGCGTCCAGACCGAAGAAATGGCGCTGTCTCTCGAAGACAATGCGGGCGTCTACCTGGTTCCCGCCTTCAGTGGTCTGGGCGCGCCGCATTGGAAGATGGATCTACGTGCGGCCGTCTTGGGGTTGACCTTTGGCTGCGACAAGAGCCACATCGTTCGCGCCGCATTGGAATCGATTCCGTACCAGATCAAGGACGTGGTCGCTGCCATGGAGGATGAGAGTGGTCTGGGTCTGCACCAACTCAATGTTGACGGAGGCCTGACCGGCAATGCGTTTGTCATGCGTTTTCTTGCCGATCTTCTCGCCACAGAGGTCGTCAACATTGGCATCGCGGATGTCTCGGCACTGGGAGCTGCACTGCTGGCCGGTCTGCAAGAAGGCGTATTCGAGAACATCGACCAGTTACAACAGCTCAACACGGAGAACGCAGTCTACTCGCCAGGACCCCATGCGCAGATGGCTCAGACAGCCTACAAGGGGTGGCAAAAAGCCGTGCAGACACTCGTGATGTCGCCGTCCCAATAGCCTCCCGCGCGTGAGTCCTTCCTTGGCCAGGAGTGGGCAATATGCCAAGTATTCCAAAGGTCGTTCTGTTAATCAATCCTTCGAGAGCCTACACCCGGGGCTTGTTGAATGGAATTGCGCAGTACGCTCGGCTCCACGGCCCGTGGGCGTTCTACCGGCCGCTGGAATATCGGGAGCCCCGGTTCAGACGAGGGCTATTGTCCGTTCTCAAGTCTCTGAAGCCCGACGGCATTCTCATGCGGGAGCCGCCCCAGGTTGATGAAATCGTCAAGCTGCGGGTTCCAACGATCTCGTTTCCGTACACGCGCGAGACGATCCCCGGGGTTGCCAATGTGATCACGGATCATCACGCCGTTGGCGTGATGGCAGCCAAACATCTGCTCCATCGCGGCCTGCAACGATTTGCCTACTGCGGTTTCGACGACTGGTGGTGGTCTCGCCGCCGCAAGGAAGGCTTCACCGAAACGATCGAGCGGGTGGGCTTCAACGTTGACGGCTATCAGCTTCCCCGCGCCAAATCAAAGCGGACGTGGAGCAAGGAACTGTCTCTTATCGCCGACTGGCTGCAATCGCTGCCAAAGCCCCTGGGCTTGATGGCTTCCAACGACGACCGCGCCGAACTGGTCACGGAAGCCTGCAAGGCGGCTGACCTGAACGTTCCCGACGACGTGGCAATCGTGGGCGTGGATAACGATCAGACCATTTGCGATCTCTGCACTCCGCCCTTATCGAGTGTGGCTCTGAACATTCGCAAGGCCGGATACGATGCAGCGGCACTGCTCGACCGGATGATCGCCGGCAAGACGGCTGTCTCGCAGACGATTCATATCATGCCTATCCATGTGGTGACACGCCAGTCCACGGACATTCTCGCCGTGGATGATCCGGATGTGGCTGCGGCGATGCGTTATATTCGTCGCTTTGCCAAGACGAATCTGGGAGTCGATGCCGTGGTGGCGCACACCAACGCCTCGCGGCGCGTTCTGGAGAAGCGATTCAGGCAGACGTTGGGATGCAGCATTCATGACAAGATCCGGCAGGTCCGAGTCGAGTTGACCACCGCCATGCTCACCGAGACGCAGATGTCCATCGCGCAGGTCGCCCGCGAACTGGATTTTCCCGACGTGGCCCACCTCTCCCGCTATTTCCGCGCAGCCAAAGGCCTCAGTCCCGCGCAATATCGAAAGCAGCTTGCCCCCTGACTCTTTGCAGTTCGATGACGGAGGCCCATTTGTCCCGCGCCTACCGGCAGGAGGAGGAACGATGGGAGACCGGCGCAAAATGGCATTGATGGTCGACACTGGATTTCCGATGCTCAATGTGTACAGGTGAGTGAATCGGCAAGAACCGGTTTTCATCCGTTTAGTTCAATTCAGGGGGGTGGAGGGATCCCAGGGCGTCATATCGGGCGTCATATTTCTTATTAAAGGTGGTCACTACGCAGGGATTCCGGTAAGCCGGGGCTTCCGGGAGGGATTCTGGGCTGGACCCCGTGTGGCAATCGCAAACGCACTCGGGGGGAGGTAACTCGGTATTTGCTTCGCATGGGAGCAAGGCGGATTAGCCATGTCACTCCAGTCGAACGCGTTATCTTGGATGTCAACATGCCTTTCGACATGCATTTGGCCAAAAACGGCGTTTTTGGCATTAAGAAGAGCGTTTTCTGCTGACTCTGGATCAGTTAGTCGAGGTTCAAATCCTCGTTCCCCAGGTCCCTAGTTCAAGTTCAGCGATGAGATAAGCGATGTGGCAGGTGGCCGGGAGCGATTAGCAGAAGTAGAGAAGGGTTAATCCGGGCCGCCGATTTGCAACATAGTTTGCAACAGATCCGCGCGTTTGCGCTACTGTCACGGTTAGGTCACGCTTCAGCCAGCATCATAAGTCCTTTTCTGGTAGATATAAACGTCTTTCGTGAAATCACTTACAACTCATGGCTCAGGCCTCCGGAGCCAAAGGTTAGAGGTTCGAATCCTCTCGGGGATATTCAGCAAGTAACGGAGGAACCACCACTTACGGATTCATTCCGAGCAGGCTCTGCCGTGGAGAATCCAAAGCTTGTTTCTGGCTTGTTTTCTGAACGCGAAATCGACTCAGACCTAAAGCAAGTCATCACTCGCTGGCCTCGACTGTCACCCGATTTGCGCAAGGCAATTCTCAGGATAGTGATTGGGTAGCGCGGGACTTCCATCGAGAGCCATTCGACGACGGAGACTTCCTGTGTTTGGGGACAAGCGATAAGAGCCTAGTCAAGACCACCAATGATGTTCACCCCAAAGCTGCTCACTGACGCCTTCCGTGCTGACCTCGTAGACGACCCGGCGATACAGGCGGGAATAGATTTGCCAGTCCGCCTTCATGTACGCCGATCCCTTCGACGTGTTGTAGTCCCCGAAACCGCTGTACGGGTAGCACACATTGGCTTTCATCGCCTTGACAAGCCCGGCCACGAGGAACTCGGCCTGCCACGCCGAGGTATCTTCGAACAGCGAATCGGAGTCCCCAACGACCGGGCAATTCGCTTTCTCCAATTCCGCTCGAAACGCTTGGGTGAATTCCTCACCGGTCAGGATCAGTCTGCCACCCTGCCAGGTCAGCGGGGCCTGGTCGACGCAAAACAGGCCACCCTGCAGGCTGCCTATGTTCTCGCCTTTCGGCAGTTTCACGACGATCTTCTTGAACTCCATGGGCCTGACGGCCTCATTCGGCTCAAACGGCACGCCGACTTGACCTCGACCTCTTCGACTTGTTCGAGTGTCGACGAACACCCCAGCGCAGACAGACTTACAATGAGAAGAGCAAGGACGGATCGATTCATGATTCTCTCCCTCAAACACGGACGGGCCAGATGGCCTTCTCGAAGACTGACCCATTGGGGATCACACCGCTGATGAGCCCCGGGTCGGCTACACTTATTCTCCCTTCCTGGACGCCTCGGCCGCCTTGGCCTAAGCGTCCACGCCAGATGCCGGCCTCAGGGCCGCTCTCTACCGGCGGCTCCGCACCCGAAAACCGATGGGATTATTGTAGCAAACCATGTCCCGGAAAGGAACAAATCTTGCGCGACAAGGATCAGGCCAAGGTCAGGCTGTGACTATGGGAGATTGACAAGACCCTGCCCGGGTCGGATGCGTGTCCGCATGACGCGCGTTGATGCCTCCCTCGTTTTCTCCTTGTCACGAAGCGCTCTTCGGCTACTATGGTTATCGTCAAGGCGGGAATCGTATAGGAGCATTCCGTGAGCCATAGCAATGACGTTATCATGCCCGAGCCGTTTCGGGAGATCCCAGTGTCCGGGATGTATGAGGAACATGATTTCGGAGAGGGCTCCGAGCGGCGCTGGATCAAGTTCACCGACTCGCAGTACGGCGAATGGTGTGGCAAGTTCGAACCTGGTGACAAACCGGCCACGAGAAGATTCTCTGGTTTCCAGACAGATTGACTTCTTCATCCTGGCCGACGGGCGAGGTTACATCGTCAATGCGGATTCCAGGAAACTGCTGGCCAGACACAGCCTGCTCGAAGACGCCGTCGTCGTTCCAAACAGAGCGACGGTCAGACCATTGGTGACTGCAACCATATCTCTGGTCGGAACGACGACGGCGTCTTCGAGCATGTCGCTTTGGGTTCTGGCCAGCAGTTTCCTGGAATCCGCATTGACGATGTAACCTCGCCCGTCGGCCAGGATGAAGAAGTCACAACTGTCTGGAAACCAGAGAATCTTCTCGTGGCCCGGTTTGTCACCAGGTTCGAACTTGCCACACCATTCGCCGTACTGCGAGTCGGTGAACTTGATCCAGCGCGCTCGGAGCCCTCTCCGAAATCATGTTCCTCATACATCCCGGACACTGGGATCTCCCGAAACGGCTCGGGCATGATAACGTCATTGCTATGGCTCACGGAATGCTCCTATACGATTCCCGCCTTGACGATAACCATAGTAGCCGAAGAGCGCTTCGTGACAAGGAGAAAACGAGGGAGGCATCAACGCGCGTCATGCGGACACGCATCCGACCCGGGCAGGGTCTTGTCAATCTCCCATAGTCACAGCCTGACCTTGGCCTGATCCTTGTCGCGCAAGATTTGTTCCTTTCCGGGACATGGTTTGCTACAATAATCCCATCGGTTTTCGGGTGCGGAGCCGCCGGTAGAGAGCGGCCCTGAGGCCGACATCTGGCGTGGACGCTTAGGCCAAGGCGGCCGAGGCGTCCAGGAAGGGAGAATAAGTGTAGCCGACCCGGGGCTCATCAGCGGTGTGATCCCCAATGGGTCAGTCTTCGAGAAGGCCATCTGGCCCGTCCGTGTTTGAGGGAGAGAATCATGAATCGATCCGTCCTTGCTCTTCTCATTGTAAGTCTGTCTGCGCTGGGTGTTCGTCGACACTCGAACAAGTCGAAGAGGTCGAGGTCAAGTCGGCGTGCCGTTTGAGCCGAATGAGGTTGTCAGGCCCATGGAGTTCAAGAAGATCGTCGTGAAACTGCCGAAAGGCGAGAACATAGGCAGCCTGCAGGGTGGCCTGTTTTGCGTCGACCAAGCCCCGCTGACCTGGCAGGGTGGCAGACTGATCCTGACCGGTGAGGAATTCACCCAAGCGTTTCGAGCGGAATTGGAGAAAGCGAATTGCCCGGTCGTTGGGGACTCCGATTCGCTGTTCGAAGATACCTCGGCGTGGCAGGCCGAGTTCCTCGTGGCCGGGCTTGTCAAGGCGATGAAAGCCAATGTGTGCTACCCGTACAGCGGTTTCGGGGACTACAACACGTCGAAGGGATCGGCGTACATGAAGGTGGACTGGCAAATCTATTCCCGCCTGTATCGCCGGGTCGTCTACGAGGTCAGCACGGAAGGCGTCAGTGAGCAGCTTTGGGGTGAACATCATTGGGGGGTCTTGACTAGGCTCTTATCGCTTGTCCCCAGACACAGGAAGTCTCAGTTGTTGAATGGCTCTCGATGGAAGTCCTGGCTACCCAATCACTATCCTGAGAATCGCCTTGCGCAAATCGGGTGACCGTCGAGGCCAGCGAGTGATGACTTGCTTTAGGTCTGAGTCGATTTCGTGTTCAGAAAACAAGCCAGAAACAAGTTTTGGATTCTCCACGGCAGAGCCTGCTCGGAATGAATCCGTAAGTGGTGGTTCCTCCGTTACTTGCTGAATATCCCCGAGAGGATTCGAACCTCTAACCTTTGGCTCCGGAGGCCAACGCTCTATCCAATTGAGCTACGGGGACGAGAACCAACTGCGGTGCTATCTTACCGCCGGATCGCGACAAGTCAAGCGGGTAACTGCTTTTCGTTTTTGCCGTTGCGCAAAACGCCCGCGAAGGCACTTAACAGATAGAGAGCATTGGCCCATGCCCCTTTTTGGCAGGAGACCGCCCTTTGGTATGGTATAATGGAGTGCCAAACGGAGTGCACATTGGAAAGGGTATCACCGTGGAAAAGACAAACGTGACGAAAACCCGAAAGGCATACACCGCGATTCTGATCGTTTTGTTGACCTTCGCTTCGGCTCTGGCCGCGACCGGCGACTGGCAGCGCCAGGACGTCAACTGGCAGGCCGGGGGCGGCCGGCAGATCAAAGGCATCCAATATCCCGCCGATCGGCCCGTCCCGACGCGAGCCGAGTCACAAGTGGTCGAGCCGTCGGCTGATGCGGGCGGAAGCTTCTACTCGACGAAATCCCGCAGTGCGGCCGCCGTGCTGGCAAACGAGATGATGGTCGAATCGCCTCCGGTCGACGGTTTCGTGCCGTGGATTGCCGTTTCGGTCACGACGCGGCGAAAGGCCGACCTGGAGATGGAGGCCGACGTGGAGTCGTCGGTCAGGGGCACCTACCCTACCGGTGTGAACCCACAAGCCGACTACATTATCGGGCTTTTCGACACCGGCGCCAGCGCCCACGTAATGGGCTACGCCGATGGAACACGGGCCCGCGTCTCGCCCGGCCTGCTGACCGGCAATGAGACCGTCGTCAGCGGTGTGACGGGCGAAGTCGCCGCGTCGGTGAGCCAGCCCCTGGCCCTGTTCATCGATGGCTTGGCCGCGATCGACCCCGAGACACTGCTGCTCGATTCGTCGAACATGATGGGCGAGAGCAACGTGGCGATCATGGTCGGGCAGAATCCGGGGCCTTTGCCCGATCTACCGACCGCCATCGGCACGCCCATGAGCGTCTACTACACCACCGTGATCCGTAACGACCAGACACTGACCGTCGAACGGGATGGCGAGACCTTCACCGCGCCGGATATCAAGCTGTATGAGACGGGCGACGAGCAGGCCCCCAGCTTCTCGAACGTGATTCCGCTGGAACTGCGCCCGCTGGGCGGCATCAGCGTGCAGTACATCCCCACCCTGGACATGGGCCTGGGCGATCTCAATATCGATGACATCCTTGGCAGCGGTGGCTTCGCCTCGGACTTCCCGCCGGCCAGCCCGTCGGTGATTATCGGCAACTCCTCGCAGAGTCTGTTCTTCATCCACAGCGTCGATCTCTACGACGGCGCCAGGAGCGCGATCGACAAGGATCGTTTCATGCTGGACACCGGCGCCCAGGTCACCGTGGTTGGCTCTCGCATCGCCGCCCGCCTCGGAATCGACCCGACCGCACCCGAGTTCGAGGTCGAGATCGAGGGCGTCACCGGAGAGATCACCATGGCGCCGGGCTATTACGTCGACGCCATCGACATCCCCGCCCTGGGCCAGTGGTTCCAGGCCAGGCAGGTGCCCGTGGTCCTGCTGGACATCTCCTCGCCCGAAGGTGGGACCCTGGACGGGATCATCGGGATGAATCTGTTCGTGGACTTCAACCTGATCGTTCGCGGCGGCGGTCTCTTCCTCGACGAAGACCCAACGCTGGAACTCCAGCGAATCGAATCGACGCCTGAACCGGCGACAACAACGGAAGCGGGTTGATCGGCCCAATTCTGTGCGTGCGAAGGAATCCCGACACATGGGTGGCAGCCTCATCCGCCGCTGGCGGATGAGGCTGCCACTCCTGGTTTCCTGTGATTCAAACGAACGCTGCCCAGGAATCTGAGCTGACATCCCTCTGGGTTCGAATCGGCGGCTTGTTTGACACATCGGCTCGGCCGGGCTATCATGCCTGCTTCAACGCCAAGCGTATAACCGGTTCAGGGCCGATATGAGATTCGTCATCGATTTCGTCTATCTGATTGCGGGGCTGCTGTTCAGCCCCGTCGTCCTCTATCGCAGGCTGCGTCACAATCGATACCGCCAGGGGTGGGGTCAGCGATTCGGGAACATCCATCGCAAGAACCCGGGCAAGAAGGCCATCTGGCTGCACGCCGTCAGCGTGGGCGAGGTCAACGCCGCCAAGACGCTCGTGACGGAATTTGAGAAGCGGTTCGCCGATTTCGAGATTGTCGTCACCACCACGACGGATACGGGATTCGCGCGCGCCACCGCCCTCTTTGGCGAGCGATGGACGGTCTGCTACTTCCCGTTCGATTTCTCCTGGGTGATGCGAAAGGCGTTCAGGCAGATCGATCCCGCTCTGTGCCTGCTCATGGAGCTCGAGGTCTGGCCCAACTTCGTCCACCTCGCGCATCGGCGCAGTGTCCCAGTCGTCGTGGTCAACGGACGCATCAGTGACAGGAGCATCGGGAAGTACCGCCGCGTCAGGTTCCTGACACGAGGATTCTTCAGCAAGATCGACCTCGTGCTGGCGCAGACGCAGCAATACGCCGACCGCTTCTGCGAATTGGGGTGCCCCGCTGACCGCGTCGTCGTGACCAGTTCGCTCAAGTACGATACCGCGCAAATCGTCGACCGAGTCGACGGCGCCGACGTGCTCACTCAGGAATTGAAACTGGCAGACGAGCGGCTCTGGGTCGCGGGCGGGACGGGCAACGACGAGGAGAAGATCCTTCTCGATGTCTACCAGATGTTGAAGGAAGACCCGGCACTGGCTGACGTGCGGCTGGCGGTGGTGCCACGCAAGCCGGAACGGTTCGATGAGGTGGCGCAACTGATCGAGCAGATGGGCCTCCCCATGCTCCGCTACAGCCAGATCAAGGGCGAACAAGCTGCGGCCGCCTCAGAAGACGGCGCCGTGATCCTGGGTGACACGATGGGCGACTTGCGGAAGTTCTATTCGCTCGCGACGGTGGTCTTCGTCGGCCGCTCGCTGGTGCCGATGGGCGGGTCCGACATGATGGAGGCAGCCGCCCTAGGCAAGTGCACCATCTTTGGCCCCCATGCGTTCAACTTCCGCCAGACGGTCGAGGCCCTTTTGGCCGACCAGGGCGCCCTCGAAGTCGTCGATGGCGACGAACTCTACGTTGTGCTGACCAAGTGCCTCAAGGACCCCGCCTACGCCCAGGCTATCGCTCAACGAGGCCGCCAGACCATCAAGAACAACCAGGGTGCCACCGCGAGAACGATCGAGCACATCGCCAGGCTGCTCTAATCCTCATCGACTGCTACCAGAATCGTCGGTCACTCGTAGGGCGAGCGTCCTCGCTCGCCTGACCCAAAGTCGTGCGAGGACGCACGACCTACGGGAATACGTCGACGCCATGTACGGGACCGTCTTTCCATGATTCGATTGCGATCATAGATCACCATTGGGTTATTTGAGGACCTTGGCGACGGCGGCGATGAAAGCGGGTGCGGTGCCGCAGCAGCCTCCGAGGACGTGGACGCCGGCGGCGTGGATCTGCTTTGCCGCCGCAGCGAATTCGTCGGGTGTCACTTTGTAGACGGCTTCGCCATCTTCCAGTTCGGGCTTGCCCGCGTTGGGCTCGGCGAACACGATCACGTCCTTGCCCGTCGCCTGAACGGCAGACACGTAGGTCTGAGCCAACACGATGTATTCTTCCAGTGTGGCAGTTCCGCAGTTGAACCCTACGGCGTCGACACCCAATTCGATCATCTTCGCAACGGCCGTCGAAACCTCCACACCCATCATCGTGCGATAGTCCGACGCGGTCTTGTCGAACGACATCGACGCGAAGAGCGGCAGCCCGCTGTCGAGGGATTGAACCGCCTGGATAGCGACCTCGATCTCGTCCAGTGCGGTCATCGTCTCGACGATGAACCCGTCGACGCCACCGTCCCGAAGCCCCTTCGCCTGCTCGGCAAACGCCTGCCGCAAATCGTCGGCCTTGAGCGTGCCCAGCGGTTCGAGGAAATCGCCCGTCGGTCCGATGTCACCCAGCACGTATTTGTCGTCGCCCGCCGCGCCACGTGCCAGCGTCGCCCCCGCCCGGCTGATCTCGTACGCCTTCTCCGCCTGACCATGTCTGGACAAGGTGTAGCGGTTGGCTCCGAAGGTATTGGTGATGATCGCGTCGCTGCCGGCCTGGAGATACGCGCGGTGGATGTCGGCGACGATTTCGGGCGACTCGACACAGATTGCGTCGTTGCACACGCCGGGCGCGACGCCGCGTGCCATCAGTTGCGTCCCCATCGCCCCGTCAAGAAGGAATACACCGTTTTGAATGGCCGTCTTCAGATCCGGTCGCGTCATATTTCTCCATCCGTCCATGCCATACCGCCGCGTTCGCGACGTGATTGCCAGAATCGTTATCGCTCGGAGACCCAGCCGCCGTCTCGATAGCGATACACGTTTTCGAACTTCTTCATTTCTTTCGGGTCGCGGGTGAAGACCATCTTCCGCGCCGCCTCACTCAGTTCCTTGGCCTTGAGCGAATTGATGTCGATCTCGATCGTATCCTCGCGCCCGTCCGGCGCCGTCGCGGTGACGAGAATATCCGTGGGCACCTGGAAGTTGTCGCCCACCACTTCGTAGTCGTCCAACTGGGCCACGGCGACGATCTTGCCTTCGCTGTCGAAATACTCGACCTTCCGCACGAGATAATCGCACGTGTAGATGTAGACACGTTTGAGCATGCGGTCTTCAGGGCCGTGCTGGGTCAGCACATCGTATTCACCCTCGTTGGTCAGCGACCAGTCGTTCGCATCGGTGACGCCATCGTGCTGCACGATCCCGAACGCTTCGAGCACCACCTGCGGGCTGACCATCAAGCCCTCGACGTTCTGGGCCTCGTCCCACGTGCCCCAGTAGTAGGCGCTCATCTCCTTGGGCCGAAGCGCCAGCCAGAACGCCTTGTCGTTGGAGCCGATGATCACGGCCTTGGGATCGACTCCGACGCTGCCCTGCATGTAGACCTCCGAAGGCGGATTGAACCAGAGTTGCATGGGCAGATTGTGCCTCTTCTGATCGTCATCGTCAGGCTCATAGTAGGCGAGCTTGCACTCCCCGCTGGCGCGAAACGCCACGGCCTGATCGATGCGCGACGTCACGGCCGACAGCGCCTCCTGCACGGTGGCTTTGCCCGGGCAGGCCGGCAACGGCCCAGCCGGTTCCACCGCACAACCGGCGGCAAGAATCAAAAGTGAAACACACAGCAATCGCCACGCTATTGGTATCCGTCCCAATGTCGCCTCCTATAGATCCGCCTGCAAGATTTGTCCGATCTGCGAGGTCAGCAGCTCGATCTGCTCGTCGTTCAGGTGCGGGTTGACCACTTCGACCGGCTCCTTCTCGCCCACGACGCGGAGCGACCAGATTTCCTTGGCTCCGTCCATCTTCGTCGCGTCGTACTTGAGCTTGCGTTTGCGCATGAGCACCAACGCGAGCACGAACCGGAAATTGAGCTTCTCCGGGTCGGTCTCGTTGGCCAGACGCTCGAAGAAGGCCATGAGCATCTCGTCGCTGACGAACAGCTCCTTCTTCTGCTCCGGGTCGGCCAGCCGGCTCTTCCAGAAGCAGAACACCTCGGGCTTCTCCTTCTCCCAGTATTCCACGCTGTAATCCCGGCGTTCAAGCCCTTCTTCGCCCTCGACCAGGGCCCCGAAGTACTCCTCCCCCGGCTCGATCGCCCGGCCTGTGCCGCAGCATTCGCCCAGGGGCTTGTGAATCGTCCAATCCGCCATATGCGTCTGTGCTCATCACTCCATTCGATGCTATTTCGAGTCGCCGCCGCACCGTCCCGTGACGGCCATGCGCGGGCCCAAGCATACCAAAGACCCGCCCCCCTGGCAAGAACAGACGAGGGAAACCCGCGGGCGGCAGCGTCTTCTCACAGACTCTGTTGTGCATACGCGTTGAGTGGAGGGCAGACACGGGGGTCTGCCCCTACGGGGAACCACCGCACCATGTGGGCGTCAGTTGATGAGGCCCGGGCTCGGGGCGGCGGCTTGCCAGTTGGCGGGGTCGTTGCCGTAGACGGTTGGGTCGATGCGTGTCAAAGATCCGCCGAAGCCGTCGGCGGCCTGGGGCCAGGGATCGACGCCCGTTTCGAAGTCTTCGGGATGAAAACCGTCGCTGTAGACCACCCGGTCGATGCGAATCCAGTGGCGGGTGCCGTCATCGTCGGTCTCGCCCGGGGCGCTGAGCTGGATCTTCTCGCTGCTGTTGGCCAGCTTGCCTTCGAGCCACTCGAAAACCTGCGTGCCCGCTGGGACGGTGTAGACGTCGTTGAAGGCGACCGAATCCTGGGTGAGGACGATGCACTCGCCCGGCGCCATCACCACCGGCTGGGCGGTCGGGAAGAGCAACTCGATCCCCGGACTGTCGGGATTGTCGGTGAACCGCCAGGGAGCGGCCCGGTCCGCATCGTACAACGTCACGGGTGAACCGCTGATATTGAGCAGTTCGACGTATTCGACATCGGCCGATTCGAGCGGATTGTACATGATCTCGCTGATCACGACGGGCCCAACCTTCGGCGCCGCGTTCACCCGGCCAGGGGTCGGCTCGCTCATTGCCACGAAGTTGGTCGCGCCGGTGCTCTTGGCGTATCGACCGAAGGAGACGCCTTCCTCGGCCGGCCCGAACGACTCCTGTGCGCTGTAGCCCGTCAGGACGCCGTCAGAGCCCGAGTGCAGGTACACGGTTTCGCCATTGCGGCTGAGTGCAAACGGCACGTGGCAGCCCGGGTCGTTGGCGTTGCCAAAATGCTCATCCTCGTAGAGCATGAGATAGCCATCGGGGCCGATCACGGTCCCTTCGGCGATCTCGTACTTGACCAGGTCGTCGGCATCGTCGCTGAGGAACCAGCCCCCGACGTTGATGGCCTCATCCGTCGTGTTGTACAGCTCGATCCAGTCGGGCTGGCCATCCTCGCCATCGGGCATCAGCTCGTTGATCACGATGGCGCCAAGCTCGACGACGTCACCACCATCGTCGAAGCCGGGGGAACCGCCTGCGTAGGCACTGGGTCGCCAGGAACCTCTCTGGCCCAGAGCATTCGGATCGATGCCAGCCGGGTCCTTGACGGTCAGGGAGAAGCCCATCCCGTCGGTGACGTCGTACCAGCCATCGGAGAAGCTGAACTTGTGGATGGTGTAACCGGCCGCATCCTGAAGCTCGATACGCTCACCTCCGTTGTCGAGACTGCCTTCATATTGACCGGCGATGGGCAAGCCCGGCCCATAGACCGCTTCGAAGCCCGCGATGTCTTCGACGACCAGCAGATAACCGCCCGGCGCAGATCGAGACATCCCCAAAGGTGAAATCCACGCCGCGAGACAGCGTCGCCAGATTCAGATTGATCGTCTCGGCGCCGACGTTGGTCAACTCGATGTACTCGGCATTCGGATCGGCTGGATGGTACATAATCTCACTGATCCGCAGGTCCTCGGCCACCGGACCGACGGCAAACGTCGTCTCATTGAGCGCACTCCACTGGCCCGCAAAGGTCCGGGCCTTGACGTGCGTGCTGCCCGTCAGCGGAATCGGAGCGGTATACCGGATCGCGGTCGGTGAGACCGTTCCCTGGCTGAGCTCACCTGCGACGAGTTCGGCGCTGATCAGGAAATCGGAACTGCCGGCCGAGAGGTTCAGCCCATGGATAGCCAGCAGGTTGGTCCCCTGCCTGAGCAGACCGGCGTAAGCGGAGATGTCGACACTGGCCAGAGTGACCGCCGCATCGTCCGAGTTGCCCGAACTCGCGGTGGAATTCCAGGCTGGGTCGCCCGCGAAGTTCCGCCTGGCCACCTCGGCGCCGTTGAGGTAGGCGACGAACCCATCGTCGTAGCGAATCCGCAGCATCATGTTCGAGTATTCCGCGTCGTCAGCCGTGAACGGAATGCGGATGTAGCACGAGGTGTTCCCGTTGAACATCTCGGACTGCACGTCGATGTCGAAATAGTTGGGATAGCTCCCACTGCCCGCTTCGTAGCCAACGCCTCCGGTGCCGGCCGTCCAGCTCGAATCGTCGAACGCGTCGGTAAACCAGACGTTGCCCTCGCCCACCAGCAGTCCGCCGTGGGTGATGTCACCGACGAGCCTGAAAGACGTCTCACTGAAGCTGGTCCGGCTACCCGGTGCGGCAAACAACTCCAATTCGGACCCGCCTCCCTGCTCGTAGTACACCAGGCGCAGGTCGTACTGCCCCGCCTGCGTGACGTTGAACACTTCCAGGGTATCGGACGGGCTGCGGGTCCGGGTTGGACATGCTATAGGTCCGGCTGCCCCGCGTCAGGGTCAGGCCGAAGCCATCGTCGCTGTTGACGCCGAACGTCCATTCCCCTGCCGACGGGATCAGCACCTTGCCCGTGACGAGCACGACGAAATTGTCCACGTCGGCGTTCATCTGCGTCCCGGGGAAGGGCCGGTCGTTGTCAAACTGGCCTGGCGTGCCCGTGTTGAAATAGTTGATCACCGTCGCCTGCTCTGTGGCGGTGGCCAGACGCTGGCGGCTGCCGGAGACCACCTGCTCGGCGATCGCCAGGCTGCTGACGGTGTCACTGGCTTTGTAGTACGTCACGTTGAACGCAGCAGGCGTATTGCCTAACTGGTCGCCTCCGTTGGCCTCGGTAGGAACCAGCACGCGTTTCGGCGCGTCCTCGGTCAGCAGCGTCACCAGCGTGTCGGAGGCCGACGCCCCGGCCGGTGCGCGCGGGTCCGTGCCATCGGTCGTATAGTAGACCGTTCCCTCCGGCGCGTGCATCCACAGTTGCTGGTTGAGTGCGACGTATCCTCCGTACTGCGGGTCCGCTCCGATGCCGAAGGTGGGCGGATCGACAGACGGGTAGAGGCCCGCGTTGCGTAACTGACCCAGGACGATGTCCGACCGTCTCGGCATGTAGTTGTTCAGAACGTCGTCGCGCGTCGACTGCCAGTGGGCCAGCGTGTAGGGATTGCTGCTGGATTGATCGCCCCATCGGGCGGACTCGGCGATGATAGCCAACTCGACTTCATCGGCCAACTCCTTGTAGCGGGCATAGGAGGCTTCGCTGGTGAGCGGTCCGCCGTGGAACATCTGCTCCTGAACGTGGTCGCCAAACCGCAATAGGAATTCGCGGTTGTCACGAAGCGCCGCGTAGGGTTGACCGGCCCCGTCGGATACGCCCGTGACGTTGGCGTTGAGACTGGACCAGATCACGATAGCCCCTTCAGCATCCCAATTGAAGAATTTGAAGCCCGTCGAGTTGGGGGGCTTGCGGCATGCGGCGTAATAGTTGTGTCCGGGCCAGTCGCCCGTCCCGCCCCAGAAATTGCAGAGCATGTAGGTGATATAGTTGTCCACGTCGAGCAGATCGTCGAAGTTCGGGTTGTCCGTGCCGTCGGGATTGTTGCCCTGAATCTGCTGATACGACGCGGTGTCGGTCAATCCCGACCGCGTCTGACTCAGCATGGCGTTCCAAGTGGCTGTGCTGCTGTCGCCGGCGGCGCTGCCCGCGTTCACGGCATCCCAGTCTTCCTTCTCGCCACCGAAGTAGTTCGCACAGAACGGCGCAACGGGCCGCTCCGTTAGGTTGTAGAGACCCCAGTAGAGCCCATTGAGGTAGAGATGAACGAACGTCCCGTGAGGCGACGGCTCACCCATCGCCAGTTGCGTCCGGCGCATGTACTCGTCGATGATGTACTGGGTGCTCTGTCGGCCCCAGTCGTTCCAGCCGTCATTGGCACCGGCCCGCAGGACGAGCATGTCGAAGCTCGTCACCGCGTCCTGGCCCTCGAACACGTCGAAGTCCAGCTTGGTCGGGCCGTACTGCCTCTTGAACAGCAGGCGGAACGATTTCTTGCGCGTCAGATTGAAGCCGCGAAAGGCCCCGCCGTACACGCGAATGCCGGCGTCCACCTGGAACCCCGTCGTCCCATCCGGACGAATCCACTCGACGGAGACCGGGCGCTCCCAGCCGACGCCTTCTCCCCAGGGGTTCGAATAGACGCCGCTCGGCCCGAACATGTTGTCCACCGTGGTGACGACGGACAGCGTCGGCAACGTCAGCAGCGACGCCCGAGCGAGATCCCGGTACTCTCGTGCGTCGACAACGTCCGGGTCCATTTCATAGTCGGCCGTCGTTCCGTTCCAACTCGAAGGGAACCCCGCCGGGGTCTTGGGCTGTTCCAGGATATCGTTGAAGAACAGATAGCTGTAGGTCCGGACCTCGCTGGCCATCCATCCGGCTCGGAATGCACCGGCTCGGAGGCACGTCGTCGCGTCGATTGTGATCGGGCCCGTGTAGGCGATTCCGCTGGTCTGGGTCGGAGTCGTGCCGTCGGTGGTGTAGCGAATGAGCGCGCCGGGTGTATCGCAGGTGAGCGTCAGCGTGAAGGGTGCATCGCAGAGCCCGCGAGGCCGGCTGAACTGCGGTGCGGCCACCAAGTCCACCGCCTCGGTGGCATTGGCCCGGCCCGGCGTCGCGATCGAGAAGTATTGCGGGACGAGCACTTCCCCAGTCGCGATCAGTTCGGGCGAAACGAACAGGGTCTCGTCGTCTTTGTCGTCGTTGAGGGCCGCAACAGCCAGCACGTTGCGTCCGTCCCGCAGCAGGCCCTTCTGGTCGGACAAATCGTATTCGACGATGTCGACAGTGGACTGATCGGACCGGTCGCTATCGGCGACGGAGTCCCATTGCAGCGTTCCGGTGAAGTTGGCCCGCGCCACTTCAGTGCCGTTGAGAAAGGCGACGAACCCGTCTTCGTACCGCATACGCAGGCGAAGTGAATCGAAGGACGCGGTTTCACCCGCGTCGAACTCGAATCGCGTCCAGAGCGTCGCGTTGGTTCCCACCATCGCGTCGCGCAGTGCATTGTTCTCGTCGCTGCCTAACGTCACGTCGTTGAAGACACCGGTGCAAGGGGTCCCGGCCGAGTGCGAGGTGACGCAGAGTCCGATGTAAACGTCCGGGCCCATGGCCACCGTCTCGGCCCCCTGCTGGGTCCAGGTGACACCGTCGAGCGAGTAGTATCCGCTGATCGTATCGCCACGTCGGATGACGGCGCAACCGCAACGGGACGCCATGAGTGTTGCTTTCCTTCGTCGTGGCGGTTCCGCCCATGGACGTCCGGGCCTGGAACACCACGCCGTGTCCATAGCTCAGCATCGCGGCACCGTACCGCGAGGTCGAGGTGAGTGACTCACGAACCATCACGCCGACCTCGGCCCACTCGTTGGCCGTGATCATCCCGCTGACGTTCACGGTCAATTCGCCATCGCCTCGCAGCGGCATGTAGACGAAGTGGAACCCGTCGCGCGATCCGCTGATGCCGGTGCCATCGCCCTGGACGACGTACGTCCCCTCCTGCGTGAAGTACGAACCGGGCGTCGTGACACTGCCGACGTCGCGGTTGGTCAGTTGCGCCGTCGGAGAGAATCCCAGTCCGCTTTCACCGGTCGGCCAGGCGGAATCGTTGTAGGTTGGCGACGTCCACGCCGCACCGGCGTCGGTCGGACCGGGAACGTGATACGAAGCCAGCGTCCCGGGCGTGACAAAGGTGCCCCCATGGGGGGCCAGCCCATACGAGACATCGCTGAACTGCTCGGGATAGCGCGGCGCATATTCATGCGCCACCGTCCGACCATCGCTCTGGACCAAGCCCAGGTATTCGCCATCAGCGCTGAGCTTGAAATTCGTGTGCAGCTCTTCATCGGCGCGGTCCTTGCCCGATGCGAAAACGAGCATATACCCGCCCCGGCCGAGTTGCGTACCGTCCGGAAATCGCCATTTCGTCAGGTCGTCCGCGTCGTCGGTAAGATACCACCCGCTCATGTCGACGCTCTGGCCGCCGGGATTGTGAATCTCGATCCAGTCGGAGGAGTCACCGTCCTCGTCCAGGATCTCACCCGCCCCGAGGGGAGCCGTGCTGCCACTGCTGGCCATGAACTCGTTGATCAGGGGCCCGTCGCCATCTGCGGCACAGGCAACAGGTCCTCCGATCAGGCCGGAGAGAACGGCACAAATCACAACAAACGACACAGACGCGGACACTACTCTCATCGGGAATACCCTCGACCTCAACGCGGCTCTTGATACATGGAGACGCGCGGCACGGCCTCTCGGGCATTCATGCCGCGTGTGGTTCCATCCGATGTCGCACACTTACTCTATCGGCTTGTGAAAGGTGAGAATCCTGTAATTCACCCACTCTTATCGTAGCATTTCGCCCCTGCCGGCGTCAATGTTTATCGGGCCTTACCGGCGTTCAGCGGAGCCTTCGGCGCAGATGACATGCGTTCATTCGGACATAGCGTGCGCGTACGCGGATGCTGAATCTGGCTGCGACGAAGAGGTGGGCTTAGAACAGGCCTTTGACCTTGCCGGTGGTGGTGTCGACGTCGATGCGGCGGAAGGCGGGATTGGAGCCGGTGCCGGGCATCAGCTTGATCGAACCGGCCACGGGGACGACGAACCCCGCGCCTTTGTAGACGAGAATGTCGTTGATCGGCAGCACCCAATCGGTCGGCCGGCCCTTGAGTTGCGGGTCGTGAGAGAGGCTGAGCTGCGTCTTGGCCATGCAGGTGCCCAGCCGCGTCCCGAACGACTCTTCTTCGAGTCGCTTGGCCTTGGCCAGTGCCTCGTCGGTGTACGTCACGCCAGCGGCGCCGTAGACCTCCTTGGCGATCAGCTCGATCCGCTGTCGCAGAGGCAGCTTGAGCTCGTAGAGAAACTTGAAATTGCTCGGCTCGTCGCACGTCTCGATGACCGCTTCCGCCAGTTCGACCGCGCCCGGGCCTCCTTTGAGCCAGTGCTCAGAGACAGACGGCTCGCGCCCGCTGGCTTCGGCGATCTTGCGGACGAGATCGATCTCCGCCTGGGTATCGGTGTGGAAGCTGTTGACGCAGACGATGGGTCGCACACCGCTCTTCTTGACAATGTCGATATGCGCCAGGAGGTTCGCACAACCCGCTTCGACCAGTCCGAGGTTCTCCGTGACGTACTCATCGCCCAGAGGCATGCCTGCCTTGACGGCCGGCCCGCCTCCGTGCATTTTGAGCGCACGAATGGTGGCAACCATCACCACGGCGTCGGGCGACAGGCCCGACATGCGGCATTTGAGGTTCCAGAACTTCTCGAAGCCGATGTCGGCTCCGAAACCGCTCTCGGTGATGTGGTATTCGCCCAGTTTCGTCCCCAGGCGGTCGGCGATGATCGAGCTTTGCCCAATCGCGATATTGGCAAAAGGCCCGGCGTGAACGAAGACCGGTTGGCCTTCGAGCGTCTGCACCAGATTCGGGTTGATCGCATCGACGAGCCAGGCCGTCATGGCGCCGTCGACTTCGAGATCACCCGTGGTCACTTCATTGCCCTGACGGTCATAGGCAACCACCATGCGGGCGATCCGCTCTCGCAGGTCGTGCAGGTCCGTCGCCACCGACAAGATGGCCATGACCTCACTGGCGACCGCCATCTGGAAGCCCGAGTCCATCTCGAACCCGTCCATTTTGCCGCCCTGGCCCATGCGGATGTTGCGAAGGCCCTGGGCGCAGAAATCGATGGCCCAGCCGATCTGGACGCGGTCGGGGTCGATGTCGAGGCGTTTCAAGTTGCTCTTGGCGAGTCGCGCATCGTCGTAGTTCCGCTCGTGCTGCATCCGCGCGTTCAGAGCGACCATGGCCAGGTTGTGAGCATTGGTGACGCAGTCGATATCACCGGTGAAGCGAATCGAGATCGGCGTCAGCGGAATGCACTGGGCCAGCCCCCCGCCGGCCGCCGAGCCCTTGATGTTGAACGTCGGACCGCTGCTGGGCTGGCGAATGGCCCCGCAGACGCGTTTGCCCAATACCCCAAGGCCCTCAATCAAACCCAGCGTTGTCGTCGTCTTGCCTTCGCCCAGAGGTGTGGGCGTGATGGCAGTGACATCGATGTACTTGGCGCGAGGGGATTCGGTGAGACGATCCAGGACTCTGGCGTAGTCGACCTTGGCGAGCTTGGCGCCGTAGGGGATCAACTCATCGTCGTGGAGGCCCAACTCCGCCGCGAGCTGGGTGATGGGTTTCATCCGCTCTTCGGCCGCCTCGGCAATCTGCCAATCCTGCATTCTTCGCGGGTCGAGGTCCATAGCTCCGGTAGAAATCCCGTTTCCGATGCGCGTACCCCTCAAGTTGGGTCGAACCTTTATTATACCCGAAATGCGGTAAAATAGGTAATATCACAAGGCTGATTTTTGTAACTATCTTGCTGTTTACCCGCCTGGTGCAGAAAAACAGCGTTATCGGTACCAGTTGGGTCCGATAGCTGGGCTTGGTGAAACGCAGTCCCGAAAGCGCTGCTTAGAGGATGATCCGCTCCTGTGCCGGATCGAATCGAGCGACCTTGCCCTCCTTCCAGCCCACCATGCCCATCTGAAGAGCCGTCTGGACGTGGTAGGCCAGGTCCATGGGACTGGCGGTCTCGGTCTTTTGCGTTCGGCAGCAGTTCAGGAAGTTCCGCCAGTATTCGACGAAGTCCTCGCCGTGATCGATGGCCATTCGCTGGGCCTTCTTCTTCGATTCCTGGGCCGGCGTGAAGACGATCTCATTGCCCTCGACCGTCAGGGTCCCTTCCCAGCCCCGGATGGTCGGGATTCGCCCGCCTGCACCGCGACCGCCCGCCGCGCCGGAATAGTCGTTGCCCTGGGTGCCCAGGACCGCCACGGTGATGCCCTCGGGATAGTCGATCAGCATGTTGAACGTGTCGGGAATCTCGCGCTCTTCGTAGCGGAATTTGCCTCCCGTCGCGACGACGGTGCTCGGCATGGTCACGCCCAGCATGTGGACGACGGGCGTCAGGCTGTGTGGGAATAGGTCGGTGCTGGGTCCGCCCGCGTAGTCCTCGTACATCCGCCAGCGGAAGAACCGGCTCACGTCGAACGGCCGCTTGGGAGAGTCCCCAAGAAACGCGTCCCAATCGAGATCGGGACCGGGCTTGGCATTCGCGTCGTCGATGGGCATCCCGCGCTCGCCCCAGTCGCCTACGCGGAAGTACCCGCACTCCGCGTGAATCGGCTTGCCGATCAGGCCATCCTGGATCAGCTGGGCGATCTGGTGCCAGGCGCTGTCGTGCATCCCCTGGCTTCCCAACTGGAACACGCGCCCCGACTTGCGAACTTCTTCCGCCAGTTTCCTGGTCAGATCGAACTGGCGCCAGTGCGTGACGGGCTTTTCGCAGTAGACGTTCTTGCCCGCCTTGACCGCGTCGATCGCCTGGTATCCGTGCACATGGTCCGGCGTCGCGATGCACACGACATCCACGTCGGGATCGGCCAGCAGCTCGCGATGGTCCATGTAAGCCTTGCCACCGTAGCCTTCGACGCGATGCTTCAGGCGAGGTCGATACGCATCGCAGGCCGCGACGATCTCCACCGCTTCGTTGCCCTGGGTCTTGAGCCAGTGCACCGCCTGAAAGTGCGCCCCACTCCGTCCGCCGCACCCGATGAACCCAACGCCAATCCGGTCGTTGGCGCCTCTGGCCGTCGACGGGACGAACGACGCAGTCGCCATCCCCGCCGCCGCGATGCTGCCCGCCTCTCGCAGGAACCGTCGCCTTGTCAAACTGGAATTGTCGTTGTCGCCCATGTCATATCTCTCCTACGTCAGTCGGAAATGGCTTTTTGTGAAATCCATCTCTGGTACATTGCCTCGATGTCCGCCGTCTTGATCGACCCATCCCACAGAGCCACGCCGTATCGCAATGTCATGGGCCCACGCATCACCAGGGGCTTCTCGTGCACCCTCATCGTCGCCGACATATAGGCGAATGGCGTCGCCATCGTGAACCACGTCGTGGGCCTGGGATTGTCCGGATGACCAAACATGGCGACGGTTACCATTCCGTCTCCCGCCTTGGCCGTATACGCACACCAACTCGAATCCACAAGGCGCTCTTCGCCTCGAAAAACGATACCGGGTTTGCCATCGGCGTTTCGAAACTGGCCGTGGACATCCATCGATCGAACGAACCGCATCCCCAGGCCGAAGTAGTGGGATCCCGTCAGCGTGACTTCCTCTTTGCCTTCCGGCCTCCCCAACCGGCTCCGCCAAGTCAGCAGAGTAGCGATTGGGTCCCCGATCCGACAGACTTCTACAGTACGGCGTTCCGCGAGCAACTCCTGGCCCGACGCATCTGTCCATCGAACGCGCTCCGTAAATCCAGCGTTGGCAACACCGTCTTGCTCGTCAATCACTACGTCTCCAAGCCCGCCGTGTATCTGATGGCCCGCACTTGGCGCTTCCTCCCAACAATTCACACCATCGACCGCCACTGCAAACATCAGGCCATGATGATGGACGTGATCCGGGGGTGAATCCAGAAGAACATTCGTACCCTCGGGGGTGAACAACTTCTCGACGTAGGGCTTGAAGGTAACGTCGGCGTAGCGGTACTGCATCAAGAGATCTGATGCCGCGCCAATGTCCACGTGGTTGACATCGACGACCACGCGCAGCGGTTCACTGGCTAAAGCCACCATCGGCAACAGGCTCAGGCCAACACAAATTGCGCATATAACGCTCTTTGTCACCCTTACTGTGCACATATCCTGGTCCTTCCGTTGTTCTCAGAGAAACTGCTTGAGGTGTTTGATGCTCCGTTCGGCCTGCTCGACGGTACCGCACTCGACGCTCAGGACGATGTCGCGCTCGCACGTCTTGCAGATTTCGATCACCTTCTGCCAGTCGTTGACGCCGTCGCCACAGGCGCAGCCGGCAGGGGTGCCGGTCACTTTGCCCCGTTCATCTTCCGACTGCTGGATGGAAATCTCCTTGGCGTGTAGATGCACGAGACGGTCCTTGACGTGTTCGAGCCAGACCAGCGGCTCCTGGCCGCAGAGATAGCTGTTGCCCATGTCGAAATTGATGCCGATGGCGGGCGAATCCACGAGATTGTAGATGCGGTCCAGCCCTTCCGGCGTCTTGCTGTATTGCTGGTGGGGCTCCAGACCGATCAGGATGCCACGATTCTCCGCGAACATGGCCGCCTCGCCCAGCACGTACCGCATCAATACGAAGTCTTCGTCTTCGGTCGTCCAGTTTCGGCTTGGGCCCTTCGTCCGTGTTGACCACGGGCGCACCGCACTCGGCCGCGAAACGAATCGCCTGCTTGAGGTAGTTGCCACTGATGTCGGGCTTGCACAAAGGCGTGTGCGAAGAGAGCCCCGAGATCTTCACGCCCGCCTTCTCGCAGATCTTGGCGATCCGAATCGGGTCCTCCCACATCGAGATCGTCGCGAAATAGCCCGCCTCGCTGATCAGCTCGCGTCCGAGGTGCACCCAGGGCTCGACGTATTCGTAGCCCAGTTCGGCCGCCTTGGCGACACCCCATTCGAACGGCTTATCCTCGTGACGGATGAACTCCAGATTGACTCCGACCGATACCTTGCCCATTGCACCATCTCCTTGGCTGTAGGAACAGAATTCAGCTAATCCACACGTCACGATGCGCCGGGCCTGTGTGTCACTCGATCAGAGCCGTGCGCACCCATTCGATCAAGCCGGGCAATTGTTCCAGGCTGAGGAACGTCACCGACAAGAGGGCAATCACCCACATAGCCGGCTTGATTCGCCGCACCCGGCCCGAGACCAGATTGATCACGACGAACGAGATAAACCCGAACGCCAAGCCTGTACTGATGCTGTAGCTCAGCGCGATCATCACCATGATGATAAACGAGGGGAACGCCTCGGCCAGATCGCTAAAATCGATCCGCTTGACTTCCCTCATCATGAACAGCCCGACCATGATCAGCGCCGGCGCCGTGGCATACTTGGGCACCATCTCGACGATCGGGATGAACAGCAGAGCCAGCAGGAACAGGATTCCCGTCACGACCGCCGTCAGGCCTGTGCGACCGCCCTGCTCGATCCCCGAGGCCGATTCGGCGAACGACGTCGTGGTGGATGTCCCCAGCACGGCGCCGATCATCGTAGCGACCGCGTCAACACCCAGCAGTCGATCCAGACCGCGAATCTTGCCTCGCTCGTCGAGCATATCCGCCTTGTGGCAGCACGCCACCAGGGTTCCGATACTGTCGAACATGTCGACGAACATCAACGTGAAGATGCTGCCCATGAAGCTCCACTTCAGGGCGCCGAGGATATCGAGTTTCAACGCGATGGGCCGGATATCGACATCGAGGGAAACCACGCGATCCGGAATAGCCACCTCCCCGGTCACAGCCGCCAGCACCGTCGAGACGGCGATGCCGATTAGCAGCGAGCCGCGAATATTGCGGCTCTCCAGGAAAACCATCGTCAATAGCCCCGCCAGGCCGATCAGCACTTTGGAGGTGATCGGGCCCGCCGTGACCATCGTGAACGGGCTGGCGATGACAATGCCAAGATCCGTCAGCCCGATGAACGTGATGAACAGCCCGATCCCGACGCCGATGGCGGAGATCAGCGAATCGGGGATCGCCTCGACGATCTTCTTGCGGAGCCCGACCAGCGTCAGTATCAGGAAGAACACCCCGGACAAAAACACCACCCCCAGCGCCGTCTCCCAATTCATCTTGCCCGAGACCACCAGCAGCGTGAAGATCGAGTTGAGCCCCAGCCCGGGGCCATCGCGATCGGCGCCTTGCCGATCACGCCGGTCATGATGGTCGCCAGAGCCGAGATAATGCACGTCACCGCGATCAGGGCCGTCTTGTCCATCCCGGTCGGTTCGAGGATGTTCGGGTTCGTGAAGATGATGTAGGCCATCGTCAGGAACGTGGTGATCCCGGCGACCGCCTCGACCCGCAGGTTGGTGTGCCGTTTGTCGAGCTCGAAGTAATCCTTCAGCATTTCGCCCCTCGACGGCTTGTAGTGTGCCCGTAAGGGCATGGCCGTTGGTATTGCGCCGCAGGACATAACGCCTCACGGCGTCACTACAAACGGCGGCAATGCGAGCGAGAGGAGTCGAACCTCCACGTCCAAAGGACACCAGGACCTAAACCTGGCGCGTCTGCCAATTCCGCCACGCTCGCAACGGATCGGCTCCATTATGCCCCGCTCGCGCCGCCCGATCAACCGAAATCCGGGCCACGAACGCACCATGGGAACCCGCGATCCTGGAAATTCGCTGGCCCTTGGATTGCCCGGACCACTATAGTGATCCCGTCAGATTTGTTCGATGGAGATTGGCTATGAGCAAATGGGTGGTGTTGACGCTGGTATTGCTTTCCGTGGGCGGTGGAACCGTTCTCGCGGCATCATATGTTCATGATACGGTTCGAAGTCCGGTCATGGACCTGATCAACCTGGCTGTGCCACGAGAGTTGGGCAATCAGGAACTGGCGTCGCTCGGGTTGGTCGATGTCACGGCCGCTCCGTTCCGCGCCGACCCCGAGGGCGAACGGGATTCCACCGCTGCGCTGCAATCGGCGATCGACTTCGCGAGAGACCATCAGATGGTGTGCTTCTTCCCGCATGGCATCTATCGCGTCTCGGATACCCTGTCCTGCATTCAAGGCTACTACCGCCGCCAGAATGGCAAAACACTGGGCGCCTCGCAATTCCCCTGCGTCCTGAAAGGTGCGAGTGGACCGGGCCAACGAAGGCCCAGAATCGTGCTGGCTTCCAACTCTCCCGGTTTTGGCGATGCCACGAAGCCCAAGTACGTCGTCCATTTCTGGGCCAGGAGCACCGACGACCCACAGAAGCCTCAACCCAACATCTGCTTCAATCAGATGTTCATTGGCATCGACATCGAAATCGGCGAGGGCAATCCCGGCGCCGTGGGCATCCGCCTGCGAGGGGCCCAGGGCTCGGGCATCGAGGATCTGCACGATCGACGCCACGCACGGATTGACGGGTGTGGAGGGCGGTTGCGGCTCGGGAGGAAGTCACACCAATGTCACCGTCCTCGGCGGCAAGGTCGGGATGGACCTGAGGCAAACCCAGCCCGCTCCCACGATCACCGGGATCACGCTATTGGACCAGGAGGAGACCGCTTTGCTCTATGGCGGTCGACAGACCCTATGTCGCCGTGGGGCTCAAGATCAAGACCGAAGGCACCGGTCCCGCCATCAAGATCACCCCTGAATATGGCGTTTACTTCCAAGGCCCGCTGGTGCTCGTCGACAGCGAGATCGCGTTCGACCGCCCGAGCGAAAAGAACACCGTGCTGGCTGCCAGCCGCAGCTTCTATCTGCACAATGTCTACGCCCGGAACACGGCCAGGATTGCCACTTTGCCAGACGGCGAAGGCCTCCCAGGCAATGCCTCCGGCTGGATTCGAGTCAAGCAATACGCACAGCGGATCAAGCCTGAGCCATACAAGAACCTGCCATACGAGACCAGCGTGTATCGCGATGGGCGGGCCTGCTACGAATACATAGACTCTGCCTCGAATGAGATTCCACCTGACGACTTGCAGTCGAGGCACCTGTGGTCCGCTCCGTTTCCGAGTTGGCAGACACCGGGCATTGTCAACGTCAAGGACCCTCCATACGGTGCCAAAGGCGATGGCGTCACGGACGATACGCGGGCCTTCCAAGAGGCGATCGACGAGAACGAACGACTCTTCCTGCCCAGGGGCATCTACCGCGTCACGCGGACTCTCAGGCTCAAGCCCGACACCAAGATCGTCGGGGTCGCCAACGTGTTCTCAATCATTGCCGCACTTGGCGATGAGGGGTATTTCACCGATAGCGTCCATCCCAAACCGGTCGTGGAGACGGCCGATACCGCCGAGGGCCGGACCATTCTGGCGCACCTGGGAATCTACGTCCCCCATGAAGTCCCCGGCGCGTACGCCTTGAACTGGAGGGCAGGCCGCCATTCGATCTGCCGGGGCGTCGGCTTCATGCTCCAGCCCCGCGTCGGCTTTGGCAGGCGGATCCCTCAGCACGCTCCCCGCGGCACACCTTTCGTCCAGGTCAGCAGCCACGGGGGTGGCAAGTGGTACAATTTCGAGTCGGGCAAGGGGCTATCCGACCCGGGCTACCGGCAGATTCTCGTCGATGGGACATCCGAACCGCTGGCCTTCTACCAGTGCTGCCCCGAAGGGGCCCGGAGCGAAGCGGACATGGAAATCCGCAACGCGAAGAATGTCTCGATCTATGGCCTCAAGAGCGAAGGCAACAGCTACAACCTCTGGCTGCGGCATTGCGAGAACGTCAAGCTCTTCGGCTACGGAGGCAACGCCTCAGGCCAGGCGGGCAGCACACTCTTTCGCATCGAGGACTGTGAGGACTTCCTTCTCGCGGGCCTGATCGACCAGCCGATGCCCGTCGGCAAGGAGGCCATTCGTGGCGCCGTCGGCACCGACCCGACGAAGTACCGCATGGTCATCGAGACGCTACCCGACGGTTCGACATTTGAGACTGCCCCGCTCGACCGCCCCATCCTCTACCAGCGAGGAACGCCCGCTATCACACCTTAGCCATCGGTGCGTATCGAGTTCCGTTTGCCCTCGCGTCAATCCTGCCTCTGGCGGGATGCCGTTCTGCTGCCCCAGACGCATCTCCACCTCATCGATATCGTTTGCATCCGTGACGCTGTCGACGTTGACATCGCCGATCAGGGGTGACGCACAGCCGGCCACTTCCGGGCCGTTCAGGATCGCACCGTAGATGTCCCAATCCCCATCGCGAGCGTCCTGCCAGACGACCACATAACCTCCGAGCCAGGGGCTGAAGGTAATCGCCGGATTGGTCTGATCGGCGGTGTTCGTGATGATCGGGAACGTGGTCTTCGTGGTGAGATTGTACCCGTAGATGTCCCAGTTGCCGTTGCGGCGGTCCTGCCAGACGACCACGTTGTTGTAGACGTCCGGATTCGAGGCCTCGACCGAGCCATCGAGAGCGATCCGCTGCCGACAAGCGAGGATCGAAGAGGTTGTCACCCGCGGTCACGCTCCCGCCCTCGACGCGGTCCTTCCAGACGGCCCACTTGCCTGCGACGGCGGGTGATTCGGAGGGGCCACCCAGCGGGCCGATGGGGAACCAGGCCGGATCGTTGAAGTCGGACAGGTCCCACCCGCTGATGTAGGAGACGCCATCGAACACATCCTCGTAGACCACCAGTAGGGCCATCAAGGTCCGGCCGCCACTGATCTTCGTCATTCTGATCGATCCAGAACGCCCGCACATCGTTGTGATCGGAGATGTCTATCCCGACGATGTTCCAATCGGCGAAGGCCGTCATCCGGCTCTGGGCGACAACGAGGTTGCCCGAGATGGCCGGGAGAGCATCGTCCTGATAGTCTGCCCGAACGTCGAAGAAGGCCTCGGCAGCAAGATCGTACCCGACGATATCGCGATCGTCATACATGAAGAACTTGCTCTCCCAGACGATCACACTGCCCGAAACGGCCGGGTACTGCGACTCGCTGAGTGGATCGGTCATGGTCTGCGGATCGACTCCGCCCGGAAGGGAAATGTCGGCCACTCCGATGTCCCAGTCACCGTAGCGGTCGGTCTGCCAGACCACGATGCAATCATCGATGGCCGGAGACTGCTGATTGCCTGGCTCACGAGCGATGGGAAACGTCTCGAACGCCCCCAGGGCGACCGAAACGCTGAGCAGGCTCAGCAGGGCTATGATGACTTCGTGGCGTCCCCTGCGCTGTTCGAACATCATCCTTCCCTTCTCAAGAAAGCTGCGTGTCGTCTGCACGACAACCGCAACGGGCACATCAACGGTTTGATCCGCCTTTTCCTCCGACCACGTGGCTTCGATTCCAATACTATTATATCTTCTGTGCCCGACGAATTCAACTGTCTCAACGGCGTCGGGGCATGAGATGACGGGGGCAAATCGAGCGTTGGCGGTCAGAAAAGGGCCTCATCGTCAGGCTCGTCGGTGGTCTCCTCCGTCGGGGCTCCGGCGTCTGATCCTCCGCCTGCGAGATCTTTTCGATCCGCTTTTCAGCCTTCTGGAGGATCTGCCGGCAGTGCTTGATCAGCGCCATCCCCTGCTCGTACTGCTCGAGGCTGTCCTGGAGCGGGATTTCTCCCTGCTCAATCTTGTCCACGATGGTCTTGAGCTGCTTGATCGAGTCCTCGAACCCCAGCTTGCTGATATCGGTCTTGGTCTTCTTCTCGGCCATGGAATCGTTTCCTAACGCGTCTTGGTATTGCCTTGATCGTTGATTTCGGCTCGTTCGCCCTTGCCGGTCACATCGCTTTCGATGACCGCTTCGCCCGCCAGTTCCGTCAGCATTGCGTCGCCCGCCTGGACGTCGTCGAGCGTGCGAACGACCTTGCCCGTCGTCTTGTTCACCGTGATGGTGTAGCCTCTCTTGAGCACGCTCCGGGGGTCGAGCGCCGAGAGGCGCCCTTCGCGGGCGGTCAGCTCCATCTTCCTGGCGTTGAGCACCGCCGTGATCGCCGCCAGGCTCCGGCTCGTCAACTCGTTCAATCGGACAGCCATCGCCCCCAGCAGTCGATGGGGCTCGATCCGCGCCACGTGCTCGTAGTAGTCCTGCAACGTCGCACGTCGTTCCGCAATCAGCGTACGAGTCGCTTCGCTCAAATCTGATGCCAACTCGTCGACGTACTGCTCGCGCATGCGAACGGACAGCATCGGATTGCGAAACGCCGAGCTGGCCAGAATCGTCTGGAGATATTCACTGCCCAATTCCACGCGAGACTGCACGGTTCGCGTCAGCCGGCTCGCCTGATGGTCCAGATCGCCAAGTACATCACGCATGTCGGGTACAGAGACTACCCCTGCCTTGGTCGGCGTCGAGGCTCTCCGGTCGGCCACCAGATCGGCAATCGTCGTATCCACCTCGTGCCCGACGGCGCTGATGATCGGAATCTTCGACGCAAAGATCGCCCGCGCGAGGACTTCCTCGTTGAAGGCCCAGAGGTCTTCGAGCGAGCCACCGCCTCGGCCTACGATCAGCAGATCGAGCTTGAGCCTGGCGTTGCGTCGATTGACATCGGCAATGGCGGCCGCGATCTGCCTGGCTGCGCTTTCGCCCTGCACGGGGACGGGATAGAGATACAGCTTCGTACAAGGCCAGCGGTTGTGCACGCTGTCGGCGATGTCGTGGACCGCCGCACCGGATTCGCTGGTCAGGATACCGATCCGCTCCGGATAGGTCGGGATGGGTTGCTTGTGCTCGTCGGAGAACAATCCCTCGGCCCGCAGTTTCTTGACCATCTGCTCGAAGGCCAGTTGCAGAGCGCCCACACCCTCCGGCGTCATCTCTTCGACCACGAGCGAGTACCGGCCCTGGGGGACATAGACGTTGACAAACCCCGTCGCGATCACCGCCAGTCCATTCTCGGGCCGGAATCGCACCCGCGCGAAGTTCGGCTTCCACATCGCACAGGGCAATACCGAACCCTCGTCCTTCAGCGAGAAATAGCAGTGCCCACTGGAATGCCGCTTCCACCCGGTGATTTCGCCCTTGACCATCACCCGTCCGGGCAGGCTCGTCTCCAGCACCTCCTTGACCAGGGAGTTGACCTGACTGACCGTGTAGATTTTCGGCGTCGTCTTCGTCTGCATCCGTCCTCCTTGACCGCCAGGCCCTTAGCGTACCAGCACGGCCCAATAGCCCTTCGAGGGACATTCCAGGACCACCGCACCATTGGTCTGCGGCGCCTTGGCCTCCACCCATTTCGACTTCATAATATCCAGCCAGCGAACCGTCACCGGCCTGCCGACCGCGCTGACGTTCAGGCTGACCTTGCCACCGTTGGGGAAGTAGACCGCGTACTCGGTTCCCGGATTCGCGGTGCAATAGGCCTCGTTCTCCTGCCGATCCGAGAGCAGATCATTGTGAGGCCGGCAGGTGAACACGCTGATCTCGTTCAGCAGCATGCGCATGCTCTTGAGGTTCGCCTGTGCCTTGTCGCCCAATCCCTGCCCCGAGTCGGGACGGTGGAAACGAGCCGATGCCAAGCCGCCCAGGACGTTGCGCCAGAAGCGTTCCATCCCGTCGCGGTCGTTGCCGAATCGACCGGTATCGGCACCGTAGATTTTCGTGTTGTTCAGCGGACGAGGATGATCGGCGATCCGGGCTCGCTGTTTCTGAGCGTTGTCCCAATGAGCCTGGCCCTTCTGGTGGTTGTTCTGCGAGATATCGACGAAGGTGTACAACTCCGGATGATCGAAGGTGGCACTGTGCTCGGGACTGGCCAGGTCCCACGCGTCCCACATCTCGGTGGTGTGGACCTTGACACCGACTTTCTTGCCGGCCGCTCGGATGTGCCGAGCCCAATAAGCCCCCCACGCGGGCTCGCCCGAGGTCTCGTTGTCCATGCAGTAGAGCACGTTGCCATGCTTGAGTGAGTGCGACAGCATCTCGTCCACGAAACGTTGCTGGTATGGCAATACGACCTTGTTGTTTCGCTGGTCAGGCGTGGTGAAGAAGAACGGCTGGTCGTTCCGCCCCGGATGGTTCGGATAGTGCTCGGCAAAACCCGAAGCCTCGTAGGTATAATTGACGTTGTTCTTCGGGTTGTATGGACTGACCTCCCAGTTGTCGCGCGAGTAGTCGAAGCGATCCCAGACCTCGATCTGTATGATGATGTCACGCTCCTCGGCCCACGTCAGCAGGTTCTCGAACCGCTGCCAGTATTCGTCGTTCCACCGGTCCAGATCGTACTTGCCGTCGGATCGCCTGGCGAACGCCTGCACCTCGAACCCCTTATCGAGCCGAGCGCTCATGGTGTTGCGTATGACGTTGCCTCCGACGCTGCGGAGCAGATCGAGCTGCTCTTTCAGATCGGGAATCTGGAACAGATTGTCGTCCTTGCTGCCTCCGATCAGCATGACGGGTTTGCCCTTGTATTGCCAGTAACGAGGATTGGCGGCATAAATGTCGATGCCGTCGCCCGCCTGGGCCCATTGGGCCGGTCCGACGCATACCAGTAGTAGAGCCACGATTGCGACAGCTCTCATGCGAGATGTCATGAATGTTTCCTCCTAAACACGGTTCCATAACGATGACCTTGTGATCCATCGACCGCCGATTATAGACCAGGGAGGCACCATCGGCAAGCTGCTTGCCGCTGCCACCCAGACGCAATGCGAGGGCGAGGGTTTGCCGCGCTCGGACCGGTCCGACTTTTCGCTTGAAAAACGCCTCGCTGGCGGGCATCCTGGGTCGAAACCGGCTGTCGGGGCAAACGACCAAGCCCCTCGACCAACTGCGACTGTAAAGGAGGCACGCGTATGTTAGCCCGTCAACGTCTAGTCCTCGCCACCGCTCTTGCCGCCATGCTCGTTCCGACCTGGAGCGTTCACGCCCAGGAGGCCAACTACGACGAGGCGAAAGTCCCCAAGTTCACGCTCCCCGATCCACTGGTGTGTCTGGACGGCACGAAGGTCACGGACGCCCAGACCTGGTCGCAGAAAAGGCGGCCCGAGATATTCCGACTCTTCGAGGAGAACGTCTACGGCCGCTCACCCGGCCGACCCGAGCAGATGACCTACATGACCACCTCCATCGGCAAGAACGCTCTCGGGGGCAAGGCCACCCGCAAGGAAGTCACCGTCTACTTCAACGGAGGCCAGCAGGACCCCAACATGACGATCCTGATCTACCTGCCGAACGATCGATCTGGGCCGATCCCGCTGTTCGTCGGGCTGAATTTCCAGGGCAACCACACCATCATCAACGACCCGGCCATCTCGATCACCAAGAGCTGGACGCGGGACAAGGACACCGACCACCGGGCGACAGAGGCTGGACGAGGCAGAGCGGCCAGCCGCTGGCCCGTCGACCGTATCATCGAGCGAGGCTACGGCCTGGCCACGGCCTACTACGGCGACATCGACCCCGACTTCGACGACGGGTTCCAGAACGGCGTCCACCCTCTGTTCTACAAGGCGGGCCAGACCAAACCGGCACCCGACGAATGGGGCTCGATCGGCGCCTGGGCCTGGGGCCTGAGCCGGGCGATGGACTACTTCGAGACCGACCCTGACATCGACCAGAAACGCGTCGCCGTCATGGGCCATTCCCGGCTGGGCAAGACCTCGCTCTGGGCGGGTGCAGCGGACCAGCGGTTCGCCATGGTGATCTCCAACGATTCCGGCTGCGGCGGCGCCGCCCTCTCCCGACGGCAATTCGGCGAGACCGTCAAGCGCATCAACACGTCTTTCCCCCACTGGTTCTGCGACAACTTCACGAAGTACAACGACAACGTCAACGGCCTGTCCCGTCGACCAGCACATGCTGATCGCTCTGATCGCGCCGCGTCCGGTTTACGTGGCCAGCGCCGAAGAAGACCGCTGGGCCGATCCGCACGGCGAGTTCCTGTCTGCCAAGAACGCCAGCCCGGTCTACGAACTGCTGGGCACCGACGGCCTGCCCGCCGAGAAGATGCCCGAGGTGAGCCATCCTGTCCGTGGGAACCATCGGCTATCACATCCGCCCGGGCAAGCACGACGTCACCGACTACGATTGGCAGCAGTACATGGACTTCGCCGACAAGCATTTCAACATCAAGAGATAAGACGTGCGCCAAGCGCGAGAAGGAAGGAGCAAACACACCATGCGGGAACGTAGATCATCATCCGTCATTCTGATCCTCGCGGCTATGGCTCTCTTTGGGTTCGCTTTGACATTGCCGGCCCAGTCGGACTCCGGCGGCAGCGATCGGTGGGAATACCGTGTCGTGGACACGAAGGACTTCATCGTTCACCCGTCGCTGACCGATGCGCAGATCGACGAGGCCAAACGCGTCGGTGTCACCGCCGCCCGCAACCTCGACACCGAGTTCGATCGCCTCGGCGCCGAGGGCTGGGAACTCGTCAGCTTCGCCGACCGTATTGCCGTCTTCAAACGATCGAGGAATTAGGACGTCGCATCAAAAGGCTCCATGCCAGCGAAGGAGATCGCCGCGGTGAGAACGATGGCCCGCATGCAGAGGCACATCCTGTTTCTGTTCGCCCTGGGTTTCGTATCGATTCCAGCCGACGCCCGGCCAACCCCCGTATTCCTGGCGCGTAACGGTCCTCGGCCCCGACGGTCAGCCCGTGCCGCAATTCGAGTCTATGATGCACAGTCATCAGGATGGCTATATACCCTGGCAGCGCGGTGCGGACGGGTTGATCGACTTCTGGTCCGAGGGCTTCCATACGCTGCGTACCGATGCCAGCCCCTACGTTCAGGTCATCGTCCGTGCGCCGGATCTGGCGCCGACCATTGTGCATCTGGAGAATACAGGAACGCGTATGCGGGAGACGGTGAGACTGACGCCGGGCCGGTTGGTCGAGCTTTCCGTCTGTACCGACGACGGCAAGCCGGTGCCCGATTCAGTTAGCCCGGCCGTGGTCTACGAGGACTTCGTCGCCCGGGCTCGCGTTTTGCGTCAGCCGCAAAATATCAGACGCGGGCGGATCATTGATTTCGAGATGTCAAAGGTCGAGCGGATTGGGCCGGGTCGCTATCAGTTTCGTATCCCCACCGACCCGCCCCCTTTTCGTCTCGTAATCCACGAACCCGGGTTCATGCGTTCACTCGAGTCGGCCATCGTCAGGGAAGAAGAACTGAGCGACAACCATATCACATGGCAACTGCCCGCCCCCGCTAAGCTCAACGTTCAGTTCGACGCCTCCGATGGAAGTGATTTGCCTGCCTATCGCTCGCGCCGGGCTCAGGTCCTATCGCGGACCCCGGAGACGGGCACCTATTACACCGTCTGGCTCGAGCAATCTGAAACGTTGAGTTTTGAGACCGTGCTGACCGACCTGCCGCCGGGCCAATATATGGTGCGCATTGTGTTGACCCCACCTGAACAGGAGACGCCGGAAGATGCGACGGCTTTGCGTCCCTTCTACCAAGTCGCCAACGTAGACTTGACCGCGGGTCAAGCAGAGACGCTGACGCTGGGCTACGTCCCATTCGAGCCCGATACGTGGCGAGGCGACGCGACCGCGACCGTCACCGTCCAGCGTTTCGACGGCCAGCCGGCGGCAGGCGAGCCCTTCACTCTCAGCCATGCCTCCTCCCACTATGGGGAGGTGACCGCCCTGAAAGGGACATTGGACGACAAAGGCCAGTTTCAACTGAAGGACGTGGCCCCTGGTCCGGACGGCCCGGAGTTCTTCCTCGAAGTTGGCGACCGATGGGCGCGTCGCATGCAGATGACCGAGGCAGGAGATCAGGTTTTTTCGTTCACGCTCGGTCCGCGGGTGGGCGACCTCGTGCCCAAAGCCCCGCTAACCGATCTGGCGACAGGCCAACCGGTGTCACTGGACTCGTTTCGGGGAGACGTCATCTACCTGGAATTCTGGGCCACGTGGTGCGGCCCGTGCCAGCAACCGATGGCGGAGCTCAATAAAGTCGCCAGACAACAGGCCAAGGGGTGGGCGGGCCGGGTCCACATCCTGGCCGCCAGCATCGACGATCGTCCCGAGATCGTACGCTCCTACGTCGAACAACAGGGATGGACGCACGTGCGACACCTCTGGGCCAGGGATGGGTCAGAGGATGTGTTCGAAAGCAAGGCGGTCCAGACGTTCGGTCTGGGTGGCGTCCCAACAGCGATGCTGATCGACGCGGAGGGCCGAATCGTCTGGAGAGGATTTCCCAGAGACGCCGAGGTCGAGACACAAATTCGCGGGCTGCTGCAATAGGTCGGGTGCTGCCGTCCGGAGACGAGAATGATAAGGAGGTATGACAGATCATGAAGAAGCATTCCGCTCTGTCACTTACGTTGGGGGCTGTGATTCTATTCGCCCTGAACCTTCCTGCGGCGCGGGCCGTCCCCGATGAGGCCCAGTTGGCGCAGATGTATGTCCCGAGACTGGAGAAGATCCTGATCGAGAACATCGTGCCGTTCTGGTACGAGAAGAGCCTCGATCATGAAAATGGAGGGTATATCATCAACTTCGGGCCCGAGGGTCAATCGCGAGGGCCGGGGACGAAGATGATCGTCAGCCAGGCGCGCATGGTCTGGCTGTTTTCGCGTCTGGCCCGCGCCGGTTACGAGCGAACCGAGAATCTGGAAGCGGCCGCACTGGGCTACAAGTTCCTCACCGAGAAGATGTGGGACGCCCAAAACGGCGGGTTCTATTGGGAAGTGGACGCGACGGGCGAGCGGCAGATCAAACCCCGCAAGAATCTCTATGGACAATCGTTCGCTCTGTACGCGCTGTCCGAGTACTACCTCGCCAGCAACCGCATGGAGGCTCTGGATTTCGCGACGAAATTCTTCAACCTTCTCGAAGAGAAAGCCCACGATAAGATCCACGGAGGTTACTACGAATCGTTCGAGCCCGACTGGACGCCCGTGCCTGCGGGCGAGAGTTCTTATATGGGTGCCCCATCGGATTTGAAGCTGATGAACACGCACCTGCATCTGATGGAGGCGATGACCACGTTCTATCAGGCCAGCCGGCTGCGCCCGCCCGGGAGCGGTTGATCGAGCTGATCAACATCGAGAGCAACGCCGTGGTCCGCAAGAACCTCGGTGCCTGCACGGACAAGTACGATGCGGACTGGACACCGCGACTCGACGCCAACTACGCCCGCGTCTCGTATGGGCACGACATCGAGAACGTTTGGCTGCTGATGGACGCATGCGACGCCACGGGTCTGGCAGACGACCCGTTCAAGGATCTGTACGAAACCCTGTGGGCCTATTCGCTCAAGTATGGCTACGACCAGGCGAACGGCGGATTCTTCTACACGGGGGACTTCAACCGCCCCGCCGACGACCGGGACAAATCGTGGTGGGTCCAGGCCGAGACGCTCGTCAGTGCCTTGCGCATGTATCGCATGACAAAAGACGCGAAGTATCTCGCGGTGTTCGAGAAGACATTGAACTTCGTCGAGAATAAGATGGTCGATTGGAAAAATGGGGAATGGTACAGCAGCGTCACGCCCGAGGGAACCGCCCGAGGTGACAAGGCGAACCCCTGGAAGGCCGGCTACCACAACGGTCGTGCCATGATCGAATGTATCAAAGTCCTCCGCACTTGGCAGGAACAATGAAAGGAGTCCGCACGTGAGCGACTTGAAGGAACGCATCGCCAGCATACTGACCCAACCGCAACTGACCGCCCTGGCCACAGTGACCGAGGACGGCAAGCCCTGGGTCCGTTACGTGATGACGCTGGCTTCGGAGGACATGATGATCCGCTGTGCGACATTTGTCGACGCCCGGAAGGTCAAGCAGATCGCGAAGACCCCCGAAGTCCATCTGACTTGCGGTGTCAACGACCCGAGAGAAATGGCCCCTTACGTTCAGATCCAGGGCCAGGCCAAGCTCAATACGAGCAAGGAGGTTCGTCACGGATTCTGGACGGAGATGCTGGCAGCGATCTTCGACGGGCCGGACGACCCAAAGTACGCCGTACTCGAAATCGCGCCCTACCGGATCGAATACTGCGACGTCGGCGCCCACGAACCCGAAATCTGGACGGCCGAGTAGTTCATTCGACGGACGCTGTCAATCAATGCGTTTGCGGTAGAGGCGGGTCTGGAGCGGGCCCTGGTAGGCAGTCCAGTTGGCGTCACTGACCTCGCCTTCGATGGCCGCATTGACCTGATTCATCTTGGCGTCGAGGTCGTCGATGTAATAGACCATAAAGGCCTCGGGGGTCGCAGGCAATTTCGGTGAGCCGTACTCGTATTGCCCGTGGTGCGCCAGAATGATGTGCCCCAGCGCATCAAGCACCTGCGGGCTGACTTCGACACCCTGACTGCGCAATGCGTCGGCCTTCTTGTGGATCATCAACAGCGTCTTGTTGATGTGACCGATCAACTGACCCGAGTCGGTGTAAGAGAACGCCATGTCGTAGGACAGCTCTTCGGTCTTGCCCATGTCGTGCAGGAAGATGCCGGCCAGAACCAGGTCGCTCTGGACGTGCGGATAGAGCGGTAGGATCGCACGCGCCACACGGAGCATGTTGTGGGTGTGTTCCAGCAGCCCACCGATGCAGCCGTGGTGCATCTTCATCCCGCCCGGCGCGGCACAGAAGTTGTCCATCATCTCTTTGTCGGCCAGAAACGCGTCAATCAAGGCCTTGAGATCGGCATTCGCAATCTCGCCGACTATCTGCTTGACCTCCGCGAACATCTGCGCGACGTCGCCGGTCGTGCGAGGCAGGAAGTCCTCGACGGTGACTTTGCTCGGATCGATCGGCGTGATCGTATTGACCACGATCTGGAGGTTGTTCTGGTAGAGCTCGCTGCGACCCTTGATATGCACAAAACCGGGCTTCGGCAGTGACTTATAGACCATCTCGCTGGCCTGCCACATCCGCCCGTTCAACTGCCCGGTCCGGTCGCCCAGGAACATCGCGATGTATAGATCCCCCTTTGTCGTGCTGCGCAGGATCGGGTCACGAACCAGGTAGATGTCGTTTACGGTTTCACCCGGGCCGACCTCGTTGATGAACTTGTGCGTCATGATTGGCTCCAAACGTGATTGCTCTTCTCGGATTCGGGCCCATCATAGTGGGGTCGTGAGCATTCCGCAAGGAACGATCGCAAAACGTCCGGAAAACGCCGCTCAACGGCTCGTTCAGGGGCAATCCGGGGGAGCCGACCGAAGTCTACAGGTCGTGATGCCCCGTCCAGGTCGCGACGACCACCGTCACGTTGTCATAGCCCCCGGCCTCGTTGGCTGCCTCGACAAGTGCCCGGCAGGCCGCTTCCGGATCAACTTCCGTTGCGAGCATCTCGGTGATGGCTTCGTCACTGACCATATCGGTCAGACCGTCGGAGCACAACAGGAAACGATCGTCCGGCTTCAATGCCGCCGAGCGGACGTGCGGCTCAACCGCTTCAGGCATGCCCATGTATTGCGTCACCACGCCCTGGGCGCTGTGGTCCAGTGCCTCGTCGGGCGTGATCTGTCCGGTGCCGATCAACTCGGAGATAAGCGAATGATCCACGCTGAATTGTTCGAGCCGACCCCTCGCGGAGGCGATAGATCCGGCTGTCACCGACATTGGCGGCATAGACCCGATAGCCCGAGAACAGAAGAAGCACGAGCGTCGCCCCCATCCCGGTGTAGCCGCTTTCGCTATCACCCTCTCGCTTGACGTGTCGGCTCTGTTCGAGAATGGCTTTGCTCAGCAGCCGTCGGATAGATCGAGGACTGCGTGCCTTGAGGCGATCCAAACCCAACTCGACGATCGGCGGAAGGTCCTGCGCCACGGTATTCGCAGCGACCTCCCCGCCACGGTGGCCTCCCATGCCATCGACGACAAGGAACAATCCCGCTTCGGGCTCGGCTACGAAGGCATCTTCATTTCTCTCGCGCCACTTGCCGATATCCGTTGCGGCCGCCCACACCAATCCAGACGTTGCGGGCCCCGTTTCTGTCTTTCGCTCCGTCATTGCAGCCCTTCCACCGGTTTCATCCGACCAGACACTGCTTGCACCACGGGCAATGCGTCCAGAAATCCGAGTCTACGGACCATCGACACCGCCCGCAGACTTCGCGAAACGGCCGGACCTGCCATGGCTTGCGGACCTTTCGTCGACACCAGGGGCAATACCGCATGAACCGCATCAGCCCGCCCCCGCAATGGGCGCAGTGACGGTGATAGCGGACGCCTTTGGTGGGCGTCTCACTGGGTGAATCAAAACCCGGGCCATAGCACCAGGGACAATACCGCCACTCGGGCAACACGCCCTTGCTGCACCTGGGACAGACGTGGTCAAAAGCCGTGTTGGCATCGAAACGATTCCGCCCGCTGCCACACCAGGGGCAGATCACCATGCTCTCGGCGATGGGCTCGCCGCAGTCGACGCACCGGAAAGATGCGACCAACACCTTGTCGTACCGTTTCAGGAAACGCGCCACGCCGCACCTTCTGCCAGTCAAGCTTGCGTCGTTCGTGACTCTTCTGCCCCAGACCAAGGCGTAAACTCTTGGGCATCGCCTCGATCAGTGCGGCTCGCATCTCCGAAGCGTCTTTGAATCGCTTCTGCGGATCGATCGCCAGGCCGTGCTTTAGAAACGCCAGCATGGCCAGGCTCGTCCGGTCGCGGAGACGCTGGTATCCCCGAGGCGGCCAGCGGAACGGCCATCGGGGCAGCACCCCGGTGAGGTATTCGTACAGGATCAGCGCGACGGCGAAGCAATCGCTCTGATACGTCGGCTTGCCATAGGCCTGCTCAGGAGCGACGTAGCCAGGCGTGCCGAAATCGTCGACCGTAACCATCCGGCCCTTGATCCTCAGACTGATGCCGAAATCGCCCAGCGCCACGCGTCCATCCGGAAACAGGAAGATATTGTTGGGCGTGACATCGCAATGCACGACGCGCTGACGATGGGCATAGGCAAGCCCATCCAGCACCTGGAGCACGATCGAGAGGATGCGTTTGACCGACATCGGCCGCGAGCGATCCTCCAGGGTCCCGACCGACAGCTCCGTGGCCAGGACCGCGTGACCGTCGATGACGTCGGCGTTCTTGATGGGCATGATGTGCGGGTGCCGCAGCTTGGCGACGAGCCGGATCTCGCGAAGCAACTGCTCGCTGTCCCGCTCCCCTGCGTCGCCCACCAGCGGGATCTTCAGCGCCACGCGAATGTCTTCGACCCGGTCCCTGGCCCGCCAGACCTCGCAACTGCCCCCCGTGCCCAGATGGGCCTCCAGGCGGTACTTGCCCAGCCGCTGGCCCACGGCCAGACGGACCTTTCTGCCTGTCAATGCTATCTCATTCGTCCCGGTCAACACCTTGCTCCTGCCGTCCGACGCCGCGAGCCGGCCCCCTCTCGAGCCGAATCGTCCCCGGCACCGCCAACGGCGACACCATTCTATCGCACCCGGGACTCCGAGTGAAGCGTGAAGCGTGAAGCGGGCCGCGTCGCGCGTAAAACCTCGTGTACGTGAATCCTCTCCCGCCTCCCGTATCCAACCTCCCCCAAATTGGATGTGTTTGGCCCATCTCAAGGCAACTGCGCAAGCGCAGCGATACCGGTACATCAGAGCATTCAGGGCTTACGGCTCCTCCCATCGCAGGTGAGGATAGTCCTGGCCCGGGCGAATTATCCAAACCGTATCGAAGTCCCAACCAACGAAATTGCTTTGCTGGCGCATCTGCTCGGCGGTCAAGCCTGAACCATATGCGTTGCTCATGCCCGTGCTGTCGGGACGGACAAGAAAGTAACAGTTGTGTGTCAATGGCTGGACCCTCGTCTCGATGCCGAGCAATCCGCCCACATCGGACGATTCCTCACCGGGATCAACCACGCCGGCGGCAAAACACTGGGCGATCTTACCATTCGATGGGAACAAGTCGCCCTCGCTGGCGATCCCCACGAGGCCCCCGATCCCACCGCTCTCTCGCCCCGTCGTCACCTGGGCGACAGCATAACAGTCGGAAACCTCCGTCCAGAAGTGGACTTCACCGATCAATCCGCCAATGCCACGAGCTTCCTCTCCACCGCTGATATTTCCAGATGCAAAACAGCGCGTGATCTGGCCTTCCAGCGAGAAACCGACCAGGCCTCCGATTTGATAGGCGCGTGGTCCGGCCAGGATGTCACAGCATGTGTGGCAGTCGGTAATCTGACCGGCCTCCACGTCTCCCACCAGGCCACCAATAGCTCGACTCTCTCGCCCGGCAGAAAGTTGACCTGTGGCGTGACAACTGCGAATCGTACCATGACTCATCCCCGCCAGGGTCCCGACGTACCAAGCCTCCTCATCGGCAACAATTGCACATCGTTCAAGGTGAGATCGAACACCTTCGCTTGTGAGCCCAGGATTCCGAACAGGCCGAGATGGTTGCCGCCCCGGATCGCCAGGTTGGATATGGCATGCCCCGCACCGTCGAACGAACCGATGAAACTCGGAATGGGCGGCTGCACCCATGTGATTCCCACGAGATCGATATCGTCGGCGAGTCGGTAGCATCCCAGGCGATTGTGGCTGTTGATCGCCACGAGATCCTCGGGGGTCGCTATGCGGTATGGGTCATCGGGCGTCCCCTGACCACTTAAAGTACGAGGGTGATACTCGGTGTCGAATCTTGCCAGGACGGGGTATCCGCCCTCCTTCGGCATCTGCCAAACATCAGCCAGACCATTCCGACGCTCCCCCACGAAATCCCACCCTGCATCCAGAAACGTTTGCCGGTCGTGCATGTCCGCAGTAGGCAGACCCGTGCCGGCATCGCTCTCGGTTACGCCACTGACTTGGACGTCCCAGAAGCAACCACTGACGCCACTACCACTTGCTGTCAGAAGACCGCCGATATCATCACACGTGTTGTCAGTACGTATCCTGCCGACTGCGTAGCAATTTACGATCGTGCACATGTAGTCGTACCCCGCCAAACCGCCAATACTCTCGGTGCCGGAGGCGGCGGATATCTCGACACGGGCGTAGCAATCTCGGATCGTCCCCATGCGAGTGTCTCCGACCAGACCGCCCAAAAAGAGGCTGTTGTGCCCGGCAGAGATACTCCCCGTGACATAGCAGTTGCTGATGTGACCGTCGCTCGATCCGGCTATCCCCCCGATCCCTCTGAGGCCGTCCGGCCCCGCTATCGACACGCGCTCAACTCCTAGGTCGCGAACCCAGGCCCCACCATTGATGCATCCGAAGAAACCCAGGTCACCCGGCATGCTGCTGCGAATGGTCAGATTCGTGATCCGGTGGCCACCGCCGTCAAACCTTCCGGTGAATTCCGGAATGGGTGCATTCCTCCACATGATACCCGAGAGGTCGAGATCCGACACCAGCTTGTAGTAGGCCGGTTTTGTTCCGTCGACCGCGCTGAGGTCCTCAATCTGCGAATTCTGTACGGATCCTGAGATGTGCCCGATCCGGCCAACCTGTGCGGCATGTGGGTCTTTGAGAAGACGGCCAGTTGGGGGTATCCCCCGCCTTCGGGCATCTGCCAGATATCTGTCGTACCATCCGAACTGTCCCCCGCAAAGTCCCAGCCGGCATCTCTGTACGTCTGGATGTCCTGCATCTGGGACGTGGTCAATCCCCGCCCCGCTGCACTGGTTTGTGCACCGCTCATGTCGACATCCCAGAAACAGTTAGAGATGGCAATGAAATCAGGATTGGACATCTCTCCTAACAGACCACCGGGTGTCCACCCGCCCCTACTCTGCTGACCTTTCCGACGGCGTAACAGTTCGTAATCACTCCGTGCATTGCATCAGCCGAGCCCTACGAGACCACCAATGGACGAAATGCCAATTCCACCGGCACCCTGCCCGTGGCATAACAGTCCGTTATGACGTCGCCGGAGGACATCCCGACCAGTCCACCGAGATCCTCGGAATGGCCGCCAGCAAGGACATCACCTGAGGCATAGCAACCCCTGACCGTTCCCCCTGTCATCCCTGGCCGATGAGTCCACCGAGGCAGTTGCTCTCGGCTCCGCTCGAAACGTCGCCCTTGGCGTAACACTTCGAGACGGCACCGTCAAGGGTGTCGAAATCCCCAATCAGACCACCGAGACTCCGGCTCTTTGATCCAGCCGAGACATGTCCTGTTGCGTAGCAGTCGCTCATGATGCCTTCCATCATGAACGCTCCCACCAGCCCCCCGAGGTCGAAGCACTCCTCGGCTCCTGTAACGTCCACCCTGGAATGACAGCCATGAATATCGCCCATGATCTGGCCCACAAGACCACCGACCATCATATGACCGGAGACCCTTCCCGTTGCATGACAGTGCACGATCTCACCAGTGCTCCAGCCAGCCAAGGCGCCGATGCGCTCTTGGCCCGTAACCGAGACATTCTCCACCCCCAGATCGCGGACCTCGCCTTCGTGGCCGATCCGGCCAAACAACCCGAGGCATGCGCCGTCGTCGGTGCGAATCGTCAGATTGTTGATCGTGTGATTGTCGCCGTTGAAACTGCCTGTGAACTCGATCTGAGCCTCATCATCGCCGTCTTCCAGATTCGGCGCGATGGCGGCGCGATCGAAGATGCGGCGGCCGGGAAGGTTGGGGTCGAGGTCAAGGTCGGCCGCCAGGACGTAGTGCTTGTCGAGCAGATTCGGATCAGCACCGATGGAAAGCAGTTGTTCGACCGTGGCGATCCGGTATGGGTCGTTCGGATCGCCACTTCCGCCCGCGAACTCAGCAGGGAAACCCGGCGAACCGCTGAGCAGTATGACCACCAAGACACTCACACACGTCAAAGAGCGCCTACGCACCCAATCTCTCATGCGACTTCCCTCCACAAATCTCGTTCACAATCCACGCATCTCCATTTCAAGGTCCAGCATACCGCCACCATGGCTGAATGACAAGCGTGCATCCATCGCCTGCACGGGACTTCACAGAAGGCATTCGGCGACCAGACGCGTGGGTTGAGGAGCCACCGTGAAGATTCCTATTCGGTGGAGAAGAGGGATTCGACGGCTTCGGTGGGGTGGGGGCTGAGGGTGACGATGCGGTAGCCGGGTTTCTCCTGGGCGACCTGGTTGACGTCGGCGAGGCTGGGTTTGAATGTCACGGCATCCTTGCGCCATCGGCATTCTTGAGGATGTAGGTGGCGACGGGCCGGCCGCAGCAGGTGAAGCTCAGACGGACACAGGGGTAAGTCTTGCCATCGATCGTCACGGGGTCCATGCCGATCAACTCGACGTAGTGCGCGTGCGTCCGATTGCAGGTCGCAATGTCTCCGATCTCGACGTCGTAGCCCTCCTCGTGCAAGCGCTGTTGAATGGTCTCCAGATCACCCGTGATGGAGACCTTCTCCTTGAACTCGGCGACGTTCTGCGCGAAGTCCACGGGAATCTCGACGGCGCGGGCCTCGTCCGGGCGGAGCGACCAGATGAGCAGGCCGCATACAAGGAGGATCGCGGCCGCGACCGGCACGTAGGAGACCCACCGTCGTGAGAAGACTGGCGATCCGGAACGTTCCCGGATGCGATCCTGAACGCTCTGCCAGAGCGCATCGGGGCATGGCGACGCCTCACTTCTGAGCCGGGCCACCATCCGCTCTTCCAGCCGGTTCTCGGCCTCGATGCGTGCCTTGGTCGGCTCATCCAGCGACGCCTCCAGCTCGCGCGCCTGATCCGGGGGCAGTTGACCGTCCCGGTAGGCCTGGATGTCGAGCGGATCAAAGGCACTCATCGGTTGGCCCCCTTCTGGCTGTCGGATGCGTCGGTCTGCGACCGGGGCACGTAGCCATGCTCGCAGGCGTAATGGAACAGGTTCTCTCGGAGTTTGGCCCGGCCGCGAGCCAGATGCGTCATGACCGTGGTTTGAGGGATTTCGGTGATCGAAGCGATCTCCTGATAGGAATACCCGCCCAGCGAGCGGAGTAGAAAACACGCGCGTTCTTCCGTCCGCAGATGCCCCAGGGCCGTCACCACCTGATCGTCGCAGTGGTCCATGAACCCGTCGGGGTCGTGCAGGACATCGGCCGTCCAGGCAGCGGGCGCCTCGGTGATGGCTTCAGCACGCTCAGGTTCGAGGCCGACGTGCCCGGGCCGTTTGTTGGCACCGTAGCACTTGTTCAGAAGGAACTTGTAGACCCAGGCGCGGAAATTCGTGCCGGCGCGGAACGTGTGCCGTTTCTCGTAAGCCGACAGAATGGCCGCCGAGAAGACATCCTCGGCATGGCTCTCGTCCCATACCGTGCGCTGCACGAACGCGAAGAACTCATGCCGATGCTGTTCCACCTGACTGAGGAAGTCGTTATCCAGCATAGGGCTCTACCCATGTATTCGCGGCCAAGCCGGGATCATGTCAGAAAAAGCGAAAAAGAATCGCCTGGTTCTGGAATCGCCCTCGATCTCTGCGATCCTCCCATTTTTCTGACATGGGACACGAGGGCATGGGAATATATCTGCAAGCGGATCAACCCCCAATCTAAGGAGCCAAACGATGAGCGAACAGAAGAACCGACGCGATGTGCTGAAGACGAGTGCCCTGGCCGGCGGCAGCCTCTTGCTGGGCCAGTCCGGGCTGCATAAGGCGGCCGCCCAGGGAGGTGACAAGACCAAAGCCGCCAACTCCACGATGAAGACCATCGCGAACCTCAGGACGATCCATGGGAACTTCACCGACCGGGAGATTCCTGACGAGACGATCGAGAAGATCCTCCAGGCCAGCGTCCGGGCCGCCAATGCATCGAACATGCAGACCTATTCGATCGTCGTGGTCCGGGACCGAGACAAAATGCAGAAGGTCTGCACGTATCGGGGAAGTTGTATGCTGCTCTACTGCATCGATTACAACCGGCTCAAGGCCAGTGCCAAACACCTGGAGCATCCGTACGTGCCGGACAGTATCGTCCACCTGGTTACGGCCGGAATCAATACGGCTTTCGCCGCACAGACGGCCGTCATCGCCGCCCAGTCGCTGGGCGTGGACTGCCTCACCACCAACGGCATCCATCGAGGCGACATGAGCCGAGTCTGGACGCTGCTCGATCTGCCCAAGACCCACTGCTTCCCGCTAATCGCCGTCGTGATGGGCTATCCCACCGAGGAGCCCGACCACAAGATGGGACGCCTCGACGGTCCCGGCGTCGTGCACCGGGAGAAATACCATCAGCTCACCGATGAAGAACTCGATCAGATCACCCGCACCTATGACGACAAGGCGAAGCACCTGGCTCTCAACGAAGCGTGGGGCGACCAGGGCTTCAAGCACTATCTGGACTGGATGTTCAAGGTCTGGCAGGGACGCAACACTGACCCCACCGCCGCAGAGACCCAGATGTTCCAGGTGCTCAAGCGCTGCGGCTTCATCGACCTTCAGAAGACCTGATCGACTTGGCGGACGGGCGCGTCTATCCCTACGGGGTCTTGCCCGTGAAGATGTTGTCGCAGAGGCGTGCGTCGGTCAGTTCGATGGACCAAGCGTGTTGGCAAGGCGGTGACTGTCGCACGGATTCCGGGA
>CAVSCO010000002.1:0-21230 GCA_963726475.1 uncultured Phycisphaerae bacterium | reverse complement strand
ACGACGACCGCCTACGACTATCGGCCGTACCAGACCGGTAACGACGAGAGCGTGACTGTCACGAGTCCGGCTGCCGGCATATGGCACATTATGCTCAGGGGGTTCACGGAGTATTTCGACGTGACCCTGATCGCGTCGTACTCTTCGAGTACGACCGCCATTGCCCTGACCAATGGGATGACGATGGAAGGGCTGGCAGGGGCTGCCGATAGCGAAACGTTCTACCAGATCGAAGTGCCTGAGGAGTGTTCGAGATTGGAGATCGGCGTCAGCGGGGGGACCGGCGACTGCGATCTCTACGTCAAACTGGGGGCGTCCCGACGACGGATGTCTATGACTATCGCCCGTTCCTGCCGGGCAACAACGAGTCCGTGGTGATCGACGGCCCGACGGCCGGGACGTGGTACATCATGCTCAAAGGATTCCGCGACTACGCGGGACTAACGCTGCTGGCGTCTGCCATAAGGCCGGCAAGCGGCGAGCCGGCTTGTTCGGCCATCACCATCACCGCCAATGGCGACGTGATGATCGACGGCTATGTTTCGCACTTCTACCCCATGACGACCGATATTTCGGACGAACCGTGGCCGGACGTTGCCACCGAGGGGGCTGCCGATGGGAAGGAGGCAAGCGACTCGGCGACACATGAAATGGTCTGGACGACGTTCGACTATGCCACAGAGCCCAGTGCGACGGTAACGGCCAGCTTCACCGTGAGCATGGACCTGTTCAGCGGCGATGTGGGCAGTTGGGCGAGCGGCGAATACTGGGTCAAGCTGGAGCTGATCGGCAGCCTCGGGACCGTCATAGACTCCGACGAGGTGCGCTCGGGAAAGATTACCGTCGTCGACGCCGGTGACCTGAGCGAATCGAAGGTCATTACTGTCAGCATAACGACGCCTTCTATGCTGGTCGACGGCATCAACTGCACCACCCTTCATTTGACGGCCGGGGCGACCGTTGAGGCTTTGACCACCGGAGTGACGGACGGCAAGCCGGACGATGATGTGGCTGTCTTGGCCAATGGCGTTCTCGTTGGTGGACTGAGCGGTTCGGTTGCCAGCGAGAAGTACTTCAAGATCGACGTGCCCGCAGGGCAGGCCAGATTGGAGGTTTCGACCTCCGGTGGCAGTGGAGATGTCGACTTATACGTTCGCAGAGGCGCCAAGCCGACCACGACAGACTGGGATTTCCGCCCGTACCTGATCGGCAATGACGAGACCGTCGCGATCGACAACCCCGCGGCTGAGACGTACTACATCCTGCTGGAAGGGGCCGAGGCGTACTCGGAGACGACTCTCCTGGCGAGCTTTGGAGACACCGAGCCACGGATTCGGTGATCCGGACTCAAAAGCTGTTGTAATACTCGGCTCGCCCGTCGTCGCTGTCGTAGCGTGTGTCGTCCTCCGCGTCGGCGTCGATGCGAATGCGTTCGATGCGTTCGGCCTGACGCGTGTTGCTGTCGACCGTCACGACAATGCCGTTGATCCGGACGTCTCCCGTGGCGATTTCGAACGGCACGGGCATCTGGGTGCGGAAGGACTTCAAGACGCACTCACTCTTACGACCGAGCACGGAATCATGCCGCGCCGGTCATGCCGATATCGCTGATGTACGCCGTGCCTTTGCGCAGGATCTGCTCATCGGCCGTTACCACGTGCGTGTGCGTCCCGAAGCAGCAGCTCACACGACCATCAAGGTGGTAGCCCATGGCGATCTTCTCGCTGGAGGCTTCCGCATGAAAATCCACGAAGATGACATCGGCTTCCTTCTGAAGCCTCGGAATCCACTTGTCAGCCGCGCTGTAGGGGCAGTCGGCGGGCTTCATGAACAGTCGGCCGATCAATGTCAGAACGCCCACGACGGGGCCCTTGCTGGTCTTGTATATAGCCGTACCCCGGCCGGCTGCATGCTCGGAGAAGTTCGCCGGCCGGCAGATATTGTCGCTGCGTTCGAGTGTTTCGATGATGTCGCGTTTGCGAAAGGCGTGGTCGCCAAGGCTGACGAGATTCACCCCGTATCGCTGCAACTTATCGTAGATTTGCGGGGTCAGCCCCGATCCACCAGCCGCATTCTCGGCGTTGGCGATGACGCAGTCAATAGACTGCTCTCGCACGAATGCCCTCAACTTGTCGGCCAGGACACGCCGTCCCGGTCGGCCCACGATGTCCCCGATGCACAGTACGTTCAGCCTCATGGCTCCCTTCCGGCTTAAGACACAGGCGTCGCCCCGGTCCGTTGCCTGCCTACTTGGCGTATTCGATGCAGCGGACCTCTCGCAGGAGCGTAATCTGGATTTCGCCCGGATATGTCATCTCATCTTCTACTTTCTTGGCGATATCGCGGGCCACCTTCATCGCGGCCTCATCGTCGACCTTATTGGCGTCGGCAATGACGCGAATCTCTCGCCCGGCCTGGATCGCATAGGCCGTTTCGACTCCCGTGAAGCCCGTGGCGATCTCCTCGAGCTTCTCCAGTCGCTTGATGTAGCGTTCGAGCGTTTCCCTTCGGGCACCCGGTCGCGAGGCGCTGATGGCGTCGGCGGCCGCCACGAGGGGCGTATACGGATTGTCCGGGGGGATATCGCCATGATGGCCGGCCACCGCGTTGAGGACGACCGACGATTCGTTGAACCGCTTGAGATAGTTGGTTCCGATGGTGGGGTGGCTGCCCTCGATGTCGTGATCGAGCGGCCTTGCCGATATCGTGAAGCAGTCCGGCCCGGCGGGCGATCGAGCCGTCCAGACCCAGTTCGTCGGCCATCACCTGGCTGAGGAAGGCCACCTCCACGCTATGGCGAAGAACGTTCTGCCCATAGCTGGTGCGGTAGGCCAGCGACCCGAGGAGGCTGATGATCTTGTTGGACAGGCCGCGGACATTGGTCTCGACCGCGGCGTCCTTGCCAAGCTGAAGCACCTTGGCGTTGACGTCATTGCGGGTCTGAGCGACCAGTTCCTCGATTCGAGAGGGGTGAATCCGGCCATCCTGGATGAGCCGCTCCATCGACAAACGGGCGACCTCACGGCGGACGGGATTGAACCCGCTGACGACGACCATGCCAGGAGTGTCGTCGACGATGACGTCGACACCGGTTGCCTTCTCGAAAGCACGGATATTTCGGCCCTCGCGACCGATGATCCGGCCCTTCATGTCGTCGTTGGGGATGTCGACCGTCGAAACGGTTACTTCGCACGTCTGCTCGGCAGCGTACCGCTGGATTGCTGTGCTGAGGATCTCCCGGCTCTTGCCGTCGGCCAGTTCCTCCGCCTCCTCAACCTTGCGCTGGATCAGTGCCGACATTTCGTGCTCGCACTCATCCTCCAGGCGTTTGAGCAGGAGCTGGCGGGCCTCCTCGATGTCCATCGCCGTGATCTTGAGCAACTGGTTCTTCTGCTGGGCGATGAGGACTGAAAGCTGCTTGTCCTTCAGCTCCGTATTGCGAAGCCGTCGCTCGCATTCCTGTTCCTGCTTCTTGAGGGCGGCTTCCTGCTTCTGGAGCAGGTCCGTCTGGCGGTCGAGGGCGTCTTCCCGCTTGGAAAGCCGCATCTCGTTCTCTCGCAGTTCGGACCGAATCTGGTTGGCCTCGTTGGTGAACTGCTCTTTCTTCTTGATGGCTTCACTGGCCGCCTCAATCTGGGCGGATTTGATGATGTTATCGGCTTCTCGTTTTGCGCCTTCGACCTGCCTCTCAGCGTCTTCCGCTCTTTGTCTGGCACGCGCTCTTGCGATCATGCCGTAGACAAACATCGTGAGAACAATGCCGAGAGCGAAGCTAAATAGGCATGCGATACCGGCCTGAAGGGTGACCTGCATCAATATGGCGTCCATGTTCCCTACCTTTCCACACCACAGTGCAACGGGTAATGTTCACTGCGGACGGAATGCAGGCCGGTGGCAGGGAATCTCCAAAGAAACGGCAGTGAGGTGCGACGCCTTATCGAAGGCAGCGCAAGATCAGCGGGGCAAGACCAGAATCGCTCGCAGGTCATGCTTCTTGAGGCGTTGCAGGCACTGCAAAGCCCGGTTTCTCGCTGATGCTGTCCTCAAATCTCTCACTCCCTCGCTGAACGCGATTGATTGCTGCGAGTCGATTTCGTTTCACTGGAAATCCACTCTTGAGCGTTGCGTCCGGCCCGATGAAACCGAGTGGGTTCTCATCGGAACGCATTCACCCAAGCGTGTCTTTGCAACTTGAACCACCGTTCGGGTCGAGCCGATAGCCGCTCGTCCCAGTCTTCCACCCCATGCAGCGAGAATCAATGGCCGCTGAAGAGATACGGGGTGATGCACAACCTTATTCGTCCACAGTCGTTAACTTCATCGTCTAAGTTAGGGAATCGTTAAACCACCGTCAAGAAAAAAAGTGCGAAATCACGACAAGCGCTGCGGCATGTTGTTCTTGAGCAGACGTCGATGGAGTGCCGGCATTCATTATAGGACCCTTGGCGGTTAAGGACGGCATGGGATGCCCCGCAACAGAAAGAAGGGGCCAGGTGTGCACACGCGGCGAGCTGGACCGTAGGAGGGTGTGGCCGGCATAATGCGGCCCTGAAAGGACGATGACCATGCAGACACAGACGTACCAATGGCTGGCAATCGGGGCGGCCATTCTGATGCTGGGACTTGGCTGCAAACCGCCGAAGGAGAATCCTGCCAAGGCCGACAAGGCAGAATCGAGTGTAGCCAACTCCGCGGACAAGGTGAAACCTCTGCTGGTCGGGGCCAGCGTGCCTCCGCTGACGTTGCGAACGGTCGATGGCGAGCAGTTCGATCTGAGCGAGGCGATTGCGGCCAAACCCACAGTCCTCGTGTTCTATCGAGGTGGGTGGTGCCCCTTCTGCAACGCCCACCTGGGCGCTCTCAAGCAGGCCGAGCCGACGATCCTGGAATCGGGATGGCAGACGTTCGCCGTCAGCCCCGATCGTCCGGGGAAGCTCGCCGAAACGGAGCAGAAGCATCAAATGAGCTACCGATTGCTATCCGACAGCGAAATGACCGCCGCCAAGGCCTTTGGCATCGCGTTCAAAGTGGATGACGCGACCATCGAACGGTACAAGGGCTACGGGGTCGACTTGGGGGATGCCGCGGGCCAGAACCACCATTTGCTGCCGGTCCCGGCGGTCTTTCTCGTCAATACCGACGGGATCATCACGTTCGAATACGTCAATCCGGACTACAAGGTCCGCCTCGATCCGGACGTGCTGATCGCGGAGATTCGCAGTCAGGTCCAGACGCCGGCAAAGTAGCTATGGGCTATTGGAGGACGGGCAATTCCCTGATCGAGATGTCTTTGTACCGGATCCGAAGCTTGTCGCCCTTGTGGATTTGCAGCGCGATGTGGCCTTTGAGGCCTACATTGCGCACCTCGTGGGCCGAATCGTCGAGAACGCCCGCGCCGTCGTAATCGGTGACCAGAACCCCGTTGAGATGGGCAATCATCCGCGTCCCAACGGCCCTGACTTCGAAGGTGTTCCACGCCGGGTTGTCGTCGGCGTAGTAGAAGACCAGGTCGGGATTCGCCATGGCCTGGTTGACCCACTGCCCCTTGGGCACGTCGGGGAAGAGCCATCGTCCGACCCCGCGCGTCTCATCCCAGATCATACCCGTTCGCCAGGGCCCGGGCGGGTTGATGTCGATCTGGGGCCCGTCCAGCCAGCCGGCTTCGTCGTCGTAGCGGCTGCGAATCTGGACGCCGCTGTTGCCCGGGCTGTCGTGGTAGGCCTGGAATCGCAGTCGCAGGATGAAGTCCGCATACTCGCGATCCGTGACCAGCCAGACGTAATCGTGGCCCTCGTGGTCCAGCGAATCGGCCAGAATGGTACCCTCGTCGACCTTCCAGAATTCCGTATTGGCGTCGGCGGGCTTGCACTTGACGGTCCAGCCGGTCAGGTCCGTTCCGTTGAAGAGGGGGACCCAGCCTCCCCCGGCGGTCTCGGTTCGTCCGGCGCAGCCCGGCAGGCTCACAATGGAAGCCAGGAGGACAATCGAAAGGGTTACGCGAATGCAACGCACGGTACCGGCCTGATGGCTCATGGTATTCTTCTCCAGGCTGTCACGGGTAGTGATTAGGGCGACGGATGTGAGAGTAACCCAAGATGGTCCTGGCCGCAAGCGAGTCCGATCGCTATTGCGTCCTCGCCACAGGCCAGGCAAAGGCTCAAGTTTTCCGAAAAATCACTATAAAGTGTCAAATTCCGGATTATAATAATCGATTCAGATAAGTCCGTGATCGGGATTGAACCATTGTGAGGTTGTTCAGGAGTTGGTATGTCAGGTCATTCGCATTGGGCGGGAATCAAACATAAGAAAGCCGCAAATGATGCCAAACGCGGCAAGCAGTGGAGCAAGATTGCCAGAATGATCATCGTCGCGGCCAAGAATGGCGGGGGCGATCCATCGGCAAACCTGACGCTGCGCTATGCCATCGACAAGGCCAAGGCCGCCAACATGCCGAAGGACACGATTGAGAAGGCGGTCAAAAAGGGCACGGGCGACCTCGGCGGTGTCAACTACGAGGAGGTGCTTTACGAGGGCTATGGCCCGAGTGGCGTGGCCGTGATGGTCGAAGCGTTGACGGACAACCGCAATCGGACCGGCCCTGAGATCAAGCGAATCTTCGAGAAGCACGGCGGATCGCTCGGCACCACCGGGTGCGTCAACTGGATGTTCGGCAAGAAGGGGCTGATCACGGTCGGCACCGCCAACGTCGACGAGGATGCACTGATGGAACTGGCGCTGGGCGCCGGCGCCGACGACATGCAGAATACAGGGGAAGTCTTCGAGATTACGTGCGATCCCGACGCCTACGAGGAGTTGAAGAAGGCGCTGGAGGCCAAAGAAATCCCGATGGAGGTGGCCGAAATCTCGATGGTGCCGCAGACCATGGTCGGAATTGATGACGAGCATGTGGCCAGGCGAGTTGTCTCGATGATGGAGGCGTTTGACGATCACGACGACGTCCAAAACGCCTATGCGAACTTCGACATTCCCGACGAACTGATGGAAAAGGTCTCTTAGAGGCGGGGGACCTCAGGTCATCTGCTGAGTTCTTCGATGCGCTGTTTGGCCCGGTTGGTGTTGTCCTGGCCAAGGCGGCTGATCGGCTGATCGCGTTTGGGATACATCGCTCGGAACTGCTCTTGGAACGCATCCTCAATTTCGACAGCCTTGCGGTAATGCTCCAATGCGGCGTCGTTGCGCCCGAGTTCCTCGGCCGTTTGGGCCAGTCGCAATTGGAGCCGGCCTGAGCCGGGATAGCGCGCGGCTGCTTTCTCATACCAGTCGTAGGCTTGCTCGGGTTTGCCCGACAGACTGGCAACATCACCTGCCTTCTCATAGTTCTTGTAGTCGGCCGGATCACGTTGAATCGTCACGCGGAAGCACTGCATCGCCTTCTCAAGCAATGGCATTCGTCCACTCGTGGCATGTTCGGCCTCCTGGAGATACAGCCGTCCATTGACATAGGATGCCGCCGGAGAGAGAGAGTCGGCTGCCGACGCGGCATCGAGCAGGGCATGGGCTCGATCGAAGCGCCCCATGGCCGCGGCTTCGCGGCCCTGCTGGGTTCCTGTGGTGCCCTGGTAGGCGGGCTCCCACACGAAGTAGACGTATGCTCCGAACAACAGCAAGGCAATCGCCACGGCAATGGCCTTGACCGGCTTCGTGACATGTACGGGGTCGAAGCGAGTTGAATGCGGCTGCCCGGTTGCGATGAAGCACGCCATCACGATCCAGAGTGTGGTCCAGACGCCCGGCTCGAAGATCGCAAAATCGATGAGGTTGTGTACCAGGACGCCGGCGATGGCGCAGCCCAGCGCCGCGCCGACGAGGGCAGCGTGCCGAACGTTCGTAGCGGACTCTTTGCGATTCAGCGACGCCATGAACAGGAGAAAGCCAATCAGGAACGCTGCCGTAGGGGCGACGTACAGCGAGGTGACCTCATAGAGCACGACCGCCATGTCACCACGGCTCGTCGCGGGCACCAGCAAGGGCCTGATGAGCAACATCGCGCCGCACGTGATCGTCAGCATGATAATGGCCAGTCGTCTTGCGTCGGAAGAGGCTGAAGACTCCGAGGTGCCTTGGGAACTGCGCATTGTACGGCGATACACCGGCACGACCATCATGGCCAGAAATCCCAGCAGGCCCAGCGGACCGTACTGCGTCAGAAAGCTCAGCAGGAAACAGTGTGGGTCGGAGACCGACTCCGGTGCCGATGCCGGTTTGTAGCGGGTGTAGTTCTGAGCGAAATTCCCCGGCCCGACCCCCGTCAGGGCGTGATCGGCGGCCATCTGTGCGGAGGCACGCCAGTACTGCCATCGAACCAGCATGGAATTGCCACCGGGCAGTCGACCGTGCTTGAGGCCATAGGAGATCGCTGCATAACCGACGGCCAGCGACATGATCAAGACGATGGCTACGCCGGCAATCCAGGCTGTCCTGCGGTGCTTCGGAAGCCACCTACGCAGGCCAGAGAAGACACCGAAGAGCACGCCAGCGCCGAGGAATCCCAGGATCCCTCCCTTGCTCCGCGTCATCAGCAGTCCAACCAGGACGATCACTCCGGCGGCGAGAGGATACAATCGGGAGATAGATCGGGATTTGTCGCCCGTACGATCCGAGGCTTGCTGTAGAAGCAGGGCCAGTGCGGCGAAGGACGCGAGCAGCGAGAACGAAGCCGCTGAGTTGCTGGTCGTGAAGAACCCACGGATGCCGCGCGAGTACAGCCGATGCTCGAAGAGAAACTGCTGGAAGGTCCCGGGCTCGATGCCCAGCGGAGTCAGCAGGGCGCTCGGGGTCTTTCTCATACTGCTCAACCGTGATCTGATTGCTCACAAGGGCTTGCTCGGCGCATTGGTAGGTCGAGACGACGCCGAGCGCGGCCACCACCAGCAAGGTCACGCGTATCCGAGCGGGCGAATCGAGGATCTGCACCAACAGGATGGCCATGAGGATCGGCGCCAAGAGTGTCACGGTGTAATTGATGGCCAGCCGTTTGTCGCTGGCTGCAAACGTCGACACCACGGCTGCCAGAAGGAACAGGCCCAACCCGAGTTCGATCCCTGTGACGCGATAAACTGGACGGCCCGACCAAATGCACCGGAGCAGCCACAAGACCAGTGCGAAGATCAGCAGGCCCGAGACCGTGAGGCTGTAGATGATATCGATCAGACCGCTCGGTAGGCTCAGCGTCTGAACCGTTGGGGCTTCCGTGTACGTGACACGCAGAGCGAGTACGGACAGGCAGAGTCCCAGGAGGGCCAATGCCACGACGGGCGAGGACCCACGTCGGGCCGGCGAAGTTTTAGCGAGCGTCCGTGCCATGTCTGACAGTGCTTTCGAAGATGGCGATGATGGCCAGGATCAGAAAGGTCTGCAAAAAGATCAGCACCGCGCCGACGAGGTTGACCTGATAGAGAAACGTTGCGCCCAGGCCGCAACAGAGTGTCGCCAGATAGAGCATCAGAACCGTCTGGGTATCGGTCAGTCCACGACGCCTGAGGCGATGTGAGAAGTGCTGTGTGTCACCGACGAATGGGCTCTTGCCCTGGCGCAGCCGCAGCAGGACGACGCTGGTCAGGTCGTAAAGGGGCACGGCCATGACCACGAGAGGCATGAGAACCGGATACCACGGTCCACTCTGGTCCTGTTGATAGTACGTCGTGCGCAGCGTCAGCAGAGCGACGAAGAAGCCCACCACGAGCGAGCCCGCATCGCCCATGAAGATCGACGCGGGAGGAAAGTTAAACGCGAGGAAGCCGAGCAGGGTCCCGACGAACACGATGGCAAGACCGCCGACGAAGACCTGCCCGTTGAAGGCGGCCGCGATGAAGAGGATGGTGCTCGCGATGGCGGCAATGCCGGCCGAGGCCCCGTCCATGTTGTCGAGGAAGTTGAAGGAGTTGATGATCACGACGATCCAAAAGGCGGATATCGCGGACGTGATGATTCGATTCTGAATAAAGAATTCGACGCGGATATCCGCGAGGGTGGCCGCCAGAAAGGCCACCAGGCATTGCACGACCAGTTTGACAAATGGTCCCAGCGCCTTCTTGTCGTCCCAGAGCCCGACGGCAAACAGAACCGCCACACAGATCAGTACGACCGCCAATTCTCTGTAGTGGGCGGTGAAGTCGGCGGGCACGATGTTCAGTCGATCCATCAACTCGCCAAAGTGCCCCGGCACGATCACGAAGTGAATGACTCCCGCCGCCCCCAGGATGAAGATGGCCAGTGTTCCGAAGATGCCGATGCCGCCTCCGAGCGGGATGACGGTGCGATGGTAGCGATCCGCCTGCGGATAGGCCAGCAGCCCCATACGTGAGGCCAGCCGTTTGGCGCCGGCCGTCAGCAGGGCTGAACAGGCGAATGCGCCGGCAAGCAGGGCTACGGCCAGTAGAATCAGCATGGTTTCCTCAAGGCCGCCCGTCCGGCCCGGTGCGGCGACGTCATTTCTCGTGCGTTCCCGATTTCCGCTGCTGCAAGAGCCGGATTCGCACTTCGGAAAAGAAGTCGAAATAGGTCTGCTGGCGGTAGTCCGGATACGTGTATCGTAGAGGACACCACGCACCTCTGTCAAAAACAAGTGTGACCTCGGCGTACATTTTCCTGCCGATGTAGATGCGATGGGAGAAGTTCTTGGTCGAGGCCAACACGAGCTTGGCTGGCTCGATGATGCCCGGGTCCAGGTTCGCCGGTCGCGGAAAAGGGCTGGCCAGCGCCTCGGCCAATTCCTGCTCGATCCGGTTGGTGCGGTGTTTCGCCTCGGCCAGTTCGCCCGGATGGACGAGTTGTTCGATGGTGACGAACTGCCTGAGAATGGCCGGACCGGTCTCGTCCCGGTAGTAGTCGGTCTTCACGAACGGCCAGATGTCACTGAGTAGATCGAGTGGGCCGAATTCTCTGGTGATCGCTTCGCGGGCGGCTGTCAGACAGCGGTCATCGGAGGCGAGGATCCCGATGATGATTTTGACCGGATTGGGCTCCCTGGGTTCCCACATGAGCTGCGACGATCATTCCATTTCAACCGCCGTGTGCGGACTTTACGGTGTCGCCGATATGGTCGGAAGACGTGCCGTCTGGCGGCTCTCCCGTCCTCTGGCTTTCCTCGGCCCTCTGTATTGAGGTCTCGGAATGCGGCTGGGTCGGATCTTCGTACTTGTCCGCCATCGGGCCGTATCGATCGAAGGCCTCCGCTCGTATCGCCTCGATGATCAGACCCAGGTGCTTCGTCGGGTCGATTCGATCGGGTCGATTCTTCTCGTTGGGGAAAGCCTTCTTGAGAATGGCTCCGCGTTCCCACTCCTTGGGCTCAATCTTAACGGTGACATGAAAGCCATGCTTCTCCACGGTGTTCAGGTCGGGGACGGGCCAGAGCTTAGGCTCCTCGTCGGGGCATCTCGCGATGCCAGGCACGAGCCAGGGGGTGATGTACCCATCGTCCAAGCCGACGTCGAGGTGCCTCTTGGTCATCGTGACAATGACATATCCGCCTTTGAACCAAAGGCCTCGAACGGCTTCGCCCGCCCGGCGAGCGACTTCCTTGGGCTGGCCGCCGAGTATCCGGATTTCCTGATCCAGATATCGAGTCACTGCCGCGTCGTAGTCCCTGTCCCGATCGCGCAAGGCCATCGCGGCGATGGTGCTGCCCATGGCATTGGAGTAGTTGTCTTCCCACGAGAAAGCCGAGTTATACTCGGGGTATATTCCGGCTCCCTTGAAACCGTGCCAGGTGAGGATCTCGTGCCAGATGCTGGCCGTGTAGCCAAGATAGGCGGCCAGGTCGATCGCCACCTCGCGAGCGATCGCGTTCTTACTCTCGGCAGGGAGGTACTTCCAGCCGGCCGGATACTCGACTTTGACGTGGTAGCGCGAGGGCTCCCACATCTTATACGACATTTCGGTCTGATCTCTCAGCATCATGTCGCGAAAGCGATAAGCGAGATAAGCGGTCCAATCCGCGACCTTGCGAAGGTGGGTAATGTCGATGTGTCCGCCGTGGCAGGTATAGATGATGCCGTTCTTCTCCCACAGCGTGAAACCGTAGGAGTGTTTGCCCAGATTGTCGGCGTCCATGTATCGCGTCCCCATGGTCGGACTGGGCAGGCACGCGATGCGGCCGCGCGGAGAGTGCTTCGCTTGCTTGTGGCTAAGAAAGTCGGCCCGGCTCGGACCGGCCGCAGCAAAGACCGCTAGCAAACAGACCAGAATTCTCCTCGGAACACCACTGCTAAACATGAACTCTCTCTCGAATGACAACGGCTCAAAATCGAGTATCACCTGCTCCACTATTCTACCACATTGATTCGGGCAATGCAAAGACCGTCAAGGTTCGGGTTTTTCGATCTCGGAGTTGGAACGGTTCGGGGCCGTCCGCCGTGGACGGCCCCGAAAGCTCGTATCATCGCTGTGCCGGATGCTCGAACCGGCTACACATCGCAGATTCTGGTCGCGTAGGTCAGGGCCTTGAGCGGATCACCCTTCGGGACGAATTCGTGGGCGACATAGCCCTGGTAGCCGGTCTCGGCAATCGCCCGCATGATGGCCGGGTAATACAACTCCTGCGTCTCGTCGATCTCGTTGCGTCCCGGGTTGCCGCCGGTGTGGTAATGTCCGATATAATCGGCGTTTTCGCGGATCGTTCGGATGATGTCGCCTTCCATGATCTGAGCGTGATAGATGTCGTAGAGGATCTTCACACGATCGGAGCCGACGCGCTTGCAGACCTCGACACCCCAGGCCATGTTGTCGAGCATGTAGTCCTTGTGATTGACCTTGCTGTTGAGGTACTCCAGGACGATGGTCACCTTCTTCTGCTCGGCGTATCCGACGATCTTCTTCAGCGCCTCGACCGTGTTCTCCAGCCCCACATCGTCGGGCATCCCCCGGCGATTGCCCGGAAAGCTGATCACGTTGGGAAAGCCCGCGGCGGACGTTGCATCGATGCTTTCCCGCAGTTTTGCAAGGCATCCTTCGTGGTATTTTTTGTCGGCCAGACCGTTGGTCAGGGAGTGGCTGTTGACCACGCCACACGCCAGGCCATATTTCTTGATTGTCTCGAAATCACCGGGCCCGAGCAGGTCGATAGCCTTGATGCCGAGCCGCTTCGAGACTTCGCACAGCTCGTCGAGCGACCATTTGCCGTAGCACCAGCGGCTGACCGACTGATTGATCCGGCCCTTCGTCACCACACTCTCGACCTGGCTCATCTCCAGAGCATTTGTCTTTCCGCTCAATTGGGCGGCGACCGCGCCGGCCGCGAGCAGGCTCGTCTTATGCATGAGACTCCTTCGCGAAAGGTTGTTCGAGTCCATGGGCTTCTCCTAATCCTATGAAGGTCAGTAGATGTTCAGCAGTGTCATGCGATGTCGCATGCGGGGCGTTCATCAATGTCACACACCGAGCTGTTTCTTGAGCGAGCCAACGAGTCCAACGACGGTCTGTGATGCCTGGTCGATCGGCGTCTTGGAACTCTCCGGCTCGGTTCGCAGTTTAACTTCGACGTTGCCTTCGGCCACGGACTTCTTGCCGACCGTGACACGAATCGGGATGCCGATCAAATCGGCGTCCTTAAACTTGACGCCACCACGAAGGTCGCGGTCGTCGATCAGGACCTCGACGCCCGCCGCCATGAGCTCTGCGTAGATCTTCTCGGCAGTGCTCGATACGGCCTCGTCATCCTGATTGACCGGTGTGATCAGCACCTCGAACGGGGCAATGGAAATCGGCCAGACGATGCCGTTCTTGTCGTTGTACAGCTCGATGGCCGAGGCCATGATTCGATTGATGCCGATACCGTAGCAGCCCATCAGGCAGGGGGTCTCGACCCCGTTCTCGTCGAGGAAGGTCGCCCCGAGCTTCTTACTGTACTTGGTCCCCGAGCTTGAAGACCTGTCCGACCTCGATGCCTCTTTTGAACAGCAGGGGTTTGCCCTGGTAGGTATCGCCCTCGACCGCGTTGCGAATGTCGGCGACGATGACGTTATTGCCATCGAGTGGGAAGTCCCGGCCCGGTACCACGTTCTTCGTATGATAATTGCTCCGGTTGGCCCCCGTGACGCCGACGGCCATCGCCGCCACGGCATTGTCGACGATTAGCTTGTGGACCTTGTCCAGCAGACCCACCGGTCCGGCGAATCCGACCTTGGCGCCGGTGACCGTCTCGATCGTCGACTCGTCGGCCAGTTCCGAATGGACGCCGCCCAGCACCTGCGTGAACTTCTCAGGATTCAGCTCATGATCGCCTCGCACGAGAGCTGCCACGACGTCGTCGCCGACCGAGTAGATCAGCGTCTTGATCATCTCGGAGGGCTGGGTCTTGAGGAAGCCACAGACCGCCTCGATCGTCCCGACGTTGGGCGTATGAATGTCTTCCGGGGCCGGGGTGTTCGGATCGGCTTGCTGCTTGGGCAGTGGATCGACCGCCGCTTTTTCGAGATTGGCCGCGTACGAGCCGTCTGCGGTATAGACGGTGGTATCTTCGCCCGAGGCACAGGGGACGGTGAACTGGTGCGAGCCCGACCCGCCCATCTCGCCCGTCTCGGCCTCGACGATGACGTATTCGACGCCGCACCGCTGGAAGACCCGGCAGTACGCGTTGTACATCGCCATGTAGGATTCGTGCAGGCTTTCGGGTGTCGCGTCGAAGCTGTAGGCGTCCTTCATCATGAACTCGCGCGACCGCAGCACGCCGAACCGGGGCCGGAACTCGTCGCGGAACTTTGGACTGATCTGGTACAGGTTGATCGGCAGTTGCTTGTATGAGCTGATCTCGTGAACCGCGTGGAAGGTGAAGACCTCCTCGGCCGTAGGGCCCAGCACGTTCCAGCGCCCATGGCGGTCCTGGAGGCGGCACATCGTCTCGCCATAGTCGGCGTCGCGACCGGTCTGCTGCCACAGTTCCCGCGGTTGCAGGCAGGGCACCAGGATCTCCTGCGCCCCGGCCCGGTTCATCTCCTCGCGGACGATGTCGATGATCTTCTTCAGGCTGCGCCACCCGAGCGGCAGGTACGTGTACGTCCCGCTGGCGACCTTGCGAATCAGGCCGGCCCGGATCATCAGTTGGTGGCTGGGGATCTCCGCATCGGCCGGGACTTCCTTCACCGTCGGGATCAGCATCTGGCTGTATCTCATGGATTGACGCCTCACAGTCGCAATAGGGTCCAATTGTCAAGAAGGGCTGTTTATAGCCCAAGCGAGGGCGTAATTCAAGGCAATTTCACCCAGTGCCACAGCCAAAGACGCAGAGAGGTGACCGGGAGAAAGGCTCCCGTCGTATTGCCGGACTCAACCTCTCTCCAGATACTCTTTTAGAGCGACGGCATTGTTGTGGGTTCGGTCTTTCGCTCCGTAAACAAGCGTCAGACGTCCCTTTTCCGCAAGCTGGCGAAGCAGATGGATCTCGTCATCGTGGGACGCGAGCTCTTGGAAGTACCGCTTCTTGAATGGTCCCCATCTGTCGGCATCATGCCCGAACCACTTTCTCAAGTCGGTGGTTGGGGCAACCTCCTTGATCCATTGGTCGATCTGGAGATGGTCCTTGGTCAGGCCCCGAGGCCAGATGCGGTCGACCAGCACGCGAAAGCCATCGTCCCCGCCGGGTTCGTCGTAGGCTCGCTTCACTTGTATGGACATATCCGTTCACCTCCTTCAGTCGATTTTGTCTGCCGCGGCCCCGCGTGTCATGCATCAGGCCGCAGCAAATCGGCGCATTCAGTACGATATCCCGTACCTCCTTGGTCCATTCGACCGTAGATGTTCGTAACCTTCGTGGCAATGGGCCGGAAGCTCGGTCGCACCCAGGAATATCCCTGATCCCGCCTTCCACATGGTTCTGCACCGAGTGCGATGAACGGCCCGGGCTGGCTGCGGCTGGAATACGGTGGCACCTCTGTCCGCCGCATGTATCTTGTCATTCCGACTGGAGCGAAGCACAATGGAGGAATCTGGAACCGAGTGGGCCGTGCCCTGCGTTTGACGCCAGGGTCCGGGGCTGGGTAGGTGCCCCCCGGTTCGGAGCGGTTCTGGACCAGACCCCGACGACTGACTCCTTCGCGGCCAGATCTCTCCGCTTCGCCACTCTCCGGTCGAAATGACAAACGGAGGGCTGCCCGTTTCAGAGGGGACGCCGAGGAACACCGCAAAGATTCGCCACTATTTGCCGGCCACACTCGCCCGGGCGTTCTGTGCGCTTGCAGCGTAGACGCTTCCATGTGTAGAATGAGGCCGACACTGAAGATGTGCAGAGGAGATATTTGGTCCGATCAAAGGAGCTTGCCCCATGAGTGTATTTCGCGAACGTTTTCTGTATGGTCCGAAACGACTAAGCCTGTGTGTCCTGCTTGCGGTATGTTTCCTGGGGCACCCGAGCAGCGCCGCCGATCCGCCTCGGATGAAGCGAGCCGACGCCTTTTTGGGCATCCACTTCGATTTTCACGCCGGGGAGGATTGCCGGTCCGTCGGGGCGGCGTACGACCCGGGAAATGATCGAATCAGTCATCGACAAGGTCAAGCCCGACTACATCCAAATCGATTGCAAGGGACATCCCGGTTACTCGAGCTATCCGACGAAAGTCGGCAACCCGGCACCTGGCTTCGTGGGCGATCCGCTGCGCCTCTGGCGGGACGTGACGCGCAAGCGCGGGATCGCGCTGTTCATGCACTATTCCGGAGTCTGGGACTCTCGCGCGGTAGCAATGCACCCGAGTTGGGCCGCCGTCAACGCCGACGGCAAGCCCCACGACCGGGCGACGTCGGTGTTCGGTCCCTATGTTGACACACTGATGATTCCCCAACTGCGCGAACTGGCGGGCGAGTACGGCGTCGATGGCGTTTGGGTCGACGGCGATTGCTGGGCCACGGTGCCGGATTACGGCGCGGCCGCAGTGCGAGCATTCTGCGAGCAGACGGGCGCTGATGCGGCGCCCCGCGAGCCGGGTCAGCCCTATTGGCAGGCCTGGATGGATTTCAACCGCGAAGGCTTCCGGCGTTACGTGCGTCACTATGTCGACGCGTTGAAGGCGTCGCACCCTGATTTTCAGGTTATCAGCAACTGGGCATTCAGCAATCACATGCCCGAGCCGGTCTCGGCGGATGTGGCCGGACTGTCCGGCGATTTCTCGCCCGACGACAGCGTCAACTCGGCGCGGTTTGCCGGCCGCTGCCTGGAGGACCAGGGTGTGCCCTGGGATTTGATGTCGTGGTCGTTCAGCCGCAAGACGCGCAAGCAGAAGCCCGCGATCCAACTCATGCAGGAAGCGGCTGTCGTGCTCGCGCTCGGCGGTGGTTACCAGGCCTATTTCAAACAGGACCGGGATGGCGCCGTTCGCGACCTGGCCGAGATGGACGTGATGGCCGAGGTCGCTCGCTTCTGTCGCGCTCGCCAGGCGTACTGCCACCATTCGGTCGCCGTTCCGCAGGTGGCTCTGCTCTACTCGACGGCCGGTCACTATCACGGGTCGTCGCGATTGTTCCATTGGACCGGCAGCCCCGGCGTCACCGTCCTGCGGGGCGCTGACCCAGATACTTCGACATCGCTACAGCGTGCAGATCCTCAGCGAACACCATCTGCGCGGCAAGATGTCGCAATGGCCCGTCATCGTGGTGCCGGGCTGGGCGTATCTGGAGCCCGACTTTCGCGACGAGTTGGCTGCCTATGCCCAATCCGGCGGCCGTCTGCTGCTGATCGGACCGGGGCCGGCCCGGCTCTTCGAGGCCGAGTTGAGACAATCGCAGGGTGACACCATTGTCGCGACGGAAGCGGTTGACGACACCTTCGGCGACCTTCTCAGAAAGGTCCTTCCCGACCCCGTTGTTGAGGTCCGTGGTGCCGGAGACGTGGATGTCAGTGTCCGCACGTTGCGGGATAAGTTGTCAATTCATCTGGTCAATACGTCCGGTCCCCACGTCCAGGCACCGGACGGCGGGATCACCCACATCGAACCCGTTGGTCCGCTGACGGTGGCGATCCCTATGAAGCAGAGGCCGCGATCGATCACCTTGCAGCCGGAGAACAGTCCACTGCAAGTGACGTGGGCTGACGGCACGGCTTCGGTGACCCTGCCACAACTGGAACTGTACTCAATCTTGGATGTAGAACGTTAGAACGGCTGAGCCAGGAAGCGGATGCATTCTTCTATGTCTTCCCGGCTGGGATTTCGACATGGTCTCGACGATTCGCAAGGGGCAGGATTATCCGCGCCCGAGGTGGGAGGAGCCTTAGCTTTGTCCCTCAGGTGGCCCCATGGCGCATCCGAGGCAGTCCCACCAGAGCTTGATCTCCTTGATCGTTTCGGCCTGTTCGTGGGTTTGGCACTGGGTGAGCAGGTGGTTGCACGATTCCTCGAATTCCTCGTAGTTGAAGGCCATATCGCGCTCCGCGAGCAACTGGGCCAGCGCTTCGCGGTCGGGAGCCGCATTGACTTGGCGAACCAGGTCCCGATCCTGTAAGGCCTGTTGGATGAATTTCTGTGCACCGGCGGTCGTCATGGCAGCTCCTCAGTTCGTTCGAGAGAGATCAAGATCGTTCGTTCGGTCAGAGCCGTCGACACCGCGCCTGAATCGCACCCGGTGCAACTGCTGCAACTGCTCTGGCAGCGAGAGAAGGCACGGCGTATGCGCTGCTGCGATTCCAGCGCTTCCACGACGACGCCAAGGTCCTCGACGGTGCAGTCGCAATGCGTCGCGATGTTCCCCGCCGAAGCAGTCCGATGCGACGTGAGGTAGTCCATTACCGAATTGGCGAGAGTCTCATTCACACGCGTTCCCAGGTTGCACCGTTCTCGTTGAAGTGGATATCCAACTGCTCGTCCTCACGCTGCGTCATGTTGTACGTTCCGCTGTTGAGGAATCTTACGCCCGATTCGGTACCCAGGCCGGTCAACTGCTCCTGCACTTCGTCGCGCTGGTCCTCTTCGCTCTCCTCGTTGAAATACAGGTGCACCTGCTCTCCTTTCTCGCCCATACGCAGAAGGAACGCGTTGTGCGAGATGAAGACGAGATCCTCGTACGCATAGGTTACGTCCAGGCCCATCCGCTCGACGATTCCAACGATGATTCCTAATGGCCGGTAGGGTATGTCCATACGAATGCTCCGTTTCTATGCGATCATCGACCGATCGGCGTAGGCCCTGGTTGTGGCTCCTGTTGGTCGCAGTCCTGAGTGGTCTTCACAAAAGGACACGTCGTGATGTCATCGTTTCGCAAGGTCTGCATCTCTTCTTCGCATCCGGCTTGCGGAGACAACCCGATCAACGCGTCGAGGGCGTCGTAATCCCATCCGCAGATCTTCTGCCCTTCGATGATCATCAAAGGCCGGCGGATCAACAGCGGATCGCACATCATGGCCTCCAGCGCCTGCGGGGCGGAGACCTGATCGGGCCAGAACCGCTTGTCCTTGATGGCAGGCGAGGTTCGATTGAACCAGTCCGACACCGGCACCTCCCCGAAGAACGGCCGCAACTGACCGGGCGTCCAGTTCTGGCTCAAGATGTCCTGTTCGACGACCTCGTGTCCGGCCGCCCGCAGAAGGCGCTTCTGCTTGTGGTTGTTGACGCAGTTCGGCTTGCCATAGAAGGTAATCGTTGCCATCCGTGTATGGCTCCTCGTTAGGAACTCACCTCGCTGATCGTGGAGATCGACACGATCTTGTTCAGATCGTAGTAGACGTTCGTGACCACGCCACTCGATTCGGTCTGCGTCAGACGTACGAAGGTGTCGCCGACAAAGAGCTGAGCGTCGGCGAACGTCACTTCATTGTTGATCTTGAGCTTCACCCCCTTGCGGATCTTGCGTGACATGGTGCCGTGGAGCGGGCTCGAAGCGTACTCCAGGACCTTCTCCCAGGTGTTGTTGATACCGGCGATTTCACTGGCCATGCATGGTCCTTTCCTGATAGCGGCCTCTTCGTCCAGGTCGATGGCGATCCCCGACGAGGTCGCCAAATCCATTCATCAGGAGAAGCAGTACAAGACCTGTGCCACGAAGCCGGCCGAGGCGGCGTAATTCCTCGGTTTAGGCGGGGGGACGCGATTGTTGCTCGGAAAGGCGGATTCCGCCGGCTCGAGAATCCTGCGCTCCGCCCACGACGCGAAGCGCCTCCGTGTTAGCGGCCGTGTCCGAAGGCACATAATTGGCACTCGCACCTGATTCACGCCGCACGACTCGGAGGAGGTCTGGCTATAACGTGTTGTAAAGGAACAACTTAGGGCTGTTGCGACAAACTTGTCATCGGCTTGTCACAAATGGAAATAATTGTACCTGTACAGGCTGGCAGTACGCCAAGGCGTCGATGTCACTTATTGCAGAACGCCCTTGTTGTCGCCGGAGAATTCGCTATGCTTGGGGACCAGCGGAAAAGCAGCAGTTTGCATCGGTATCGTAACGAAAGGAACAAGCACATGAGCAGCAATCGAGTCCCCGCGATCGTGATTCTCCTCGCCACGGCCCTCTTCGTCTTGATCGCCCCGGCGGCTGCAATGGCGGAGAAGCCCTATGTCCCGCCGAAAGATCAGGCGGTCTACGAGAAGCTCCAGCACTGGCAGGACCTCAAGTTCGGCCTATTTATGCATTGGGGAATCTACAGCGTCTGGGGGATCACCGAGTCGTGGCCGATCTGCGATGCGACGCCGTATGGTCGGAACAGTTCGCCCATGTGGGAGAAGTCCGGCAAAGACCCCGACAAGTTCATGCAGATGTATTTCGATCTGAACAAGCAATTCGATCCCGAGGATTTCAACGCAGCAGGAGCTCGAGGTCGCGGGGCTTGTAGGAGCCGATCGGCTCCAGGACCGCAAGCGCGCGGGGACGGTCGAGGTCGATGCCGAGCTGGCCGGCGCGGACCTGAAGGCCCTCGCTCCACTCGCCGTCGGCCTGGATGATCTCCTCGAGGAGGTCGCCGCGCAGGCGCCACTCGGCCTCCAGGGCGGCACGCTCGCGCAGAATCTCCAGCGCGATCACGGTCGCCGCCTGGCGCAGCGCCATCCGGTCGAGGTCCGACATCGGCTCCGAGCCGAGCGCCTGGAGGCTGCCGAGGCGATCGGAGCCGGCCGCGATCGGGGCGACGTGGGGGTCCTCGTCGTCGATCGCCTCCGGGTCCTCCGGTGCGGCCACGACCCGCTCGCCCGTCGGCGTATATGTGACCGTGCGCGGGTTGGCGCCCTCGCGCTCCACCCTCACATCCCGCTCCAGCACCCGGGCCAGCTCGCCCGCGATCCCTTCCACCCCGCCGCCCT
>CAVSCO010000001.1:0-49455 GCA_963726475.1 uncultured Phycisphaerae bacterium | reverse complement strand
TTCAACTGGCCGTGCACGTACAGAGTGGTTATTCCGTTGTCCGGGATCGCTTCGATGACTTTGATCAGGTCAAACGTGGCGCGGACCTGGACTCTTCCTTTAACCGCCGATACCGTCTGAGACGTTGCTGAAATGTCACCGGGCTCGAGGGACACCATCTCGCTTGAGATATCGCCTTCGGTAATGTTCGCAGGGAACTCAAGGATAGCGGTGACCTGCTCGGAATGGTTGTATCCGGTGCGGCCGAGGATCAGTGGGCTGAAGGTTGTTGTGGCGATTAACGGCGATTTACCGACACAAACCTCGACGGACGAGTCGACGACGGGCGTCTCAGTAGCGTCGATACTGGCCGTGTTGACCACGACCTGTCCCGGCTCGAGATTGTAGTTGAGCCGAACCGTCAGTGTTACGCATCGCACCGCCTTCGGCTCCAACACCGGATAAGCCCACGTGTACGTATGAGAGTCCGGATCGTAGAAGCCGGAATCGCTGTCTCCCTCGGCCCGGACGAACGTTACACCTTCGGGGAGGTAGTCAACGACAAAGACGCCCGTAATGATCGTGTCGTTGGGATTCTCGACGCAGATCTCATACGTGACTTCGCCTCCGGGCGAGACGCAGCCGGCATAATCCCCGGAGACTTCGGTATCCGTGGAAGCCAGCACGGTCTTGCTCAGGACGGGGGGCTCCAACTCCACCACGACTTCCGTGTCGGTAGTGCCCGGCGTGGTCACGTCGCTCTCGGCTTGGACCTGGTTGTTGATCGTGGTCCCCGGAGACACATCCTTCTTGACTTGTACGGTCAGATCGGCACAGACGCTCTCGCCTGGCTCCAATGCCGCGTATCGCCATGTATAGGTGTGGTTGACGCGGTCGTACGCACCGAAGCTGCCGTCACCGGTGGCAGAGATAAATGTCACTTCATCCGGCAGAGTGTCCACGACCGCAACGTTACTGGCCGTCTGGTGGTTATCGTTGCGGACGCACACCGTGTAGGTGACCTCTCCTCCAGCGGCCACGTAGATCTTCTGTCGGTCGTCCATTCCCTGGACACCGCCGGTGACGGTCTTGGTCACTTCCAGCGGCTTGGGCTTTGCCTGTGCGGCGATAGCGGCCACGCTGGTGCTTTGAGGATCGGTGTTGTCGCTGTCGATCGTGACCGTGTTCTCGATCACCGTGCCCGGCTCGGTTTCCTCTCGCACCAACACGACCAGTTCCACGCAGGCGCCAGAGTCAGGCAGCAGTGATGGATAGGACCACGTGTATGTGTGCTTGTCCGGGGTGTAGGCTCCGTAGATGCCGTCACCGTCGGCCGATACAAAGATGACCTCAGGGGGCAGAACATCGACCAGAGACAAGCCTTGGATTCGGTGAGTGCTGCCGTTGCTGTCGAAGCAGATCTTGTACGTAACCTCGGTGCCGATTCCCACGTACCGCGTCTTGTCATCGTCGCCGGGCATTGCGCCATTGCTGATTGTCTTGGTAATGTTGAGCGGCGTCTGGTCAACAGGGACGACGACCACTTCGATTTGATCTGTCGTGGCACTCGTGTTGTCGCCACTGACGACCGCTCTGTTGACGATTCTCGTCCCGGCTGGTGTATCCTCCTTCACCTGAACGACGATGCTCAAGCAGATGCTCTCACCGGCTCCCAGAGATGTAATGGACCAAACGTACGTGTGTGTGTCGGGATCGTAGCGTCCGGAGTCACCATCTCCCTGGGCTCCGACGAATGTCATCTGCCGCCGGGAGAAAATCGACGATCGAGACGTTTTGCACGGGTACGTCATTGTCGCGATTGTCGCAACAGATCGTGAACGTGAGGTTTTCGCCGGCGTTCACGTAGCGGACACCATCTTCGTCAGGTTCGGTTCCGCCCGCGGTGATCGACTTTGTCAGGATGAGGGGCTGCAACTCACTCTGCCGCACCGTGACGTCTGCAGTGGCAGTTATCGGCTCAGTCTCATTGGCTGTCAGGACGGCCGAATTCGTCAGAACCGTTCCAGTCGGGACGTCTTCCTGGATCTGTGCCGTCAGAGTAATGCGTCCTGTGGCGCCGGCTGCCAGGGAAGCGTACGTGCAGGTATAGGTGTGATTCACCGGATCGTACGCGGCGGTGCCGGTGGCGCTTTCGGCGCTCACGAACGTCAACTCGCGCGGCAATGCGTCGACGATCGAAACCTGGGTCACAGGATAGTCGTTGTTCTCGTTTGAGTAAGAGATGGCGTAGGATACGGTGTCACCCGGATTGCCATAGACTATGCCGTTTTCTTCTTGAACTCCGCCGACTGCGCGTTTGCTCAATTCGAGCGACTTCCAATCGCTCCCGCGGACCATCGCGTCGACGCTGACCGACGTGGGGGGGATGACCCGCGTGCGAATCGTGGCTCTGTTGCGCACTCGCGTTCCGACCATGACCCCCGAGTTGACCCGTGCACGGAAACGGAGAGTCGTCTCGGACCCGGCCGCGACAGAGGGCAGGAGCCATGTGTATGTATGGCTGACGGGATCATACTGTCCGATGTCGCCGTCACCATCTGCGTCAACAAACGTCACCTCACTGGGGAGCGTGTCGACGATGGATACCTCCCGTACGAGGCTCAGATTTGCGAAGCTGAGCTCGTAAGTGATCGTCTCGCCCACACTGACATAGACGTCCTCTCCCTCTCCCTGTTCCTGTTCGCTAGCGGGGACGATGCTCTTGGCAAAACCAAGTGGATTGTAGCCGATGTCTCTGGCTGGGATGACGATATCTGTCGGGTTTCCGATGTCGAGGATCGATGAGACAAGAACCAGGTCCGAATTGTAGCACAGCAGATCATCACCGCCCGGGAGGTTGCTACGGCCGGTCGTCACGTAGACCAGATCACTGATCGGGTCCACCGCAATACCCATGACGCCAGCCTCGGGATCTACCTGCACCGCTCTGCTCTCTCCGGTGACCATATTGTACTGGTTCAGGGTGTAATCCTGGAAGTACCCGGCGCCGGTGTAGAGCAGTTCGTTGTTGAAATCGAGGGCAATGCTGACAGCCGATCGATTGAGGGTGATCGTTTCGACCAGCACCCAGTTTGTTGTATCATAGACACGAATCGACCGATTGCCGCTGGCGGTGTAGAGGAGACCTCTCGCCTCGTCCACCTCGATTCCGTATGAGGCGGAGCCCTCCAAGGTGAACGGCGAGCCAGGTTTCAATGTGAGTCTACCCAGGCTGGCGTTCCACGAATAGACGTAGAGCTTGTCTGTGCCTCGGTCGGCGGCATACAAGAGGTCTTTCGTCTCGTCGTACACGACACCGGCAAGGTTCTCCGCGCTGGGAGCGACGACCCTACCCACGTCCGCCATGGTGCGCGCGTCCAGAACCTCGAGCGTGTCGGAGAACTCGTACGTGACGAACACATACCCCGACTCCCAGTCGATCGCCATACCGACGGCACCGCCGGCCCGGAAGGGAATCTTTCTCTCGGCCTGAAATGTGAGTGCGCCGTCCGGGCCGATGTCGTAGGCCAGAACTGGTAGCGGAGTGGCACTGTTGGTGATCTCCGCGATCACGTAGGCCGAGCGACCGAGTACCATGGTTGGGAAAACCCCGGCCATCGCCAGCAGCACGAATGCGATGGCGGCGCCACGTCTGTAGACTGTGCCTATTCTCTCTTCGCTTCTCATACCCCACTCCTTGCACCTCAAGCGACAGCACCTCAATCATGCGAGGACCCGCGCAAACTTTCCGTCGCGACCACGTCCATGGGAAACATAGAGAAAGGAAACATCCGCCCGATCATCAGGCGCGATGCCGCAGAGACCTCCTTTCACTGCGACCACTCAGTATACGCCTTTCGCACGCGGATGTCAAGTTGTTTCACGATCAAACGGGTTCTTGGACATGGCCCAACGATGCGCCAACAGCTTGTTATTACTTCACATACAAAAATGTCAATCTCGGTCCGTGCGTATGCGACGCCTGGGGTGCGGCCTCTGGAAATAGGCTGTCAGTTCTGATGCGATCCGCTACGGTCGCACTTCAATCAGGGCTTCACACCAATGGCGGAGGTCCCACTTGTCAAAAGCCATATCGGCAGTAACGACACAAAACCCTTCGGACGCCGTAGGGGGAACCATGATTCGCAGTGTGAGGGATTCTTCTTGTCGCGGCTTAATGGTCAGTCGTGCGTCTTCCGGCTCGGTCCGATATCTATCGGGCACATGCAGGGCCAGCGCATATTCGTGCGTCCGATCGGAATGATTCAAGATCCGTATCTGCATCTCCAGGGTTTCGCCAGGCCGGGCGGTTTGGGCGTACGGGAGAATGCGAGCCCATCGCTCGTCGATACCATAATTGGCATCATCCCAAGGGAGTAGTTCGGCTAGAAGGGCTTTGCGTTCGAGCAGGGTCTTTCGCATGAGCTTCAGTTCGGCGTCATCGAACCGAAAAGCGGGAGAGACGTGTTCGTTCACGAGCATGCAGTCGGATGGCAAGGCGGCGAGGGTCTCCAGGCAACGCAGGTAGCCCTCTCCTTCGTGCATCAGATTGCGGTTCTCAAGGCAGTAGTCGTCGATTCCCGAAGGGGTGAATGAATCGCCCAGGAAAAAGAGCTTCTGTCCATTGTCGTGTTCGGCCAGCATGGCAGAGTGGTACAAGGTTTGTCCGGGATAGTCATAGAAGGTCAGCCGGAACTCACGCCAACGTTTGCTGTGGCCGTCGGGGACGACCGTCACTTTTTCGATAGCCTCCGTCGTCAAGCAGGGGAGGCGATAGGCGTGAGGCCGCTTGATGACGTCAGCCATCAGCGGTGTGACGATCACCGGGCAGGGAAAGTCCTCCAGCAGGGCGTTGATCTTGTCGGTGTGGTCGTCGTGATAGTGAGTGATGAACACGCCTTCCAGCGAGGTCAGTCGTCCAGTGTCCCAAAGCTTCTTGATCTCATCGATGATGGCCTGCGAGCCGCAATCGACCAGCCAACCGGCGCCGCTCTCAGAGAGCAGCAACCGGGAGTTGCCGATGCGCACCATCCACCTGGCTGGGGCCTCATCCATGGTGGCAAAACGCATCCAGGGTACTTCCCGCGACGTTCCCAGCATCCGTTCGGCCAGTGCATCGTATTTGTCTCCAAAGTAATAATGACCGGCGCTGATCGAGAGGTAGTTGCGATAGACGGCTTGGAGCCTCTCAATCAGGCGCGTGATGGATGCCTGGGGATTTCGGATCGCCGGACCGCGGGCGGGCACGAGGAGGTCGGGATTCTCCGCAGCGACTGCGCGAAGGCTTGCGATCAGTTGAGCTCCACGGGAAGCATAGCCATGATAGGCCCTGATTTGCAGTTCAGGGACCTCGTCCTGAAGGCTGTACAAGTCCAGCAGTTGTCCATCACCATAGATCAAGTCCCCTACGAACGCATATCTGCTGCCGTCGACATCCAGCAGGTAGCTGACAGCCCCTCGCGTGTAGCCCGGTGTCTCCATCACCTTCACCGCGAGGTCCTGCCATGAGATGGTGTCTCCGTTGGCCACGGTTCGGTCGACATCGAGCGGTGCCGTGGGAACCCTGGTCGTTTGCTGGCGATAGTCGTGGAACCGCGCGGTGAGGAAGTCTTGCCAGAATTCCTCGGGTTTCGCAAACGCGGACGCTTCCGCCGCGGGCACAATGGCCTTTGCGCCTTGCTCGACCAGATCCCGTCCTGCCCAGGCTACGTCCCGCCGGGCGTGGGTGAACAGGACCATGTCTGCATGCCCGACGGTGCCCGATGGATCGCCATATACGACGAGCGTGTGTCCATTTCGTTCGATTCGCACGCCATTGACCGGCCCGGGATGCAGTTGCACCGAGGGACTGAGTTGGATGATCTGGTGGTCGCTGGCGGCCAGACAACCGGATGGACGACGAAGACGACAAGTAGTGTGGCCGTGAGTCTGCGCATGGCGGTCTCCCCGACAGGATTAGACAGGCGATGCTGAACCATTGAGTATTTGTCGAGGATAGCGTGTCAGCCGGACTCTGGCAATGCCGTTTGTAGCGACGCCGTGAGGCGTTCTTCCTTGACTCGACAAGCCCTGAACGTATGCCCTCACGGGCACACTACAAACGAAGAAGGGGCCTGTCCCGATACACGTCAGGACAGGCCCCTGGATCGATCAACGATGGCAAGAGCACTACCGGTCGCCGACCAGATAGCGGACCTCGCCGGCCGAGAGGGCCCGGTCGTAGATCCGGAACTCGTCCAGCATACCGCTGAAGTAAGCGTCGGCCGTGTACTGCGACCGCCCGAGCCAGTTCTGAGTCGTATTGCCCAGGTCTGTCGGCAGGGTCGCTGTTGCGCCACTGGCCGCCACGTCACCGTCGAGATAGACCTGTACCTGCATGGCGGCACTGTCGATCACAACTGCCAGATGGTGCCAGCCAGGCTGAAGAGTGGCGGTCGTCTCGATGACCGACTCGGTGCCCCCGGCGGGCGTAATGGCGAAGCGGATCGGACCGGCCGGGATATGCGGGCACAGGAACATGTAGCCCTGGCTGCTGCTGGTGCCAAAGTCGAAGATACGCTGCCAGTCGCCCCCGGTCCCCGGGAAGTTCACCCAGGTTGCGAACGTCGAATCGGTCAGCTCGTTCAGGACCGGGCCGATGGGCAGCTCTACGTAGTCCGCAAACCCGTCGAGCTGAATCGCCTGGCCCTGGCCGGGCAGCGACGGCCCATAAGTCGGGTCGTTGAATGCCGTGCCGTTGTAGCCGTTGCCCGAGCTATCCTGGACGCTGTTCTCCATCGCGTAGAGTGCCACGAGGTTCTCTGTGCCAGGATCCTCGGGAACCACCACATCCGGGGCCACACGATAAAGGCGGATGTCGTCGATATACACCACGCCCGACCCAGTGCTATCGATGCCGATACTCAGCTCGGTGACACTGCTGGCATTGATGCCTGCTGAGGCCAGATCGATATTCCACTGCTTCCACAGCGAGGTCGTCAGGCTGCCGGCTGCTCCGTCGTACGGAATCTTGGTTCCGTTGATCGTCACGTAGAGCTGTCCGGCGTCGTTATCCAAGTCTCCATGGAAGTAGAGGACCAGCGTCGAGGCACCGCCCGCCGTCCAGTCCTGTGCACTATCGATGGTGAAGTCGGCTCGGGAGTTGCTTTCGTAGAACAAGGGCATCGACTGCTGGCCGCTATGGACGACGTCCTGCTCGGCGAACGGGGGATCGAAGTAGCCGACGGTTGAGCCGGTCCCGTTCGTGTAGCCGTCGATCCACGTGTCGAAGATCGTCTGAGCAGCCTCGATGTCGTCTGTGTAGCTCTCGAAGTCGTCGACCACGAGAAACTCTTGCGTGCTAAAGCTCCAGACGTCGCCTTCCCACGACTTGGTGGCCTCGGCGTCGTTGACTTCAACGATCTTCCAGTAGTACTCGGTGGCCAGATCCAAAGTGCCCGGGTCGTAGTTGCTCTGGCTGACGGTGTCGACCAAGGCGGTCCCATCGATGACGGTCGCTTCGTCGGTACTGAGGTAGACCTCATGCACCTCGGCCTCGCGGCCACCGCGCCAGTCGAGAACGGTGTCGATGCCGACGTCCGTTGCCCCGGAGGCCGGCTGTGGCTCTCTCGGGTGGACGGGCAGATAATAGAAGCGAACCTCACTGAGCCCGAACTGGCCTGTAAGCCCATAGCCTGTGTTGGCCGTCAATCGGACGTACTTGGCCGCAACCCCTTCCATATCCACGGTCGTGTTATGGGTATACGTGGCTTTGCCCGTCCCCTGAGCGAACACGACGTCGGAAAGGTTCGTCCATTCGGTTCCGTCGACGGAGTACTCAATGGTGACGTCATTGAATCCGAAACCGAGCATTGCCTCGAAGACGACGTTGTAGTTCCAGACCCACAATTCGTAGAGCTTGTAGACCCGGTCGAACTCATACTGAATCCATACCGGCTCGGTACCGCCCGTGCCACCGGCCCACATATCGGTGTTGAGGGTCGAGTGCTCGTCGCTGGTGCTGAGTCCTGAGCCGTCGATGGTCTTTTCCGGGCCGGAATCCGGTTCCGACGTCGCGTTGCTGGTCGCGGCGATGTTGGTGATCGGATACGCATAGGGCTCCGTTGTGAAGCTCCACACGTCTCCTTTGAAAACGGTGTTGTCGGGAGCGCCGTTGACTTCGTCGATTCGCCAGTAGTAGGTCTGCTCGAAATCGAGCGACCCCGCCGGGGCGTATGTTGAGGCGGCCTGTCCCTGGCTGACGAGCGCACCCATCGGATTGGCCCGACTGGCGCTATTCACATCGTCAAGAGACGTGCCAAGGTATACATCGTGTGATGCCGCAAAATCGCCCGCCTTCCAGCTCAGCACGACATCGCGGGGCACATCAGTCGCCTGATCTGCCGGTGAGGGATTCGAGGCCAGTTCGGCCGGTATAAGCCCATTCTCAAAGATACTTCGGATCTCGGCCTCGGTCAGTTCCCGGTTGAACATGGCCGCTTCGTCGATGGTTCCCAGATACTGCTGACCTCCGTTGGAACTGGTCTCGCCACCGATCATGAGAGGCAGGTCGTTGGGGTTGATATCCACCTGGTCGGTCGACTGGGCTTCGCCCTCCAACTCGCCGTTCACATAGACACGTAGCGTCTTGTTACCGAACGTTCCGGTGATGAAGTGCCATTCCCCATCCGCCACCACGGTTGTTCCGTCCGCCAGCGAAGTGGTGTTGGCGACGAAGAACTCCAGTCGTGGAAGCCCGACGTTCTGAGTCAGCACGAGGTCGAAACCGCTGGTTTGATACTGTGACTTGTCGATCACCCGCGCCCAGTTCGGGACCGTCGTGGTCTTGACCCAGGCCATCGCAGTGAGTTCGGTGGTTATGTCATACTCAGGAATCTCGGTCAGGGTCACGTGCGAGCCGTTGACGAATTCCAGGGCCGTACCGCTGACACCTGGAACCCATTGGGCGTCACCAACGATCTCACCATCGTTCCGGTAGCTAGACGCATCCTTGGCCACTGTGCCCGCTCCGCTGTCGAACGGAAGGTGCAGGACCAGGGACTTGTCGGCGGCCCATGCCCGTACGGGCATCAGGCCGAGGGCCAATAGAATGATCGATTGCCGCTTGCTCATGATGGAACCTCCTTCCTGCCAAAGTCTTCTCGTGCTGTTGCGGAAGATGCTTCATTGCCAGAGGGGCCCGATTCTCCGGGGGAGACAGACCCCTTCGGCCTCCGTTCCGTCAAACCTCATTATAGAGGCAATCCAGTCGTAAAGATCGAAGAAAATGTGGCTACGAGAGGCCGGAACGCGAGAAGGGCCGAACCGCACCGCAAAACGGATAATCTCGGTCCCACGCCGATTTCAAAGGGCGGCGAAGTCCCTAAAATAGTACACGGCCGCCTCCACCGGTTCGTCGGCCCGGCTCGCTATCCATGGGACGCGGTAGAATTCCTCCGCGTCCTTCGCGAGATAGTCCTCTTCCCACCACTGCATCCTCCGGATGGGGGATCGCAAAGGAAGGCTTCGCATGCTTCGACGAAACCTTCGTCGGAAGCGGTGGTATAGAGTGGATAGAGCCGCTTTCCCTGCCAATTGTCGTTGGGCCTGATGAAGTAGATCGGCCCCAGCGTGTTGTTCTCACGAATCTCGCGTACCACACGACCGATGCCGTGCCCATCGTTGCCGCCGTAGAAGCCCATCGTCAGGAATCGCCCGTTGGAGGCCACGTAGAATCCCATGCGCTGGTGCATGTGATAAAAGACAACCGAAGCGTCGTCGCGGGCCGTGAAGTAGATGGGAAACAGCACCTGTGGCTTCGTCCAGTGTTTGCCATCGTCGGACCGGCACCACATCGACCATCGCAGCGCAAAGCGTCCCTGTGAACCACATTGCCAGGGCCAGAACAAAGATGTCTCTGCCTTTCAAATCATGCAGACAAGCCCGGATTGTGCTATTGGACGGGAGGGGTCTTGTTCACGTTGGCCTCGGCCATCCAGTCGGACCACATGATGTGACCGTGCAGAGGTCCCCAACTGCCGTCGGACTGCCGATCGTTGGCCAGATGGACGCCGTGGAGATAGACCTTGCCATCATATCCCTTGGCCGCAGCCTGGGCGGTCATGAACCGCGTGATCCGATAGCGCAACTCCGTGTGCGTGGTATCCGTCCATTCGAGAACGTTCTCTTCATGCCAGTTCTCAGCCGGTAGAGTAATACGGAGGGCCTTGCCCGACGCGGCTTTCTCCTTGACGATCTCTTCGGCCTTCTGTCGCAGTTCATCGGCGCCGTCGCCAGTGAATCGATCGGGGTTCATATAGGTTCGCTCGGCTCGTATGGCGCGGTTCTTCTGGTCCTGCTCTTTGACCTGTGCGAGTTTCTGCTTGAGCGTGACCAGTTTGACATCGTCGGGCTCAACGGTCTTGGCATAGCGGTCGATCGCCTTCTCCAACGGCATAACATCGCGTTCCATGACGATGTTGGGCTTCTTGGTCTGGTCATTCTTCCAGCCCGTGTCCTTCGAGAGATAGGCGAGGATGCGGTCGAACTCCTTCTCGATATCGCCCGAAACAAGGGTCCGACTGCGACGCAGCTCGCCGGGCATCTCCTCGAGCCGTTCCTGCATTTTCTCTTCGAGGTCGAGCAGTTGCGGCGTCTTGCCCAGCGGAAACTCGGCCTTTTCATATTCGGGCCAAAGCGCCTGCGCTTCGGCCAGCAGGGCGGCACGCTCCTGGATATCGGGTTCGCTCAGCGTAACCCCGCTGACGAGATACTTCTGATTTCCTGCACCGACCGCGACGTAAGGACGCAGCTTCTCGACCCATGGCCGGCAGGCTTCTTCCTGGCGGGCACGAGCCTCACCCTCGTTGTAGATGGCCAACGTGCCGGCCAGACGCTGCTCCATGTACGCCAATTCCTGCGTTTTGCCAAACGGGAACTCGGCCTTCTGATAGGCGGCCATCAACTCATTGGCCTTGGCGAAAGCCTCGCGGCACTTCTTCTGTTCCTCCTCTGAGGCCCGATTGAATGCCGCACCGATCAGCAGATAGTCGCCGCTCTTGAAATCGAAGAAGGGCGAGAACTTGGTCATCCATTCCTTCGATTGAGCGTCCCGCTGCGCCTTGGCTTCGGCTGTGGCAGCGGCTTTCGCATCCGCGCTGGCCTTGGCTTGTGCATACTGGGACCCGACGGCGGAAAGCCGGTTGGTGGCAGCCTTCATCTGATCATTGCCGGCCGGGATCTTCTTGCCGTATCGACTCTGGATTTCATCCATCAATTTCCTTGCCTGAGCCAACTTCCCACCGGCGGTCTGCAACTGGTTCTTCTCCAAGGCCGTGACGACTGCGTTCAGTGTATCTTCGAGTCTCTTGAGTCTGGAGACAACCGAACTGGGCAGATCCGAAGGAGCCTTCGGCTTCGGCGCCGCCGCAGGCTTGGCTTCTTCCTTGTTGGCACTGTCCCCCACAGGATGCCCGAGTCGCTTCTCCAGTTTGGCCTGCAAATCGGCGGCGCGTTTGGTCAGTGTGGCGAGTTTGGCGTGGTCCGGGGCTGTCCCTTTCAGTTGCTTCAGTTGTTCGCGGACCTGCAGGAACTCCTTTTCCGCCCGGCTCGGCTCAGTCACGATCCTCCTTTGGATGCCTGAAAGCGCCTCTCGATCTGCTTGGCCAATTCATCGGGCGTGGCTGCCTTCCCGGGTGCAATCCCTGCGAACAGAGACACTGCCACTGCCCATAGTGCCATCCGTACAAATACGCTGGAATTCCTGTCGAGATCCATCGTCGGCCTCCTTCTTCGCTTTGAGCCCTTCGTTCACGTGTGCGGTTTCGGGCAGCGCGGCACCGCGTACCTTTCGATGCCTCGCCTCAACCGACTTGTCAGCACGACACAGAGAGTTGCGGGTGACGTGGGCTGACACCACGTCGCGGTCAGAGTGGTTCTTCTCGTCACGGCCGCCATTCTATCATAGCCTGCTCGTTCTCTGCAGAACAATCCGCAGGAAAGCACTGCCGGTGGCGTCACCATCGGCAATGGTTCTCGTTTGACGGGCGGGGGGCGGCTAGGCTATGATCTGAGTCCCGATCGTCGTCGGGGAAAAAGGAATCTCTGGCTGGGAACACCGATGAGATTGCCCAAGCTGCAATTACATACGAAGATTCTGCTGGCGCTGGTCGCCGGGGCAGGGTTCGGGTTGCTGGCGAACCAGGCAGGGTTCGCGGGATTCGTTGTCTCCTACATTAAGCCGATCGGGTCGGCTTTCGTCCGATTGATCGGTATGGTCGTCGTGCCTCTGGTGTTTGCATCGTTGCTGGTTGGGACCACGAGCCTCAAAGACATCCGGAGTCTGGGCCGGATCGGAGCCAAGACGATCGTCTTCTACCTCTGCACGACAGCTATCGCCGTCAGTGTCGGACTGTTTCTGGCGAACCTGGCTCAGCCCGGTCTGGGACTGGCGGAGCAGGCCAGGAGCAAGCTGATCGAAGGGGCCGCGCAGCAGGAGGCCGCCGAGGCCCCCCAGGAGAGACCCTCGATCAAGGACGTCCTCCTGAACATCATCCCGAGGAACCCGATTCGTGCCCTCGCAGAAGGGCAGATGCTCCAGATCATCTTCTTTGCGTTGTTCGCAGGGGTATGCCTGACGTTGCTCCCACCAGAGCGGGCCGGGCCGGCGATTCGCTTCTTCGAGGCCGTCAACGACGTGATGGTGACGATGGTACACCTGATCATGAAGATCGCCCCGTACGGCGTCTTCGCGTTGATTGCGGCGGTCGTCGCCGACTTCGGTCTTCACATCCTGCTGATGCTCGCCAAGTATTGCCTCGTCGTCGTGATTGGACTGGTGATCCACGTGCTGCTGGTCTATTCGTCGGCGCTGACGCTGTTCAGCAGAATGGGTATCCGGCGGTTCTTTCGTGGCATTCGCCCGGCCCAGTTAATCGCGTTCAGCAGTAGCTCGAGCTCGGCCACATTGCCCGTGACGATCGACTGCACGGCCGAGAATCTGGGTGTTTCTCGCACCGTCTGTAGTTTCACGTTGCCTCTGGGGGCGACGATCAACATGGATGGCACGTCCCTCTACCAGGGCGTTTCAGCCGTCTTCCTGGCTCAACTCTACGGGATGGACCTGAGCCTTTCACAGCAGTTGGCGGTTGTGCTGACGGCAACACTGGCCTCGATCGGCACGGCCGGGACACCCGGCGCCGGGATCGTGACGCTGGCGATCGTTCTGACCAGTATCGGGGTGCCTTTGCAGGGAATCGGTATTATCATGGGAGTCGAGCGCATTCTCGACATGTGCCGCAGTGTGGTCAACGTCACGGGCGATGCCGCCTGCGCGGTCGTGGTGGCTTCGACAGAGAACCAGATTCGCAGTCCGTAGGGGCGAATGATCACTCGCCCTCACAAACGGGAGATACAAATCGTGATGGAGAAGTGCAGAACCCTGATCCTCATCGCCATAGTGGTATTTGCGATGATGGCGCCGCCGTGTGTGGCGTGTTTTTCGATTGTCGTCGGAAAGGATGCCTCGACCGATGGCTGCGTACTCGTGGCCCACAATGAAGACGACTATCCGCCGCAAGTGGTCAATCATCACAAGGTGCCCAGGCATACCTATGGCCCGAATGCCAAGCTCGTTCTCCGCAATGGCGGTGTGCTCGAGCAGGTCGAGCAGACGTGGGCTTACCTCTGGTCCGAAATGCCCGGCATGCTCTTTTCCGACAGTTGCGTGAACGAATGGGGCGTGACGATCGCGTCAGACAACTGTCCGTCGCGAGAGGATCAGCCGGAAATTACCGACGGTGGTATCGGCTGGATGCTTCGAAGGCTGATCGCGCAACGTGCTCGTACGGCTCGCGAAGGGGTGCTGCTGGCGGGGCGGCTGGTGGAGCGGTTTGGCTACATCGCTCCGGGCCGGACCTATATCATCGCCGACCCCAACGAAGGCTGGCTGTTCTGTGTCGTCAAGGGCAAACACTGGCTGGCGAAACGTGTGCCTGATGACGAAGTAGCGATGGTGGCCAACACGTACACGATTCGGCAAGTCGATCTGGCGGACGAGGCCAACATCCTGGCCTGCAAAGACATCATCACATATGCGACCAAACGCGGATGGTACGATCCACAGAAGGATGGGCCGTTCGATTTTGCCGCCGTCTACGCCAATCCCGATTCGGCATTCCATCCGAACAACGCGGGCCGGCAGTGGAGCGGGTTGAAGTATGTGACGGGCGAACCGATCGAGCCCGGATTCGATCTGCCGTTCTCCGTCGTGCCCAAGCACAAGCTCAGCGTGACCGACCTGATGGAGATCCTCCGCCACGATGAACCGGAGAAATCCGACTCCTCGTCACCCGCTTCGAATTTCGGCTGTGCGCTGTGCAGCGGCGCGACTCAGACCAGTTTTGTGGCGCAGTTGCGAAACGATCCACCCGCCGACATTGGTATCGTCTATTGGGCATGTCTGGCCGAGCCTCGAACGTCGGTCTATCTTCCGTTTCACTTTGGCATCTCCGATTTCCCGCTTGGCTTTCGTACGGAATCCGAACGGCCGGCCAGCGACGTTTTCGATCGAAAGGTAGGCGCCCCGTTTTCGATCGATCCTCGTGAGGCATTCTGGGTGTTTTCGAACTTTCGCGACAAGGCCGACCATCGAGGACCCGCTTTCGTTGCGGCAGCAAGGGCCCAGGCAGAGCGAATCGAAGGCCAGGCGGTTGTGATGCAGAAACCACTGGAAGAAGCAGCGCGGCAGCTCTACCAGACCGATCCAACCGCTGCAGGCGAGTTGCTGGCCAATTTCTCGAATGGGCTGTATATGTCGGCTCTGGAGGCGATGGACAAGGTGATGAAGACACCGATCTCTGACGAAGAGATCACGGCCAAGGCGCGGGCGATCCACGAAGCGGTGATCACGCTGGATTCTCATGTCGACATCGCCGGGCAGCGTTATGCCACGGCGGATCTCGACCCGGGCATCGACAACCCCAAGCTCCGTTGCGATCTGGTCAAGATGGTCAAGGGGGGCGTCGACGGAGTCTTCCTGGCTGTTTACGTCCGGCAGGCGCCTAAACTGAACGCCCAGACCTATGCTGAAGCGCAGCGAATGGCCGACAACAAGTTCGATGCGATTGCCCGGCTGACGCGGACCATGTATCCGGATCGTTGCGCCCTGGCGCTGCATCCCGACGACGTCGAGCGGATCGCCGCGACGGGCAAACGGGCCATCATGATCGGTATGGAAAATGGCTTTCCCATTGGCGAAGATCTCGCCCGCCTGGACGACTACTACAGACGCGGGGCTCGCTATATCACGCTATGTCACTCGTCGCACAACCAGATCTGCGATTCGTCCAGTGCGGCTGATTCGTTGCACAACGGTCTGTCGGCGTTCGGCAGACGCGTAGTCGCCCGCATGAACGAACTGGGTATGATGTGTGACGCTTCGCATATCTCGGAGAAGTCGTTCTATGACCTGCTGGCGGTCACCCGAGCGCCGATCCTGGTTTCGCACTCGGGCTGCTTCGCTCTGTGCCCACACGATCGCAATCTTACCGACGATCAACTCCGGGCGTTGCGAGACAACGGAGGCGTCATTCAGATCGTAGCACTCGATTCCTATCTGCGACCGGAATCACCCGAACGCAGAGAGGCTATCCGCCGGCTTCGTGAAGAGCTCGACATTCCTTCGCCGGCCGAGCGGCAGAAGCTCTCCACCCAGCAGCGCGACGCGATGAAGCCTCGCTTGGAGGAATACTACCGTCGTATTGAGGATGTCAGTGAGAGGTTTCCTATTGCGACGGTCAAGGACTATGTCGATCACATCGATCATGTGGTCCAGGTGGCGGGCATCGACCATGTTGGTGTCGGAACGGACTTCGACGGGGGCGGAGGCATCCCCGGATTCGCCAGCCACGCCGATGCGTTGAATGTCACGAAGGAGTTGGTGCGCCGCGGATACTCCCAAGAGGACATCCGCAAGATATGGGGCGGCAACCTGTTGCGTCTCTGGCGCCGGGTCGAAGCCGTCGCCGAATCGCTTCAATAGCGGTGCAATCGTACGTACGTGTGGTATCTCTGAAGAGCCTGAGGTCGATCCATGAAGAAGCTCGCTGTCACATTCCTGTTGTTCATGTGGGTTTGTGCTCCCGGATGTCGGAGCGTAGGCATGGAAGCGTCCGACAAGCCCCTGATCGGCATCACGACGGTCTACGACGAGAAGGACCACGTCAACACGGTCAGTGTCGCTTACGTGGATGCGGTGCTCGCCAATGGAGGCATTCCCCTGATTCTGCCGACGATCGACAGTGAGGAGGCCCTCGACCGTTACGTCGAAGAACTGGATGGCCTCGTGCTCATCGGTGGCAGGGATATCCCTCCGTCGATGTACGGCCAGACGCCGCACGAGACCGTGGAAGTGCTGCCCGAAAGACGAACTCAGTTCGACAACGCGTTGATCGCCCGATGGATGGCCAGTGGTAAGCCGATCTTGGGCATCTGCCTGGGCATGCAGTTCACCAACGTCGTCATGGGGGGCAGCATGATCCAGGACATCCCGTCGATGGTCGGGACCGAGGTGAACCACCGCAGAGTCTACCATCGCGTGGAGATTACGCCGGGCAGCAAACTGGCACAGATCCTCGGCGCCGAAACCGCGATGGTCTACTCATCGCATCATCAAGCCGTAGATCGAATCGGCGAAGGGCTCACTGCCGTTGCCCATACCGATGATGGCATCGTCGAGGCACTGGAGCGAACCGATGGCAGTCCGGGGTTGTTCGTGCAGTGGCATCCCGAGGCCATGGCCGGCAAGCATCCTGAGCACACCAATGCCATTTTCGGCTATCTCATCGAACAGGCCTGCCTTGGGAAACGCACGGCCCACAAAGCTCTGCGGCCTGCCCAAGAGTAATGGGATAGGCGAGTGATCCGGCGGAGCATTCTTGTCGGGTGGTCCGGAAGTTCGCGCCCGGTCACATTCTCTTACGCACGCCGAACGTGATACCGAAGTCGGGCGAACCGTCACTTAGACCGATTTCGAGCAGCGTGTCGAACCGAAGGCTCGGGCGGTATTTGTACTCGCCGATCAGTAGAACCGACAGAGGATCTTCGTTGCCTTCAAAAATGGCAGTCCGTCCGTCCAGGTAGCCGCTGAGTGTGACTTTCGGATTGAACTCATAAGCGGCGCCGACGCTGTAGAGGAATCGATTGTCTGCGTCTGTCCCGGGCGGTTCCCCGATAAAACCGTATCCCAGTTCGGCCAGCGCGATCCAGGGAGTGCCTTCCAGGCGGCGGGCAAACTCGACCATGCCCGTGAAATCGAACTCACCGGTGCCAAGCCCCTTATCCTCGTCGGCCGTGGGAAACTTCACGCTTCCCACGAGGTCGATAAACGGTATCCAGCCATCCTGTGCGATCCAGTAGTATCGGCCCTTAAGGATGATGTCGCCAAGCCCGGACCCGCCGTCCCCGTCCGGGGTGGGTTCGACTTCGCCACCGACGACCGTGACGCCGCCCGAAGAGCTATCGAGGTAGGGAATCGTCACCGTCACGTCGCCTTGCTCGAAGTACCGTTTGATGGTGGCGGCGGTGTAGAAGAGGTCCGTATCATGGTCCTGACCGTAATCGCCGGTCAGGTAGGACAAGGACAAGCCATACTGCCACGTCGGAGCGTCATCAGCAGCGAGAGAAACGCGGGGGGACACCATTAGCGTCCCCCCGATGCATGCGATAAAAAAGATGAGAGCGAACCGGCTGAACCTCATCGGTTCGGTCCTCGTTCGGGCTTTTCCGGCTTCTCCGGTCTTTCTGGCCGCTCCGGTCTTTCTGGCTTTTCAAGCTTTTCGGGTCTCTCCGGTCTCTCGGGTCTTTCGAGCTTCTCCGGCTTCGAAGGTTTCTCCGGACGCTCAGTTCTCTGGAGTCTCTCGGGGCCAACAGCCTTTTCGGGCTTCTCCGCTTTCTTGAAGCCGAGGAAGCCCGCGAGCCGTGCGAAGACGCCTCGCTTCTTCTCTCTGACCCTTATGGTCTCTTGAACCTGGAGGCCATCACCATCTCCGTCGCCGGGGCCGTCTTCGAGCGAACCTTCCCGTTGCCGATTGCGGTTGCGGATCGTCTCTCCCACCTGAAGACCATTCTCTCCGGCGATCTCCCCGAATCCTTTGCCGGCGGCGCGCGCCGCAAGGACCTCAGCCAGGGCATCATCGAAGCTCACGGTTCCCTCGCTCTTATCAGAGATTTGCTCGGCCAGCAACGCCACGATGCGGATGTTTCCCCAACCTGCGCCGTCGGTTCGCATCTGGTCCAGTTGATCCTGCTTGAGTTCGGAACTCTCCAGCAGGTTCAGAATAAAGGGCGGCGGGTTGGTCCCTGCGGTCGCCTCCGGGGCCAGACTGTCCTGATCCTCAACGACAGGCGTCGCTGGATCTGTTACGACCGGATCAGTGGCGACCGGTTCCTCCGTCGTCTGAGCCATGGCCTGGGCTGCTCCAAAGCACAACAGGCAGAACGACAGCAGAACCCACACACAATTAGATCTTAGACTTGCCTTCATGCGACACCTCCTCCTCGTGCGTTTGTGATGTACCTACTCCTCCCATTCGAATGCCGAGCCACATGCAGGCAACGGACCCCCAAAATCCGAGTCCTGCAATAGACCCCTATTAGAATTGTACCCGGCTGCCGGTCCGTCGTCAATTCTGATCTCGAATAACCGCTCTTTTCCTGGGAAATTCGTTTCAGGAGGCTCGTAGAGAGACCTGAAAGGCCCTGTTCAGCGCAGGAACGGGAAGTCGGACCGGGTGTATTCCTGCCGATGGAACTGACGGTGCCAGCGCTGGTTCCAGAGGGTCCACAGCGGGACCCTGCGGGCCGAGCCGTCGAGGAAGCAGGCTTGCGTAGCGTGGTTGTGGCGTCGAGGAAGGTGCGCCATATCTGTGTACCGCCCTGACCGTTTTCGGGAAAGTCGCTATAGGTCACGAGCGGTGTGGTCGGCAACCGGTCGGTATCCTGAGGCCGGAGGTGCCAGTGGATGCAATCGACAAAGACCGGGATGCCCTCGGTGTTTCGCTCAAACGCGTATTTCCAGTAGCGATCATCCTTCTCCACCGGATCGGTGATCCAGCGGTTCATGCCGTAGCTGCCCCAGAAATACCCCTTTGAGATGAAATCGCGGGAGCCGGAATTGGAGGCCTCGCGGGGCCGACCCCACGCGTGGTGAATATCTCCGCGCATCTCCGTGCTCTGGTAGTCGATCGAGGGTTTCGTTGCGGACGGGCAGAGGCGGATCTTGTCCACGTCCTTGTAGTATGGGCCCAGCATGGCCATCCAATCGCCCGGTACGGTTTGCACATCGCCTCCCAGCGGGTACGATTCGGGCCAGAGAATCCCATCGAACTCGGTGGCGTATTGGGCGGTGGCCAGGCCCCATTGCTTGAGATTGTGCAGGCAGATGACGGCTCTCGCCTGTTCTCTGGCCCTTTGCAGGGCCGGCATCAGGATCGCGATCAGCAGCGCAATGATCGCCACGACGACCAGCAACTCGATCAATGTGAAAGCACGTTTCTTGACGGCATCCATGCATCCAACCCCACCTGGCGGCACTGCCTTTGCTGCATACGTGCAAATCGGCGGTGGGGTTTGGTGGTTGCCGGCTTAGCCGACCGATGCTCCGACAGGTTGGGCACTGCTGACCTGGCCGATAGGCAAGTCGCATTGCATGTAGGCGTTGACGCGGAAGAGTTCTTCCATCGCGGTGATGCCCGCGGTGACCTTCGCCAATCCGTCTTGGGCCATCGATCGCACCCCTTTGGAGCGGAGTTTCTCACTGAGTTCGTGCTGTCGGGCACCCGAGCTGATCAGCTCCCCGATTTCGTCATCGATGGGCGCGACCTCAAAGACTCCTGTACGGCCCTTATAGCCATACCACCCGCATTCGGCGCAACTGCCAGGGTGTAGCAGCTCTTTCGGAGCACTCATCCCGAAACGCGAGAATACATCCGTTTCGGTCTCGTCCAGTTCGCGAGGCTGGGCGCATTCGCCGCAGATCTGTCTTAGGAGGTTCTGAGCGATAACCAGCCGTAGAGAGCTGCCAATGATGTGGTAAGGAACACCGAGGTAGTGCATCGCGTCCACTTCGCCGGCGGCATCGCGTGCATGAATCGTTGCGAGTACGAGCCGGCCCGAAAGTGCGGCCCTGGCGGCCACGATGGCCGAGTCCTTGTCGCGAATCTCACCGATGAGGATCAGATCGGGGTCCATCCGAAGGATCGTGCGAAGTCCTTCGTGCATATTCAGCCCGTGTCGCTCGTCCACTTCGAGTTGCTGAGCGTAAGGAAGCTTGAACTCGACCGGGTCCTCGATGGAGTACGTCGTGGTGGTCCGCAGGTCCATCAGCGAGGCCAGTCCGTACATCGTGGTGGTCTTGCCCGAGCCGGTGGGGCCCGTCACCAGGACCAGACCGCTGAGCGAGCGGATCGTAGAGGCGATGCGATCGCGATCGGTGGTGGAGAAGCCAAGGCTGGCAAGGTCGCAGTTTTCTTTGGGCATGTTCAGCAGCCGCAAGTGGGCCGATTCTCGTCCCCGCACCGGAGTGAAGGTTACGCGAATCTCCCAGGTCGTGTCCTCATCGTGCCAGTTGATCTGCCCTTCGAGTGGGGAGAAGGCTCGCACTACGTTCAGACCGGCGGCACTCTTGAGTTGGTTCAGCAGGCGTCGGCCTTCCATTGTCGACAGTACCGCCTTCGGGGCGATCACGCCGTCGACTCGGTGAACCACTCGGATCCCTTCATCCACGCAGTGCAGGTGCACGTCGGTGGCGTTGTCCATGATGGCGTTCCACACCAGAGTGTGCAGGAGGTCGGGGTAGGGGCTCTCGTTGACCTTGCTGAGGTCCATTACAGAAGCTGATTCACACGCCTGATCCATGCCGGATGCTCCTTCAAGTGGGCCCTGATCTGCCATCGATCCTTCGGCCGTTCCTTCTCGTGGACCGGACTCGCACGGGGTATCCGGCCCGCACGCTATGTCGGCGTGACGGAATCGCATCTTAACCGGCATTTTCAACCTAGCCGTCAAATTGCCCCAAATGCAGGGGAAATACCGTTTGTGAGGTTTGTATCGCATGGGCCTCCGCGCATTAACGTCCGGTATTGTTCGTGGGACGGAGACACTGACGATTTCGAACGGGTGAAGGGGCGGGTGGCTTTGGTCTGGAATGGCCCGCCTATCTTGTCCTGGCCAAAAGGAGGCGGGGCGGTCGGATTCAGCCTGTTCCCTGAAAAAAACGGTGGTCTCGACCGATAATACGGCTTGGCCGCAGGCCTTCCGGCTGGTTCGCTGGAAAAGCCATTATAATCGCTAAGATTCCACCTATTTGAGCTAAACATCCCATATTGACATGGGCGATAGTAGTTTGTGTTGGAAAAGTCAGCTTGAAAGGAGACACAGACAATGGAGACGTCAGTGGAACAACGCAGGGAGAGCCGGACGGATCTGTCGTGGCCCGTCAGTGTGTGGCTTCCCGACGCGGGTCGATTCTTCAACGGCCGCAGCGCCAACATCAGCAAGGTGGGAGTCTTCATCACGGTCCCGATGACCACGCCGATAAGGCGGGGTTCCGTGGTGGAACTGAATTTCCCGCGCACCGATACGCTGGCCGAGAAGAAGGGCCAGTTCGCTCGAATTAAGCGAGGCCGCGTCGTTCGAGTTGAGCGTAAGGCGACGCTTGAGGACGCGGTGATCGGCTTGGGCATCGCATTCGAGTAGAACCAGGCGATTCAGAACCACGGACAGGATGTCGGTGATCTGAAGCGGTAAATTCGCCACCACGGGGCAATGAAAAAGACACGAGGCGGAAGCTTCTCACGAAGCGTCCGCCTTGTTCGTTTCTGCAATGCACGAGAGGGGCTGTACCGAGAGCGAGAGACCGATTCGTCGTAGCTACAACGCGACGGCCACGAACGCCATCAGCATTCCCAAGGTCCCGGTGGCCATCGTTATTCTGAGCCAACGCGAATAACGGGCGTACTCCGGATGCTCATCCTCGAACTCGTAGTAGACGTCATCCAGATCCGGATCGCGCAGGCGCAGCCACACTCGGACGCAGATATGGGCAACGACCGACCCGAAGAAGAGTAGGCCACCCAGAATGTACATCATTCTCACTAACGTCAGCATGTCGCCATCATACGCCGCAGTCCATTGCGTCCCAAGCAAAATCTCATGTCCCGAGGTATCGTCGTCTTCCGTGTGCGAATTGACAGCCGGACGGACGCCTGCTATGGTTCGGGTCCAAGAGAACTGTACCAATCTCAAAGGGCGACTGCCCATACAGGTAACCGGATTATGAAGACGATTGATTTGCGAAGTGACACGGTGACGCTGCCTTCGCCCCAGATGAGAGAGGCGATCTGCCGGGCTGAACTGGGGGACGATGTCTTTGGCGAAGACCCGACCGTGCTGGAGTTGGAACGGAAGCTGGCCGGTCTCGTCGGCACCGAGGCGGCGCTGCTTGTGGCCAGCGGGACCATGGGCAATCTGGTCTGCGTCCTGACGCATTGCGGGCGAGGGGACGAAGTCATCCTTGGAGATCAATCTCACACGTTCTACTACGAGGCCGGCGGCATCAGCGCCCTCGGAGGCATTCATCCTCGAACGATACCGAACCAGCCCGACGGAACGCTGCGCCTGGAGGATATCCAGGTCGCGATTCGCCCGGACAACGTCCATTTCCCACGGACGCGGCTGATTTGCCTGGAGAACACGCAGAATCGATGCGGCGGAGTGGCCCTGTCTCCAGAATACACCGATGCTGTTGCTGCTTTGGCTCGCGAGCACGGCCTGGCCGTCCATCTTGACGGCACGAATCTTCAACGCGGCGGTGGCCTTGGGCGTGAATGTCAAAGAGCTTACGCGGGGTGTGGATTCCCTGAGCATCTGTCTGTCAAAAGGTCTGGCGGCACCGGTCGGCTCCGTGATCTGTGGCTCAAAGTCGTTCATCGACGAGGCGAGGCGAACGCGCAAGATGGTTGGAGGGGGCATGCGTCAGGCGGGCATTATCGCCGCGGCCGGCATCGTGGCCCTTGACTCGATGGTCGAGAGAATCCGAGACGATCACGACAACGCAGCTCATCTGGCCCGGGGTATCGCGGGCATGAGTCGGTTGGCGGTAGACCTGGCGAGCGTGCAGACCAATATCGTCTATTTCGACGTCGTTGGCGAGGGATTGTCCGCAGAGACGCTCGTATCGCATCTGGTTGAGCGCGGCGTCAAGATGATCAGTTCGGGGCCAGGACGCATTCGCGCCGTCACCCACTATGGCATCGACCGTAGCGACATCGACACGACGCTCTCGGCACTCGGTGACGCTTTGGGTGCATCCTGATCGTCAATCGCCATCCGCCTGATAGACAACCCGGCCGGCTACGATGGTCGTGTGGACGGACCAGTCCTCTTCGATCAGAACCAGATCGGCGTCGTACCCGGCGCGTATCGATCCCGTCTTCTTATCAAGCCCAAGCACCGACGCGGCGTTTTCCGTCACCGTGTGAATCGCTACCGCCGGCGAGCAGCCGGTGAACTCCACGAGTCGTCCCAGCATCTGATTGAGTCCGAGCGCGGTCCCGATCAGCGTGCCATCCTGGTAGCGAGCCGTGCCATTGCGGGCCTCATAGGGAAGGTTGTTGTAAGTATATGGCCCATCGGGAAGCCCCAGGGCCTGCATTCCATCGGTGATGGTGACGAAACGCTCCGGACCCAGAGCGGCGTAGCTAAGCCTCACGACGGACGGATGGAGATGCACACCGTCCACGATGACCTGGACCGTCACATCAGGACGCTCGAACACGGCCCCTAGTGGTCCCGGGTCCCGGTGGTGCAGCGAAGGCATCGCGTTGAAGAAATGCGTCACGTGGTTGATCCCGGCGTCGAATCCACGGAGTGTCTCCTCGTAGGTTGCATGGGTGTGGCCCAGCGACGCAATGATGCCTCGATCGACGAGGGCCTGGATCATCTCGAGCCCTCCGGGCAACTCCGGTGCGATGGTCATCATGGTAAGATCATCGCCCGTCTGGCTTAGAATCGCATCGAGCGATTTCGGAGTGGGCTCGATCAGGCAATCGGGTTGAATCATACCCCGCTTACGTCCGGAGATGAAGGGGCCCTCGAGATGGATACCCAGCAGCCTTGCTCCGCCCAGGTCACGATCAACGCATTCGGAGGCGACCTTCAGATGGCGATTCTCCTGCCCCGGCTTGTAGACCGTGGTCGCCAGATACGAGGTCACACCGGTGCGGGCGCAGGTTTTGGCGATCGTGGCCAGCGCTTCCGGCGTGGCGTCCAGCGCATCGGCGCCGCCCGCTCCCTGGATGTGTACGTCGATGAATCCCGGTGCCAGAAGACGACCGCCCGCATCGATCACCTGTTCGGCCTTCAGTCCCGAGCCGGCCGATTCGATTCGCTGGATCGCGTCCTTTTCGACGAGGACATCCTGGAGCGTATCGGCCTGGGGAGCGTTGTGAAGTCTGCAATTCGTGATGAGAAGTGACGTCATAATGGTTCCATCCAGATTCTCTCTCGGTTCACCTAGCCGCCGCATGTCGCACTCGCACACGCGAGCAAACCGCCAGGATACGATGCGGGAGGCCATCCTGCAACCTCATAACGGCGTTTTAGCCTCTGATGACGGCACGCGGTTTTGTTTGACGATAGAGCCGCCGTACGCTATCGTGGCCCACTCTGGATTGGCTGCGATCCGGATCTCTACGCAGCCATGACTTGATCTGGCAACGGGGACACTGAGTCCGGTTTTCTATACGGGAGGTAAGACGGTGCAACACGGAATTCCCATCGTGGATGACATCTATTGGGTCGGCCAAAACGACCGCCGAACCAGTCTTTTTGAGTCGATATGGCCCATTCCGCGAGGCGTCTCGTACAATTCCTACCTCATCAGGGACGAGAAGGTCATGCTGATCGATACGGTCAAAGACCTCTCGGTGAACGAGTATTTGGCGAGACTGAAGAACCTTCTGGGGCCGGATCGGCAGATCGACTATCTCGCGATCAATCATATGGAGCCCGACCATTCGGGGACTGTGCCCATCCTCCGGCGGATCTTCCCGAACCTGACGATCGTGGGCAGCAAGAAGACCGCCGAGTTCCTCAAGAACCTCTATGGCATCGAGGACAACGTTCAGGTCGTGGCCGACGGTGACGAGTTGAGCCTGGGCAAGCGGAAACTGCGTTTCTTCATGACGCCCATGGTGCACTGGCCCGAGACGATGATGACCTATGAGGTCAACAACAGCATTCTGTTTTCAGGTGATGCCTTCGGCGGGTTCGGTTGCCTCGAAGGCGGCATTTTCGACGACCAGGTGCACATCGACTACTTCGAGGACGAGATTCTTCGGTACTACTCGAACATCGTGGGCAAGTATTCCCCCATGGTGCAGAAAGCGATCCAGAAGCTTGGCAAGCTCAACGTGAAGGTGGTCGCGGCCACCCACGGACCGATCTGGCGAACGCGGCCGAGTCACATCATCGACCTGTTCGAACGGTGGAGCCGGTACGAGGCCGAGCCCGGTGTGGTCCTCGTCTTCGGATCGATGTATGGCAACACGCAGGCCATGGCCGAGGCGGTCGCCCGAGGGCTCTCCGAGACAGGCCTCAAATCCGTCCGCATCCATAACGTGTCCAAGAGCCACGTATCCTACATCATCGCGGATATCTGGCGATACAAAGGTTTGGTCCTTGGCAGTCCGACGTACGATGCCAACGTCTTCCCGCCGATGGATGCGCTGCTGAGACTGCTGAGTACCAAACGAATCGCCAAGCGGGTGGTGGGAGTCTTCGGTAGCCATGGCTGGGCCGGCGGGGCGGTTCAGGCCCTGACGAACTTCGTGCAGGAGAATGGACTCGAACTGGTCGAGCCGACGATCGACGCGAAGTTCTCCGGAACAACCGAGCAAATCGAGCAATGCCACGATTTGGGCCGCAAGATGGTTGAGCGGCTCAATGTGCAGAGCGAGTAACATCGACCCGCGGGATTTCTCGCGTTGGAGTGGTCACGATGACGGACAAGCAGCGAAGTTGGGAGAAGCGGCTCGCCGCCAAGCCCGATGAACTCACGGTCAACTATGTCGAGTCGCTATCGTACGACACGCGTCTCTACAAGTACGATATTGTCGGCTCGATCGCGCACGCGACGATGTTGGCCGAACAGAAGCTGATCACACAGGCGGAACTCAAGGCGATCAAGAGCGGCCTGATCGAGATCAGCGAGCAGATCGAGGCCGGACGCTTCAAGTTCGATAAGGCCAGTGAAGACATCCACATGGCGATCGAAGCCGCGCTGATCAAGAAGATCGGCGAACCGGGCAAGAAGCTTCACACCGCCCGAAGCCGTAACGATCAGGTGGCCACCGATGTCCGCCTGTGGCTTCGAGATGAGATCGAGGGCCACCAGGCGTTGATCGTGCAGCTTCAGAATGCGTTCGTTCAGTTGGCGAGCAAGCACGTCGACGACCTGATGCCCGCGTACACTCACTTGCAGCGGGCCCAGCCCATTGCGATCGGGGCGTATCTGCTGACCTTCGTCGAGCAGCTCGAACGTGATTTCATCCGTTTGAGCAATTGCCGCAATCTCTCTGAATGTTTCCCCGCTGGGCAGCGGGGCGATTGCCGGTTCGACGCTGGGGATCGACCGCGCTCAGCACAGCCAGGCAGTTGGGTTTTGCCGACATTTCCTACAGCAGTATCGACGCGATCAGCGATCGCGATTTCTGCGCCGAGTTCATATTCGATTGCGCGCTGACCGGCGCGCATTTGTCGCGATTTGCCGAGGACTGGATTCTGTTCTCCTCGAACGAATTCGACTTCATCCACATCGATGATGCCTTCTGCACGTCGTCGAGCATGATGCCGCAGAAGCGCAATCCGGATGTGCTCGAACTGATGCGGGGCAAGACCGGATCGCTCTACGGCGCCTTGATTGGCATGCTCACGATCCTCAAGGGCCAGCCATCGGGCTACAACCGCGACTTGCAGGAGGACAAGATCCACCTCTTTGCGGCCGCCGATACGATTCGGGCTTCTCTGGAGATGGCCCGTGGGATCGTCTCCAACACGCAGTTCAAGACGAGCAAGATTGCTGCGGGCCTGGACGCCGGCTTCCTGGACGCGACCGCGCTGGCCGAGTACCTGGTGGGCAAAGGCGTTCCTTTCCGTCAGGCCCATGGCATCGTCGGTGCGCTCGTCTCGCTCTGTGAGAAGGACGACCAGCGGTTGTCCGATGTGCCATTGGAAACATTCAAGAAACACGCCCCCCAGTCGATCAGGATGTGTACGATTTCCTCGGTGCGCGGCACGTCGTAGAACGCTATGTGTCGGCGGGAGCGGCCGGGCCCGAGCAGGTCAAGCGGCAAGTTGCGTATTGGGCGAAGCATCTCGCAGAGCGATGAGACCTCACGAAGACGACATCACAGCGTGGTTCAGGCAGCAAAGTCGCGTCGATTCGACCGCTTTCCCGATTGGCATCGGGGACGATATGGCGGAGATTCGCCTGGATGAGAACGCGACAGTCCTGATCACGACCGACATGCTTCTCGATGGCTCTCATTTCGACCTCAAGACCGCGACGCTCGAACAGGTAGGCTACAAGGCTATGGCGGCCAGTCTCAGCGACTGTGCGGCGATGGCTACCATCCCTCTGGCGGCCGTGGTGGCGGTGGCGCTTCCGCCCGGGTTTGGGGCGGGCAAGCTCAAAGAACTCCATGCCGGAATCACCATGGCGGCAGAGAAATACGACTGCCCGCTGATTGGTGGTGACATCACGTCATGGCGCGAGGCTCATCCGTTCGCCATTAACGTCACCATGTTGAGCAAACGGTCGACGAACGCCCCGGTGCGACGAAACGGTGCGAAGGTTGGAGATGCTATCTGCGTAACCGGCTCGCTCGGAGGCTCGATCGTGCAAAAGCATCTCGAATTTGAGCCTAGAGTCCGTGAGGCGCTCAAGATTGCCCAGAGCGTGACGGTGAACGCCATGATGGATATCTCCGACGGCCTGAGCACGGACCTCAACCGCATCTGCGAGCAGAGCGGCGTCGGCGCCGTTCTCGACGCGACATCCATCCCGATTTCAGACGATGCGAAGACTCAGGCCGACCCATTGAAAGCGGCGTTGGATGATGGTGAGGACTTCGAATTGCTGTTCACCCTGGCATCGGGTGAGTACACAAGACTCAAGCAGACGTGGGACGACCCGTTGCCGATAACGCAGGTGGGCTGGATCGTCGAGGGGCAGGGGATGCGGATTCAGATGCCTCAAGGACCATGCGTCGAACTTGGCCCGGGCGGATTCGACCATCTGGCTGAGCCCGACTAAGGGCATAGTGGAAAGATCGATATGATGCACATGCACACGACACCGCGAGCGACTATCGTTGCCCATGCAGATCACTATCCTGGTTCAAGCGAGACAATGATGCATCCCCAGGTGGGGGTGCGAGGTATGTGTCACCGATGGGTAGAGGTTGTATGGGGTCCATAATTACATCCAAATCACCTGAAGAGACCATGAGGTTGGGGCGAGCTCTGGGGCTCAACTCACGGGAGGAGAGGTGGTTGCGATTACCGGTCCGCTGGGCAGTGGAAAGACCCATTTGATCAAGGGGATCGCCGTGGGCGCGGGGGCGCCGGACCGCAAGGGGGTCAACAGCCCGACATTTGTCCTTGTCAATCAATACACAGGGAGACTCGACCTCTACCATATCGACGCCTATCGCCTCGAATCGGTAGACGATTTCGAGATGCTGGGTTTCGACGACTTGTGCTACCCGGAATCGGTTGTGCTGATTGAATGGGCTGACCGGGTCGAAGCCGCTATTGTCGATACAAACCCTATCCGCATTGCCCTGTCACACACCGGTCAACACACGCGCCTGATAGAAATCAAGAATGCTCCCGATTATCTGAAGGTCCCCGAATAGACCACGCTATTCAACGCCTTGCGGGGTGATTCATTTTTCCTGCCTCTTTTCTCAGCTCTCTTTTTGCCCTCAATTCATTTGTTTCCTACGTTTTGGATGGACTGAGAGGGGCCGCAGATAACGCCGCTCGACCTGCTTTCGAGCGACAAAGTTAAAGGCTCCAGTTTCCATGGCGAAACCATAACAATGAGGTTGGATGTAGTTCTCAAGGAAATCGAGTCTTCAGGGATTGTTTTTGAAAGGGTCTGCGGCTCAGAACAAGCATCGCCAAATCAAGTGACCTTGCGATTCGGTCGATAGAGGTCACAGCGTCAAGCAGTCAACAACTTCGGACAATACAACCATTTTTTCAATGTTCCGCATTTTGCGCAACGAGGAGGAAAACAAGATGAAGGCAAAAAAAGGCTTTACGTTGGTTGAAATCCTGATCGTCGTGGTCATCCTGGGCATTCTGGCGGCGATCGTGGTTCCTCAGTTCACGCAGGCCAGCACCGAGGCCAAGTTCAACAGTCTGTGCAGCAACCTCCAGTCGATCCGTTCGCAGATCGAACTGTATAAGGTTCAGCACAATGACACACCGCCGGCCGTGGCAACGTTCGAGGCGCAAATGACAGAGACGAGCACGATCGCGGGCGCTGCGAGCGGAAGCAAAGTGCGAGACACCGACGCGGGTGAAATCTACGGCCCGTATCTGGAGCGTATTCCGGAAAACCCGTTCAACAACAAGAATGGCGTTGTCGCAGTCGCCGATGAAGCAGCCGCGGCTGCTCTTACGTCGACCACTGATGGCTGGGGCTATGTTGCTGCGACCGGCGAGATCTTTGCGATCGACGGTGGAACCACGAACTCAATACACCACTCTGCTCTGTAAGAACAGAGCACATCCGGTCCAGGCAGGCTAACTCGCGGGGACACGCCGCCTGGATACGAGGACTCGAATCAAAAGGCTGACCGGGCCAAGGCCGTTGCCGAAAACCGGTCAGCCTTCTTTTCAAGAGCGTCAGAGACAGGTGTGAGGCTTGTGACAGGATCGAGGTAGGAGGAGGCAGGGGATGTATGGTCGAAGGGCCTTTTCGATAATCGAAGCGGCGATCGTGGTGATCGTACTGGCTTTGGTGGCGGCCACGGTAGTACCCCGGTTCAGCGAGGCTGGAATCACGGAGAACCGCATGGACGATCTGTGCAACCACCTCCAGTTGCTCCGGTCGCAGATCGAGTTGTACAAAGTCCAACACGGAGATGACCCGCCGATGCGAGCCCCCGATGGCTCGATTGTCTTCGACGGGCAATTCGAACAGATGGTCTGCTGTACCGACACCGACGGTAAGGTCAAATCCCGGAAACCGAGAACCAGACGAGACGACGTCCATATCTTCGGTCCGTATCTCGAAGACGTTCCGAAGAATCCGTTCAATGGTAGCACGACGATTGTCCGTGCGAGAGACCGAAACGATATTCCTGTTCCTGGCAATGCGGGCTGGGCCTACATCCCTGAAACGGGCGAGATCTTTGCCAATGACAGTGCCCATCACGCGGCACTTTGATGTAAGGCAGGTGATAGGACGTGACTTGGGTTCAGTCAGAACCCGTCACATTGACTTGGACATGGCGACTGTCGCCATGTCAATCGAAAGGACAAATCATGGTCAGAGCAAGGGCCTTCACACTGGTGGAAATCCTGATCGTGGTGGTCTTGCTTGGCGTCCTGGCGGCCATCGTCGTTCCGGCCATCGGGAATTGCGGGAGCTCGGCCAGGGCCAGCTCGATGGCGACCAACCTGAACATGCTGAGGCGTTTCGTGTTGGTCTACACGAGCCATCACCTGGAGGTTGCACCGGGCTACACGGCAGGTCCCGGTTCGGCGGTTGATGCCGACGTGTTTGCAGCCCAGGCATTGCTGTCGAGCGATGCGGAGCGGAGACACGGCGACGCCGGGGACGGCGGGCTACCGATATGGACCGTATCTCTCGAACATTCCGAGGAACCCGTTCAACAACCTGAATACGATTCAGATGCTGGCCGACGGACAGGATTTTCCAGATAGCCCCGACAACAACCATGGCTGGATCTACAAGGCCGAAACGGGTGAGATCCGCCCCGATAACACGGGGACGGACGATTCCGGGAGACCGTACTATGCCTATTGATCGCCCCAGACGAATCAGGCTGGTTCGGCCCGGTTTCACGCTGGCTGAGGCCACGCTGGCGATGGTGTTGCTTGGTGTGGCTGCGGCGGGCGTGTTGTTACCGTTTTCCGGCGGCGCAACCGTTCAGGCGGAGGGCCTGCACCGGACCTTGGGAGCACTGTTGGCCAATGATCTGGTCGAACGAATCGTGGCCACGCCGTTCGATGAGATCGTGACCAAGTACGGTACTCACGTTGAGGCCCAGGGGCAGGTCGAGGACGCAAGCGGTACCCCATATACCGATTCGATGTATGCCAATTTCGGCAGAGAGGCAAGCTGCGATTATGTCCTGACATCGCAACAGAGTGGTGTCGTCCCGGCCACTTTCATCTTGGCGACGGTTCGCGTCACTTATCAGGGACGGACCGTAGCAACGATTCAACGTTTGATTAGCGAGTAGATCGGATGATCTGAGATCAACGCGGATCAGTTCCAACTTCGAGCAATTAGCGATGGGAGGACCGGATTTGTATCCGCGTCCTCCCGCCGCACGAGCATTGAAGGGCACCATGAATTGGGTCTGTACCGATCCGGTGAATAGGCTGGGCGGCAAATGCTGTAGGGGCATTGTTGAAACGAATACGAATGGCTGGAATCAAGAACAACAAGGCGTTCACGCTGGTGGAGCTGATGGTGACACTGGTCATCACTGGGATACTCCTTTCGGCCGTGGCGACATTGGCCTTTGCGATGAGCAGTGGGAGCCGCGCCGGCGCCGACGCTGCTCAGAGTCAGGCCCAGCTTCGCTTGGGAACGCTCCGCATCCTTGATTTGATCCAGAACTGCCGGATGATTCTCACGGCTTCAAGCACGGAACTGGCCATCTGGCGAAGCGACGATAACGGAGACGGTCGCATCAACGTCAATGAACTGGTCTACCTCCAGTGCAATGGGATGCAGAACACGCTGTCGCTGACGCAGTTCTCATCGGCAAGCAATCCGGAGGTCACCTTCAGTTCCGGAAGCCTCTCTCTCGCCAAAGTGGTGATGATCCTCTGGCACAACGGGAAGGAAGTGGCTTTGTTGCCCGACGGCACCAATGTGCAGTTCACGTGTGATGTCGCTCCACCGTTGACCCAACAGGTTACTATTTCGTTTGGATTGCCTGAGGACGGAATCTCGCATGGATACGAAGTCACTGTCACGCTGAGGGCCTGGGCCGGACATCTCTTGAACGATACCCAGGATGGCCTTGTAACCGAGGACGACGATGAGTAGGCGCGTTCCGACAATACGTTCGTCTCGAAAAGGGGTGGTTTTGCTGCTGGTCCTGGGCATCATTATGGCCATCACCCTTTTGTCGCTGGGGTTCATTGCCCGTTGCGATACCGAATTGGCCTGCGGCCAGAACATGGCAGTTCGCGTTCAAATGGACCAGTTGGCCGCCTCCGGACTAGAACACGCCAGAGGCCTTCTTCTGAATCCTCAAGAGGTAGCGGGGCAGTATTGGACGGGAGGCACCGCGCTCCAAATTGATCCGAACACCAACGATTTCTACGACGTGACTATCGATGCAAACGACGAGTGCACCTTCGACGCGGTCTGCGAAGCCTATCGTCTCAGCAACGGCGAGAAAGTCGGTGTCAGCCGTTTGGCATCTGTCGTTCGTCTGGATCCCTGCATAGGTCTCTGGTGCGGCGCTCTCAGACCTCTTGAGCATTGGCAACTGGTTGGGGATGTGTATTGCAGCGGGGGTGTCACAAATCTCAGTGCCGAGAGTGCGATCGATGGCGATGTCTTTGCGAACGCGCTATACGGCGATATTGTCGGAGCGTACAACGACAAGGCGAGTCTGGCACTGAACTGGCCTCCCTTGACGTCAGACTACGACAATACAGACTACGCGAACTGCGCCGATCGGTCCAGGTACAGTGAGTGGGGCCGATGGTTCGGAGAAGATCTGGACGTGCGACGGGGATCATGGTCCTCGACGGGCCTGTCGTCATCAACGGGATGTTGATGGTTCTGGGGAATCTCATCATTGAAGGGAACGGGGCAAGGCTCACTGCGGCCAAGAATCTCCCAGCGCTGTACGTCATGGGAGACCTTATTCTCCGAGACGTCACGGACCTTCAAGTTGAGGGACTCATTGCCGTGGATCGCCATGTTTATGTCGGACGTGACTGTGTGGATATCCAAGTGTCCGGCGGGTTGTTTGTCAAAGGCTGGATATTTGAAATGGTCGTTGATTCTTCCGGCCAACGAGTCGATTGCACGTTAAGCAGTGCGCCGACCTGGACCGAGTCTGGGAATGATCGGCGGCGCGTTTGAGTTCGACGGCCATAATCACTATCTTTACACGGGCAACAGTTCGACCACTCTACAGCTAAGCGATGATTACACCCTGTCGCTCTGGATGAAAGCAAGTGACAGCCAGAATGGCTCGGCCAGAATCCTCTGTAAGACGGACTCCAGTGGAATCATCAATCACTGGGTGCTCCAGTTTGATGCCAGCGCGACACAACTCGTTGTCTATCACGGCACAAACGAGTGGAGCACTGGAATTGGGCTATCTGAGATCGCCGGATACTGGCACCATGTTACCGTAGTCCGTAGCGGGGATACCATGCGATCTTACCTTGACGGGGTCGAAGTGAAATCTGACTCTTTCAGCCACGCTCCTGGGGCCGGATATGGACGCCTGTTCATCGGGGTTGATCGGCCAGGTGGGGCCTGCCAATACAAGGGGCTTTTGGATGATGTCCGCGTATACAACCGAGCGTTGACGGAAGAGGAGGTCAGTGCGTTGCCGGACGACGCATCCTTGATCGGGCACTGGGCGTTTGACGGGAGCGGCTCGCAGGTGAACATCGTGGCGTCGCCGACGAAGGCGGCCATCGCGGCTTGGTATTCGGGCACATGGACTCATTGGAGCCCTGCAGCCGGGGCCTTCTTCAAGAGGATCGACCGCGAGTAGGATGGAGGTGGTAGCGCAAATGATCCGGTCCCGACATGTTCATAGGGTTATCGGCCGTGAAATGGCTCTCGCGAAAAAAGGCGAGTGCACCACCCTTTCGAAGGGATGGCTGTGTGGTGCCGATCGGGTTCGTGAGAGTTCTGCCTGCTCGAAGCAGGTGACGGACGGACGTCTATCTTCTCGGACGTGGGACTTCGGATGTAGCAGATGTGAGGTTTATAGCGCCTGGCCAACGTGTCTTGGCCGGTCTGTCGGTTGCGGGAGACCTGATGGTCACAAAGTGGGAGGGCGTAGATCAGCGCGGTTGAGGAGGCTGGTTTGGTATCTGGTTAAGCGGCAGTCGCAACCGACCGAAGAAACAACGGAGGTAGGGTTGAGTATGTGTAGCCATATGAAAATACAAACTGTTCGACAGGCGACGCACGAAGCAGCGGCTTGCAGCATCTCGCCAAGCCATGTTGTTTCTCGAGCGATCGCCAAGGGGGCTTCTCGCTGCTCGCGGCAAAGGCTCAATGCTGGGTTCACGCTGATCGAGCTATTGATCGTGATCGTCATTATCGGGATATCAGCGGCGATCGCTGTGCCCCTGTTGTCGTCTGCTGCGAGCATGCAGATTCGTGCGGCCGGTGGTGTTGTGGCGGCCGATCTCGAATATGCCAAGAGCATGGCGATCAGCCGAGGGCAGATCTATTCGGTTGTCTTCGACGCCGCCAATGAGCAATATCAGATCGAGGACTCGACAAACACCGTGATCGAGCACCCGGTCAGCAAGAAGTCTTACGTCGTTGATTTTGCCAGCGACGCCCGGCTGGATCGGGTCGAGATTACCGGCGTCAATTTCGGTGGCACGGACACGATCAAGTTCAACTATCTGGGAAGTCCCTTCGACCGTAACAACGTCGATCTGAACAGTGCTGGAACCGTCACGTTACAGGCAGCGGGCCTGACGCGAACGGTGTCGGTCGAGCCGGTAACCGGATTCATCTCCGTTTCTGATTGAGTAGTCTGACATGCGACTAAGCCAGTGGATGACAAGACGACAGAAGATCCTGCCCATCGGGCTGGACATCGGACACAGCTTCGTCAAGATGGTTCAGTTGGCGGTCTGTGACGATGGCGTACGCGTGTTGGCCACAGGGAAAGCAGGCGTCGACCTGACCGATGTGAGCGACGAGGATGCGTGGCGACGTCAGGTGGCTCCAGCCATTCAGCGCGTGTTGGCGGAGGGGGCGTTCAAGGGGCGTGAAGTCGTTTCGGCCCTGCCAGCCAGCCGGTTGAGGATCACCTCTCTGAGATTACCTGAGACGGAAACCAGTGAGGTTGAGCGGACGCTCTGCAAAGAGGCCGCCCACCGATTCGCACTGGATCCCCGCTCGGATGCGATCAACTACGTGTTGGCCGGGACCGTGCGGCAGGGGGACGAGCTCAAGAACGAATACATCCTATTTGCCAGCGACGAAGGAACCGTTCGCAGTCATATCGCTCTATTGGAAGGGGTGGGACTGCGACCGATGGGCATCGATGCCGCACCGTGCGCCCTGTTCCGCTGTTTTGAGCGCGTGATGAGACGTCAGGAAGACAGAGAGCGGACGATCATGTTTCTGGACGTTGGGCACCGCTACACCACGGTTGTCCTGGGACGTACGGGTGAGATCTGCTTCGTCAAGCAGATGTCGTTCGGAACATCTCGGTTTGCAGAGGACATCGCGGCGAAACTATCTGTTCCCGTGGCCGATGCCGAGGTATTGCGGCGCAAGATGCAGTCGGATGATTCCGTTGACGCGACGACCCGCCGTCTTGTTCTCGATTCATTGCACGCGACCGCCGAGCAACTGGCAGGTGAAATCTCGCTGTGCCTTCGTTACTACACTGTAACGTTTCGTGGCAAGCGTGTGGAGCGCGCCGTGATGGCCGGAGGAGGTGTCCGCGAGGAAGCCCTGCTCGGCGTCATGAAACACCATCTGGCCATCGAGGCGGACGTTGCAGAGCCGCTTCGCGGATTCGATCTTGGTCTGACGGATGCCGGGCACGAAGACCTAAGCCTAGGTGCTGATTTTGCGCTGGCCGTAGGTCTGAGCCTCAAGGGCTGGGGCGCCTCGACCGTGGCCCTGGTGAAATCGGACCTTGGACTTGAGTCCATACTGGAAGGATCCCCTTCGTGAAAGAGCTCGACTTTCTTCCAGAGTGGTATAAGGAGGGCAGACGTCGCCGAGTCCATATGAGGCGGCAATATGCCATCCTGACGATCTTCTTCCTCGCCATGGTGACCTACAACACCTTGGTGACGCGGCGGATTTCTCGCGCCAACGCCGAATTGACCAGGCTGGAAGATCAACGCTATTGGGCGGAAGGCATTCTGCATGAGTATGACGCGGTCAGCAAACGCCTGGAAGCACGTCGGACCAAGGTCGCGTCCGTGCAACAGGTTGACGCCCGGATTGATGTGGCCGCCGTACTGGCGGAGATCAGTTACATCATCGGCGATCCTGTTGTTCTGAGCCGTGTGGAGTTTGTCTCGGAGCCTTTTCCATCGTCGGAGAAGGCTGACAACCGTGGGAAATCCGGAGTACGAAGTGCGGGTGTCTCCCGAGGATCAGCCAAAGCGACTCCACTGGGTCCGACTCGGTTTCGAGTGGCTCTGGCGGGAATCGCCGTGGATTCGGCCGAGGTGGCAGCATTGGTCTCTCGTTTGGGCAAGTCACCCTATTTCGACCAAGTCAATCCACTGCTTCGCGACAATACGATCCAGGTCGGCGCGGCGATGCCACAGGCCTCGTCTGCGGCCGATGCGATGGCCAAGCGGAGGGACGCGAGGTCCATCAACGTGACGGAATTTGAGATCACATGTTATCTGGCCAACTACGAGGAACGCGAGCAGCGATGAAGAAGAGGCAATCCAATCCGTTGCTGAGCAAACAGCAGCTATGGGTACTTGCCATTGGCGGCCTGTTTCTTGCCGATTTCGTGTTGTACGGGTATCTCCCGTCGCATGAGAGGCTCCAGTCGCTGACCGAGGCGAAGACTCAGCGGATGCAGATGATTACCACCGCCGAGGCACAAAGCCAGACGCTGCCGGCACTGGTGGAACGTCTCAAGGAAACGGAGCAGTGTGTCGCCCATTACGACCAGTGGATTCCGACCGAGGAGTCTCTGGGGCAGTTCCTGGGACAAATCACACACATCATGGCCAAGAACAGTCTGTCCGACCAGGATGTGGTCTTCGGTACGGAGACGGCGTCCGGCGACGTGATGTGTATTCCGGTTCACATGAAGTGCGCCGGCAGCCTGGAGGGGATCTTCGGTTTCTTCAGCGATCTCCGGGATCTCGGACGCCTCGTCCGAATCGAGCGGACCACGCTGGCCAACAGCAAAGGTCTCACCGGGGCACTCGTGATGGAAGCGGATGCCATGATCTTCTATCGCGCACAGAAAAAGCAGGAGGCGGACAAGGCGGTCAGTGGGACATCAGTGGAAATCGCTGACAATGAAGCGTAAGGCAACAAAAACTCGAGGCTCGGGGTCCCAGATTCTGAACTATCTGGCCCGAGGCGGCAAGAAGACCGGCATCGCGATCGCGCTGGTCGCCGTCATGGCGATCATGTGGTTACGCGTCCTTACCGGTCAGAAGCCGAAGTCCGCGGATGCGCGGCCTAAGACGGAGCAGACGGAGAAAGACGCGTCGGCGAAGACGACACGCGTCCATTTCGTCGAGCTGCCTGTCGAGGCCGGTCGGAACGACCGCATTCATCGAGATTTCTTCACGGCCCAGGATTGGGGCCGCTTCTCTATGGCATCCAAATCACAAGGCACGGGCTCTGATACAGAAGTACAGACGGTAGCATCCAATCGAAAAGAAGAAGTGATTACCAGACTAGCCAAGACTCTCAGACTCGAAGCCGTAGTGTTGCTGAGCGCGAATCCCCAGGCGGTTATCAACGAACGAACCGTCGGTATCGGAGGGACCTTTACGCTCAAAGACGGCAGCGATGTCTACGCATTCGAAGTAGTACAGATTGAAGAAGATGCCGTGATTGTGAAATGCGAAGATCGACAGTTCCCTCTGAAGCTGTCGCACCCAACCGACGTAAAGAACTAACCGACATGTTTTAGAACGATAATGAAATTGATACGATCAAGCAGGATGTGGAAGAACAGGAGTTAGGTTATGCATAATGACAGCATATTGTTGAAACTTGTGAAGGTTCGGCCGGGCCGGGGGCTGTATGCGCTGGTGCTGCTGACCCTGCTGGTCCCGGTGGCAATGGCCGCCGAAGGCGATCAGCCCGGAACCGATATGATGACGTCGGCTTCTGATGCGACGATGGAAACCCTCAGCATCGACCCTAATCAGGCCGAGGTGGATTTCTCTGAAGAAGGATGTGTCATCAAGTTCATCGCATTCCAGAAGGAAAGCAGCATCCGGGATGGGCTGCGACTGTTGGCGGCGCTGTGCCGCAAGAACATCATCCCGTCGGCTGGTGTGGACGGTTCGTTGAACGTCAGTCGCCTGTACAACGTGACATTTGAGGAGGCCCTCAAAGCGGTGTTGGGCATTGGCTTCAAGTACCAACAGGACGGCCAGTTCATTCGGGTGTACACGGCCGAGGAGTACAAGAAGATCAAAGAGGATCCTGATCGCATGGTCTTCAAGATCATCACCCTGTACTACATGACGGCCGAAGAAGCTGAGACACTGATCCGTCCCGTGCTCAGCGCCAGGCGCAGCTTACCAAGACGACCGCGGCTGAAGAAGAGATCTCCTCGGCCAGCAGTGCCGGTTCCAGTGGAGGCCTCAGTGGTGGCGGTGGTGGAGACAAGACGGCCAGTAACGACATGCTCGTGCTGTTCGATTTTCCCGAGAATGTCGAGCGGGCCGAAGCGATCATCCAAGAGATTGATATCCGTCCACAGCAGGTGTTGGTTGAAGCGAGCATTCTCGCGGCGCGGCTGACCGAAACGACCGGGTTTGGCGTGGACTGGAATCTGCTCAGCGGAGTGGCCATCAGCGGTTATCCCTCCTCGCTGACCGGGTCCGGAACACCGTGGCAAACCAGTGGCTTCGGCGTCCCGGCCACAAGCGGGCTGAAAGTGGGGTTCTCCTCGGACAACGTCCAGGCGATCATCACGGCGCTGGAAGAAGTCACGGATACGACGTTGTTGGCCAATCCGAAGATTCTCGCGGTCAACAAGCAGGAAGGCTCCGTGCTGATCGGTAGAAAGCTCGGGTACCTGGACCAGACGACGCAGACGCAGACCTCGACCACGCAGTCGGTGGCCTTCTTGAACACGGGTACTCAGTTGATCTTCCGGCCGTATATAGGCAACGACGGCTACATTCGGATGGACATCTATCCCAAGGATAGTGATGGAGTGATCACCAATGGTCTTCCTCAGGAGACGACCACCGAGTTGCGGACTAACGTCATCGTTAAAGATGGTGAGACGGTAATTCTTGGTGGCCTGTTTCGTGACTATACGGCGACGTCGCGCAGTCAAGTCCCGTTGCTCGGGAACCTGCCGGTGGTAGGTGCGGCTTTTCGCGGCACCACTGACGAAGTGGGTCGCGAAGAGGTGATTGTGATGCTCACGCCTCACATCATTGACGAACCGTCCCAGACCGGTGGGGCCGATCGTGCTGACGACGTTCGCATAAAGATGGATGCGGCCAAACACAATCTCCAGGGTCTCGACCGCGCGGATGGCGGAAGACGCTTACGCTCGGGCGGCCAAGTACTATCTCGAAGGCGACATCGATAGTGCGGTTTATAACCTCAAAGTCGCTCTGATGATGCGGCCGACGTACCTGGAGGCGCTGCGTCTGAGAGAACGGATTGTGGTGGAAACCGATCCCGAGGAACTCGAGCGGATCGACAGTATCGCTCAGCAGGCGATCGACCAGCAAGAGGCCAGGAACTGGAAACGGCGCTAACGCGTGGTTTCATGATCGAAAGCCATACCCGCTACGGGCGGGTTCGGAGGAACAACCGTGAAACGCCAAAAACGCTTAGTTTGGGCCGCGATTGCCATAGTGATGGCCTCGCTGTGCATCGCGGCCCTTACCGGGCTATTCGATTCTGGCATCGGAGAAGGGTGGCGCAACCCATGGGTTGCGTGGCGTTTCGTCGCGTGCTGCATCGGAGCGGTGGGCGTGATCTTCCTTGGGCTGGCCTATCATCGGCTGGCGGGGACGATTGCGTCCATTGCCCGGCAGCTTGCGTGTGACTCGGTTGCTTTGACCGACCTCCAAGCCGTCGAGCGGGCGGCGGCCACGGTGCAAACGCGCCATGCGGACGGCGCGGCCACGATTCGAAGGCTGGAAGGGGAACTAAAGAACCTTCGCCTTCAGTCGCAGCTTTCCGATCGGCAGAAGCAGCATACTGAGGCGATCATCTACAGTCTGCGTGACGCCGTGGTGGTGGTCGACGAATCGGATCGGCTACTGATGGCCAATATGGCGGCCGCACAACTGCTGGAGTTTGATCCCGAGCAGGCACGCTACAAGCCGTTGGGCCAGAGTGTCGGTCCGCAGTACAAGGATTTCGTTCAGTTGATTCAACGCTGTCGACTGAGCGCCACGGAGGCGTCGCGACGCGAGATGCAATTCGACAAGCCCGAGGGCCCGCACACGTTCGACACGATCGTTTCGTGCGTCCTGGAGCAGGACAAAGTCTCCGGCGTGGTCGCGGTGCTTCACGACATCACCCGAGAGAAAGAAGTCTCTCAAATGAAAAACGACTTCGTCAGTCACGTGTCGCACGAGCTGAAGACGCCGCTGGCGTCCATCACCGCCTATTCGGAGATGCTGGCGGATGGCGAGGCGGACGACGAAGAGACACGCAAGGAGTTCTATCAGGTCATTCAGACTCAGGCCCAGCGACTCAATCGGTTGATTGAGGACATTCTCAACGTCTCGCGCATCGAGTCTGGGCTGATCAAGGTCCAAAAGGAGACCGTCAGTCTGACGGTGCTGATCGAACAGCAGATGCAGATGATCAAGGGATTTGCCGAGGAGAAGGGCATTACCGTCACCGGACAGAAGCCCATTGTCTTCGACCAGGTCTTGGCGGACAAAGACATGATCTCCCAGGTCGTTGTGAATCTGCTGAGCAATGCGGTCAAGTATACACCGGCCGGCGGATCGGTGGAGATCAAAACGGACGTCAGCGAGGTCGAATCGCTGGCCCGTGTCACCGTTACGGATACCGGTGTCGGCATTCCGGCCGACGAGGTCGATCACGTGTTCGACAAGTTCTATCGTGTTCAGGCCAACAACAAGCAGGCCAAAGGAACCGGTCTGGGGTTGAACCTCGTCAAACAAATCATCGAGAAAGTACACAATGGTCGTGTGTTCGTCACCAGCGAAGTGGGCGTTGGAAGTACGTTCGGGTTCGAACTGCCTCTGGCGGCCGCGGAGATGGCCGGCGCGGCCCGGTAGCGAACGATTCGCGCACCTCTTCACGGAGAGGGGATTCCAGAAACCCAGTTTTGGAGTGGATGAAAATGACAGGCAAGAAGGTGCTGATCGCGGATGATGAGATTCACATTATTCATGTCGTTGCGATAAAACTGCGCAACAACGGATACGAAGTCGTCGCGGCTAACAACGGAGCCGAGGCCTACGAGTTGGCGTGCAGCGAGCATCCCGACATCATCGTGACCGACTACCAGATGCCGTTTGTGACCGGGCTCGAACTCATCGAGAAGATACGCAAGAATGAAGAAACGAAGCACATCCCCGCGATTCTGCTGACCGCGCAGCTTCGCGATTACCGAAGAGATGCAGAACTCGCTCGGGATCGAGGAATGCCTGAGCAAACCGTTCAGTCCCAAGGAACTCCTCAAGACGATCGAGGACATCCTCTACCAGAAGGCGGTCGCCATCAAGAGTTGATGCCGTCGGCAGCGACAACTGCCGGACCACCCGGTACTCTGAAGGACCTCGGGGAGGGCCATGCCAAATACGACGACACAAGGACTGACCTGCCTGCAACGGCGCGATCTGGAGCGGTTTGGAGAGCGTCTTGCGCAGTTTGACGTGAATTTCGCGGTGATCGATCCGGACGGCGAAGCGGTCGTTCTCTGCAATGCCGGGTCGTTCGACAGCGACCCACAGGCAATTGTCGGCGCCGCGCACGAGGTGACGCAGGCCATGTCGCGACACGAGGCGGACCGCGATACGGGGCGCGTCTGGCAATTTTGCGATGCCCACCTGCTTCTGGCAACTCCGCTGTTGGCGCCGAATCTGACTCCCGGCACGACGCGTCAGGCCGGGGTGATGGTGGCGGATCTGGGGCCGCAGGTGCCATCTGCCGAGGCCGGACTGGTCTCGCCCGCCGGCCGAGCCGGATACGCGGGCGCACCGGTGGTCTATATCAACGAAATGCTTCGACTCGCCGCGCAAAACTTCCTGGTTTCGGCACGCAGCGATGCCCAAATGGAAAAGATGGGTATCGAGTTGGCCCAGGTCTACGAAGAACTGGTCCTGTTGCACAGGATCAGCACGAACATGAAGGTTACTGAATCCGATAGCACATTCCTGCAACTGGCTTGCGACAGTCTGACGGACATTGTGCTGGTCGAGGGTATTGCCGTCGTGCTGGAGCGGCTTGTCGAGGGCGAGAAGCGATTTATGGTCGCGGCCGGTTCGGGCCTGATCGATCTCGATGTCCGCACGACCGCCTGGGTGCACAGTCGGCTGACGGAAGAACTCAACCGAGGTCAGGAGGCCTTGCTGGACAGCGATATCGACACGCCATTTCGCTACGAATGGCCCGACAGTATACGAAACATCATTGCCGTTCCGCTTTGTGCGAAGGAACCGCAGCCGGCGCGTCGGACCGGACATGCGCAGAACGCCGTCTCGATCATTGGGTACATGGTGGCGGTCAATCGCATCGACAAACCGGATTTCGACAGCACGGACATGAAGCTATTCGCGTCTGTTGCCAGCGGTTGCGCGGTGTTCATCGAGAACGGACGCCTGTTCAACGATCTGAAAGAACTGTTCGTCGGATCGCTCAAGGCCCTGACGAACAGCATCGATGCCAAGGACCAATACACGCGCGGCCATTCCGAACGGGTGGCTATCATCTCGCGATGGCTGGCCGAACGGGTGGCTGAACACAAGCCGCTATGCGAGGAGCAGATCCACCGGATCTATCTGGCGGGGCTTCTTCACGATATCGGTAAGATCGGCGTCGATGAGAACGTGCTGCGCAAGAACGGCAAACTTACGCCGGAAGAACGGGAGTGCATCCAACGCCATCCGTGCGTCGGAGCCGGAATTCTTCGCGGGATCAAACAGATGCACGATATTGTTCCCGGCGTGCTTCAACATCACGAACGGGTCGATGGACGAGGCTACCCGGAAGGTTTGGCCGGAGATCAGATTTCGCTGATGGCCAAGATCATCGGATTGGCGGACAGCTTCGATGCCATGACCTCCAAGCGGGTTTACCGGGATGCTATGACGGTGGATTTCGCACTGGACCAGATCCGACAGGGGTTAGGCACCCAGTTCGATGAGGAGGTGGGAGCCGTCTTCCTGGAAAGCGATATCTATCACCTGTGGGACCTGATGCAGGGCAATAGTCCGTCGACCTATGGCGCCGGTCATTTTGCCGACTACGGGACCACGGCGGTGGGGACGTTGTTGCGATGAAGATCAACGTGCAAAACTACAACGATGTCACGGTCCTCGAGTTGCAGGGTGAACTCGATGGGGACATCGGTGAAACACTGAAGGATACGGTAGCGGAAGTTGCGACGGCCGGACGGAAGCATCTGGTGCTCGATATGAGCAACGTCAACGGCGTCGACAGCCTGGGACTGGAACTGCTGCTCTGGGTCAGGCAGTCGTGCCGTCAGAGCCGCACGCAGCTCAGGCTGGCGGGGCTCGATGAGACGATCGAGAAGATCCTGGAGATCACCGGGCTTCAGGCGGAATTCGATCGGCACGCGGAATTGGCCGAAGCAGTCAAGAGCTTCGCCTAGGAGTATTGGACGTAGTAAGAATTGAGGGCGGCAATGAGTCAGATTCTGCTTGAAAACAAGATGCAGCTCGGTCAGCTCCTGCTGGCGCGAGGTGTCGTCACGCAGGAGCAGATCGACCATGCCCTGACGGAGCAGCGGGACAAAGGGCATCGCAAGCTTCTCGGCGAGCTGTTCGTCGAGATGGGCTATTGCTCGGAGAATCAGATTGCGGCGGCGCTGGCTGAGGCTTACGGCGTGCCGTACGCGCAGGTCAGCCCGAAGTTGTGCGACCCCAAGGCGGTGGAGCTGCTGCCGCGTGAGTTTCTCGAGGCGCATATCGTCCTGCCTCTCTTCAAGGTGCACGATGTTCTGACCGTCGCGCTGAACGAACCGACGAACGTGTTCCTGATCGACGAGATCGAGCGGATCAGTGGGTGTCGGGTTCGAGTCGTCTGTTCGACCACCAAGGATATCAAAGCCACACTGCAATCATACCTTCCGGCGGCGAACGTCTTCGTCATCGATGATATTATCGACGACGAGGGGCTCGAAGAGTTCACGCTGATCGAGAGTATCACCCAGGACATCGGCAATCTCGAGGAGGTGGCCGGCCAGTCGCCTGTGGTCAAGCTGGTCAACTATCTGCTTTATAACGCCGTTCGAGAGAACGCCAGCGATATTCACATTGAATGCGACGAGAAGCGGTTGCGTGTCCGCTACCGCGTCGACGGCAAGCTCTACGAGAAGATGCGTCCGCCGCATCAGATGCACGCGGCGGTGGTATCACGAATCAAGATTATGGCCGAGTTGGACATCGCACAGCGACGGCTTCCACAGGACGGAGGTATTCACGTCCTGGTCGAGGGCCGGCCGATCGACTTGCGTGTTTCGGTGATGCCCAGCAACTTCGGCGAGAAAGTCGTCATTCGTGTTATCGATCCCCAGAAGATTCTGTACAACCTCGAATCGCTGGGCTTCACATATGACAATCTGCTGCGTTTCCGCGAGGTCATCCAGGTGCCCAACGGCATCGTGCTCGTCACCGGTCCGACCGGGTCGGGTAAAAACACGACCTTGTATGCAGCGCTGTCGGAATTGAACAACGAAGAGGTGAACATCTGTACGGTGGAAGACCCGGTTGAATGCAACATCTCGGGGATCAATCAGTTCCAGGTCAACTCGGGGGTGGGCTTCGAATTCTCGACCGCGTTGAGAAGCTTGCTGCGACAGGATCCGGATATCATCATGGTCGGTGAAATCCGAGACCAGGCGACGGCCAACATCGCCGTTCAGGCGGCTTTGACCGGGCACCTCGTGCTCTCGACACTGCACACCAACGATGCACCAGGCGCAGTGACGCGTCTGCTGGACCTGGGCGTCGCCCCGTATCTGGTCAGCGCTTCGCTCAAGGGTGTACTGGCGCAGCGATTGGTCCGCAAAATCTGCTCGAACTGCAAGACGGAATATGACCCGCCGGCCAGTCTGAAGAAGGCCGTTCAGACGCAAGGCGGGGAGACCTGCAAGTTTTATCGCGGGCTGGGATGTAAGAAGTGTCGCAACACGGGCTATGCCGGACGAATCGCTATCCATGAATTGCTTGTTCCCGACGACGAGATCATGGAGATGATCAATGAACACGTCAGCGCCAAGAAGCTTCGGGCGACCGCCTTGGCCAAAGGGATGGCCCCGCTGAAATTCGACGGCATCGAGAAGGTCAAGGCGGGGATCGTGTCGATCGAGGAGGTCCTGAGGATTGCCGCTTTGGATGGTCCGGTGATCGTTGAATCGCGATGAGGATTTGACAGAGAGTCACACGATGGGAACACTACTGAAGGAAATGTGGCAGACGGATTCGGACGCCGAGAAGCGATCGGGTGCGGGGCAGGAGCCCAGGCTGGGAACCGATGCGCCTGTTCGTGGCGTCGACGGCGGTGATTCCGTTCACAAAGTGCGGGTCAAGAGCACCGATCTGATCCTTTTCAGCACGCAGTTGGCTGTGATGCTGGACAGTGGCGTAATCCTCAGTGATGCCCTCGATGCTATCGGTGAACAAGCCGGAGACGCGCGATTCCAGAACGTTATTCTCGATCTCTCCGCACGCGTCAAAAGCGGCGAGCCGTTCTCGAATGCGCTAGCCCACTATCCGAGTACCTTCAACAACATGTTCGTCAGCATGGTCAAGGCCTCCGAAGCCTCGGGCAAGATGGTCGAGATGCTCTCGGTCCTGACCGGGTATCTGACGTTTGAAGCCGACACACGCAAACGCGTGTTGGGGGCTCTGACGTATCCACTCATCATGGTCTTGATGGCAATCGCTGCTACGGGGACCCTGATGTTCTTCGTGCTGCCTCGCTTCATGCGCATCTATGAAACGCGCGGTGCGGCACTGCCTAAGCTGACTCAGGTTCTCGTTCACGTCAGTCAGATCCTGGGCAATGCGGAGATCATGGCAACGCTCGTCACCAGTGCCGTTGCGCTCGGTGTGGGGTTCCGCTACTGGTCTCATACGGTTTCCGGCCGACGCATTCTCGATGGCCTGAAGATCCACACCCCGGTCATTGGAACCATGTTCGTGGACATGGTGGTGACACGGAGCATGCGGATCATGGCGACGATGGTCAACACGGGCGTTCGCCTTCTGGATTCGATCCATGTGATCCAGGGCTGCGTGGACAACTACTATTTTCAGCAACTCTGGCTGGAGGTGGACGAGAAGATCCAGGACGGCTATCAACTCTCCGAGGCCATTCTCATCTCCGAGCGGGCGAAGCTGATCTCCCCCGGCATCATTCAGATGCTTCGGGCGGGCGAGAAGGCTGGCCGACTGGGCGATGTTTGCGACAAGATCTCGATCTTCTACGAGAAGAAGCTCCAGGCCTCTATCCAGAGCGTCATGACGGTGATCGAGCCGCTGATGATTACGATTCTCGGTGTGGTTATCGGGACCATCGCTATCGCATTGTTGCTGCCCGTATTCCGCGTCTCCAGCGTCATCGCTCATTGACGACGGGGTAACACGGCCCACATCGGCGCCACTACCCTGATAGCCGCACGGCTGCCAGCACTTCTCGGCACGTGCAGTGATTCCCCAGATGGCACAGGGCCAGTTGCGATGCCGCAAACGGCATCGGGAATGTCATTGGCTCTTGCACCCGACCGTACCCGACCGTGATGTGTGGAAAGAACGCGGCGAAGGCCGCTTTTTCGCGATAGTTGCGAATCCAGTCCAGCGTGCTCTGCGCCACCTCCTCATCCCCGTACATCATCTCGGCGTTCGCGTCGCGCGTCACCCAAGGCTCAATTGCCTCCATAATTCGCTCGTGCAGTCTCTGAAGGGCCTGCGTCTTGGCGATGGCGAACATCGAGTTAGGCTCGCCTCGTGCATTTAGCACGGTGACCACTCCCGTGAGAGTGAGTTTGCCAACGAGATTCTCGCTAGCCGTTGCTGAGAGCGTCCTTCTGAGGGTATCGACGCGTTGCGATTCGATGCAGCCCATCGCCAGGGAGATGTGAGGCAGGCACGCGACTTCGTCCAAGAACGATTTCGCTGGGGCTTTTCTCGACCAGCTTGCGATTGGTCTCGATCGCAAGCCGGGTGATCTTCACCTCTGGCAGCAGCACCACGTCGATGGCGATTTGGCTCATGGTGTTCTCCCGTGCACTTGCTCGGTGACTTCATCGAACTGTCGCAAGACCGCGCTCATCACTCTGGCGGATGCCGCGATTCACGATGGCGATGACGGCACAGTTGGCGGCAAACCCCGGCACGATCTCGTACATCTGATCGCTCAGCCCGGTTTGCTTCCAGATGACCAGCACGACGGTGCCCGTGACCATGCCCGCCAGGGCCGCCTGCCAGCTCGTCCGCCTGGAGAACAATGCGAAGAGGATCAGTGGTCCAAAGGCCGCACCGAATCCACCCCAGGCGTAGGCGACGATGTCGAGGATTGTATCGCTCGGCCTCAAGGCCAGCAGCAGGGCGATTGCGGAGATGAGGATGACACAGATTCGACCGACGAGGACGACCTCTCGCTCGGTAGCGGTTCGTTTGATCGCCTTCTGGTAGAAATCCTCCGTCAATGCTGATGACGACACGAGCAGTTGCGAATCGATGGTGGACATGATCGCCGAGAGAATGGCGGCCAGCATGACGCCGGCGATCCAGGGATGCATCACGTCGCCGATCATGTAGATGAACACCTTCTCCGGATCTCCATCCGGGACGTCCCAAAACAGTCCGATGCCGATCAGGCCGATCGCGACGGCTCCGGTAAGCGAGACGAATACCCAGACGATCGCGATGACCATCGATCGCGACAGTTTGGCCAGCGATTTGACGCTCATAAACCGTACGAGGATGTGGGGCTGACCGAAATAGCCAAGTCCCCAGGCCATGGCGGAAACAATGGCGAGCAGGGCGGTGACGCCGCCGGATGGGACGATGCTCTGCGCGATGTCCTTGGCCACCATGCCTTTGCGGATGCCGTCGATGCCGCCCGCTTGTCCATAGGCTATCAAGGGCACCACCACCAGCGCCACGACCATCAGTGAGCCCTGAAACAGGTCGGTCCAACAGACGGCCAGAAAGCCTCCCATGAACGTGTACGCGATGATGATCGCGCCGCCGATGACGACGGCCGCCTGATAGGAGACGCTGAATGTGGACTCGAAGAGCTTGCCCGCCGCGACCAGTCCGCTGGAGGCATAGATCGTGAAGAAGATCAGGATGACGATGGCCGAGACGATTCGCAGCAGCCCCGTCGGGTCCCCGAACCGCTCCTCGAAGAAGCGACGGCAGGGTGATGCTGCTCGGTCTTCTGCAGTGTATACCCGCAGTCGCCCGGAGACCAGCAGCCAGTTGAGGGTCGTGCCGATGAACAGGCCGATGGCGATCCAGATGCCGGCCAGGCCGCCGACGTAGATCGCCCCGGGCAGGCCCATCAGCAGCCAGCCGCTCATGTCGCTGGCCTGGGCCGACAGGGCCGTGACCCACGCCCCCATCCCGCCGTCCGCCCAGCAGGTATTCCTCGATGCTCTCGTTACGCCGGTAGAAGTAGAACCCGATCCCCAGCAGGAAGACAAAATACACCACAAACGTAACCGCTGTCTGCGTCGTCATCGTTTCGTCCGGTAGTCCTCTGAAATGTCCGAAAGTTGGGCCTGAAGATTGGCTTTGATTGGGTTTGTTCGTGGGGCGTAATCCGCGTTTTTGAGCTGGAAAGGCGGGTGATTGGGTTTGTTTTGTATTCCCGGTGGAATGGACGGGGCGGGCTTCTGGGGTCCGCGTGTGCCGCGACGATGCTGGTTGGCATGGCTTTGGATTCGGATGACCATGGTCAAGGCCCCGCTGAATTACCGACTGTGACCGGGCTGTTGAGTTATCTGGATACCTTACAAGGCCGGGGTTTCGGCGTCAAGGGAAAACTGTCTGGAACTCAACGGTTAG